>NZ_JBSFDF010000028.1:0-104656 GCF_053593795.1 Streptomyces sp. NPDC002104 | reverse complement strand
GCGGGAAGCCGAGGACACCCTCGACTCCTGGGACGAATACTCCGACCTGCACACCGACCCGGACGAGCCGGACCCCGCCGGGCGGCGCCCAGACGTACGTCGACCCCTCCTCCTCGGGCAGCCGCTCGGGCCCGCCGGGCCCGAGCACCCCGATCTCCCCGCCCCACACCCGCCAGCCGCGGCCCGCGTACAGCCGGGCCCCGGCGTCGGAGGCGCTGAGCGCGCCGAGCACGTAGGCCCGCGCGAGGACCCCCTCGGCCGCCTCCATCACCACGCCGCCGAGCCCGCGCCGGCGCCGGTCGGCCCGCACGGCCACGGCCTCCACGTAGCCGGTGCGCAGGGCCCGCCCCCGGTGCAGCACCCGCCGCTGCACGACGCTGCCGTGCGCGACGAGTTCCCGGCCCTCGTACACGAGCGCGTGCATCCCGCCGAGCGCGTGCTCGAAGTCCTCGTCCCCGAAGTCCCCCTCGAAGGCGGCATCGAGCAGCTCCCGCACCCGGCGCAGCTCCCCCTCGCCGAGTTGCGCGGTGTGCCGCAGCGAGACGGCGCCCGCGCTTCCCGTGTCCTCGTCACCCATCCCGGGACCGTACCAAGCGGGCTCCCCCACCACTCGTATCCGCTATGCGGACATGAAATATCGCCCACCGGCCGAATCGGGCCGACGCGACTCTGGCGGTCTGGACCATTGGCTCGGCAGACTCGCCCCATGTCTCCCGATACCCAGCAGTGGACCCCGATCCACGGCCAGCCGTACCGTCCCGCCCCCTACCGCCCCGAGCGGATGCCGGCGCCCGAGTCCCTCGCGCGGGCCGCCGAGCTCCGTACGCGGATGGACGAGCGCAGGACCGTACGCCACTTCTCCGCCGACCCGGTGCCCGAGCAGGTCGTCCGGGACGCCATCGCGTGCGCCGCGACCGCGCCCTCCGGCGCCCACCAGCAGCCGTGGACCTTCGTCCTCGTCAAGGACCCGGCCGTACGGGCGCAGATCCGCGCGGCCGCCGAGCAGGAGGAGCAGCTCTCCTACGACGGCCGCCTCGGCGACGAGTGGCTCGCCGCCCTGCGCCCCATCGGCACGGACGCCGTGAAGACCCACCTCACCGACGCCCCGGCCCTGATCGTAGTCTTCCAGCAGCGCTACTGGCTCGGCGAGGACGGCACGAAGCACAAGCACTACTACGTCGACGAGTCGGTCGGCATCGCGGTCGGCATGCTCCTGTCCGCCCTCCACCTCTCGGGCCTGGCGGCCCTGATCCACACGCCGAGCCCGATGCGCTTCCTCTCCCACGTCCTGAACCGCCCGGAGAACGAGAAGGCCTTCGCGGTCGTCCCGGTCGGCTACCCGGCGGACGACTGCGAGGTCCCTGACCTGGTCCGCAAGTCCCTGGACCAGGTCTTGGTGGAGGTCTAGGGGCGCGGGCGGCCGGAGTTACCGTGGACCTCGCACAAGATCCACAACGGGAGGTCCCCCTTGCTCCGCATCCGCTACGAGGTCAACGGCGGCCCCGAGGCCCTGTTCGCCGAGGAGGCCGCCGTGCCCGCTCCGGGACCCGGTGAGGTGCTCGTACGGACCGAGGCCGTCGGGGTGACCCTGCCGACCGTCCGCAAGGTGCGGGAGGCCGCCGAACCGGCGCCCATCGGCGGCGAGATCGCCGGGCGGGTCGTCGCCACCGGCGAAGGCGTCACCGCCCTCGCCGCCGGCGACCGCGTCACGGGTCTGTGCTTCGCCCACGCCTACGCCGAGTTCGCCGTCCTGAACGCCGCGATGGCCTCCCGGATCCCGGACGGCGCGAGCGCCGTCGAGGCGGTCGCCCTGGTCCGCAGCGGGCTGGTGGCCCGCGGGGCCTACGAGGCCGCGCACGTGCAGCCCGGGGAGTCGGTGCTGGTCACGGCCGCCGCCAGCGCCGTGGGGACGCTCGCCCTGCAGTTCGCCAGGGCAGGCCGGGCGGGGCGCGTGGTCGCCGCCGTCAGCAGCGCCGACAAGGCGGACTTCGTACGGGGCCTGGGCGCCGACGAGGTCGTCCTGTACGGGGACACCGCGTGGGGAGGCCCGTACGACGTCGTCCTCGACGGCGTCGGCGGCGACCTGCTCGGCCCCGCCGTCCGGGCCCTGGCGACCGGCGGCCGGCTGGTGGCCTTCGGCTCCGGCGGCGGCACGGTGGAGGCGTACGAGCTGCTGGTCCGCGGCGCCTCGGTGATCGGCTTCCAGATGCGGGCCATCGCCTTCGGCAAGCCCGAGCTGTACGAGCGCTGGCGCCGCGACCTGTGGGAACTGCGCGACGCGGGCACCCTGCGCACCGCCGTGCACGAGGAGATCCCCCTTGCCGAGGCGGCCCGGGCGCACGCCCTGATCGAGCAGCGCCGCAACCTCGGCAAGGTCGTGCTCGTCCCGTAGCGGCGCGCCACGGCCGCCGGGCATGAAACCGCCCCCGCTCCGGACTTGGGGGTACCGGAACGGGGGCGGGGTTCAGTGGGACCGGGACGGTCAGCCCATGTGGGGGTAGCCGTACTCGGTCGGCGGGACCAGGGTCTCCTTGATGGAGCGGGTCGAGGTCCAGCGCATCAGGTTCGAGGCCGCGCCGGCCTTGTCGTTGGTGCCCGAGGCGCGGCCGCCGCCGAAGGGCTGCTGGCCGACGACGGCGCCGGTCGACTTGTCGTTGATGTAGAAGTTGCCCGCGGCGAAGCGGAGCTTCTCCATCGCGTCGGCCGCCGCGTAGCGGTCCTGCGCGATGACGGCGCCGGTCAGGGCGTACGCCGAGACGGACTCCATCTGGGCCAGCATCGCGTCGAACTCCGCGTCCTCGTAGACGTGGACGGCCAGGATCGGGCCGAAGTACTCGGTCGTGAAGACCTCG
Organism: Streptomyces sp. NPDC002104; assembly: GCF_053593795.1. Taxonomy (NCBI): domain Bacteria; kingdom Bacillati; phylum Actinomycetota; class Actinomycetes; order Kitasatosporales; family Streptomycetaceae; genus Streptomyces; species Streptomyces sp. NPDC002104. The sequence goes on along the minus strand of NZ_JBSFDF010000028.1, from coordinate 101,804 downwards.
TTCCCGGGGTCCGTGCACGCGATGACCGTCGGGCGGACGAAGTAGCCCTCGGAGTCGTCGTACGTGCCGCCGGCGACGATCTCGCAGGTCGGGTCGGCCTTCGCGCGGTCGATCGCGGCCTTGTTCTTCGCGAAGGAACGCTCGTCGATGACGGCGCCGATGAAGTTCGTCAGGTCGCGGACGTCACCCATGGTGATGCCGTCGACCTCGGCCGCGAAGGCCTCCTTGAAGCCGTCGTTCCAGATCGAGGCCGGGACGTAGGCGCGCGAGGACGCCGAGCACTTCTGGCCCTGGTACTCGAAGGAGCCGCGGGTCAGGGCGGTCTTCAGGATCGCGCGGTCCGCGGACGGGTGCGCGACGACGAAGTCCTTGCCGCCGGTCTCGCCGACCAGGCGCGGGTAGGACTTGTAGTGCTCGATGTTGTTGCCGACCGTCTTCCACAGGTACTGGAAGGTCTTGGTCGAACCGGTGAAGTGGATGCCCGCGAGCTCCGGGTGGGTCAGCGCCACCTCGGAGACGGCGATGCCGTCGCCCGTCACCAGGTTGATGACGCCCTTCGGCAGGCCGGCCTCCTCCAGCAGCTCCATCAGGAGGACCGCGGAGTGGGTCTGCGTCGGGGACGGCTTCCACACGACCACGTTGCCCATCAGGGCCGGGGCGGTGGGGAGGTTGCCCGCGATGGCCGTGAAGTTGAAGGGGGTGATCGCGTAGACGAAGCCCTCGAGCGGGCGGTGGTCGCTGCGGTTCCACACGCCGGCGGAGTTCGCGACCGGCTGCTCGGCCAGGATCTGGCGGGCGAAGTGGACGTTGAAGCGCCAGAAGTCGACGAGCTCGCACGGGGTGTCGATCTCGGCCTGCTGCGCGGTCTTCGACTGGCCCAGCATCGTGGACGCGGCCAGCTTCTCGCGCCACGGGCCGGACAGCAGCTCGGCGGCGCGCAGGATGATCGCGGCGCGGTCGTCGAAGGACATCGCGCGCCAGGCCGGGGCGGCGGCCAGGGCGGCGTCGACGGCCTCCTGGGCGTCGGCCGCGGTGGCGTTCGCGTAGGTGCCGAGGACCGACTTGTGGTCGTGCGGCTGCACGACGTCGAAGCGCTCGCCGCCGCCCATCCGCTTGACGCCGTTGATCGTCATCGGGAGGTCGACCGGGTTCTCGGACAGCTGCTTCAGCTGCGTTTCGAGGCGCGCGCGCTCCGGGGTGCCGGGGGCGTACGAGTGGACCGGCTCGTTGACCGGCACGGGGACCTGGGTTACAGCGTCCATGATGCGGGGTGCTCCTTGAGCTAGTGGGAGGGCCTAGTTCTTGGTGATCATCGAGCGGAGGAAGAAGAGCAGGTTGGCCGGCTTCTCCGCGAGGCGCCGCATGAAGTAGCCGTACCAGTCGGTTCCGTAGGCCGTGTAGACGCGCATCCGGTGGCCCTCGGCGGCCAGCCGCAGGTGCTCCTCGCTGCGGATGCCGTACAGCATCTGGAACTCGTACTCGTCCAGCTTGCGGCCGGCCTGGCGGGCGAGCTCCTGGCCGATGGCGATCAGGCGCGGGTCGTGGGACCCGATCATCGGGTAGCCCTCGCCCTCCATCAGGATCTTCAGGATGCGGACGTACGCCTTGTCGATCTCGGCCTTGTCCTGGTACGCGACCTCGGCGGGCTCCTTGTAGGCGCCCTTCACGATGCGGACGCGACTGCCGGCCGCGGCCAGCCGGCGGGCGTCGGCCTCGGTGCGGAAGAGGTACGCCTGGATCACGCAGCCGGTCTGCGGGTGCTCGCGGCGCAGCTCCTCGTGGATGGCGAACATCGAGTCGAGGGTGGTGTGGTCCTCGGCGTCCAGGGTCACGGTGGTGCCGATGGCGGCGGCGGCCTCGACGACCGGGCGGACGTTGGCGAGGGCCAGCTCGTGGCCGCCTTCCAGCGCCTGGCCGAACATGGAGAGCTTCACCGACATCTCGACGGTCTCGCCGAGGCCCAGGTGGGCGAGCTGCTCGATGAGGTCGAGGTACGCGTCGCGCGCGGCGTGGGACTGCTCCACGGTGGTGATGTCCTCGCCGACGACGTCGAGGGTCACCTCCAGGCCCTTGCCCGTCAGGTCCTCGACGATCGGGATGACCTGGTCGACCGTCTCACCGGGGATGAACCGGTTCACCACGGGCTTGGTCACCGGGGCGGCAGAGACGATTCGGCGCATCTTGTCGCTGCGCGAGGCGGCGAGGATCGCGGGACCCAGCACGGGGTACCTCCAACGGGGGCGGACAGAAGGAGACATTCAGCCCGCGCCGGGACGACGGAGGCCATAAGGAAAACGCAAGTAAAACCACCGTGAAACCTAGGGATCTCCCCGATCCTCTGCCATCGACAGCTGTCACGCATCCGTGGCCCGGATCTCATACATCTGTCTGAAGGGCGGTCGCGAGGGTGGGAGAATGTGCGGGTGAAGGGCGATTACCAGGACCTGGTGGACGAGATTTCGGCGCTGCTCGGCGCTCCGGCGACGCTGGAGAACCGGGACTTCCGCCTCATCGCCTTCGGCGCGCACGACAGCGAAGACGATCTGGCGATGGACCCCGTACGGACCCGCTCGATCCTGACCCGCCAGTCGACGGCGGCCGTCCGGTCCTGGTTCGAGGGCTTCGGCATCGCCCGCGCCACCGGACCCGTCAGGATCCCGGCGGCCCCGGACGCCGGCGTCTTCCGGGGGCGCGTCTGCCTGCCGGTGCGCCACCGCGGGATCGTCCAGGGCTACGTGTGGCTCCTCGACCGGGAGCCCGGCCCCGACGCGGAGTCCCTGGCCGCCGCCATGGAGGTGGCCCAGCGGATCGGGCTGCTGCTCGCGGAGGAGGCCCGGGCGGGGGCCGACCTGTCCCGGGAGTTCCTCGCGGTGCTCACCGCCGGGCGCGGCTGGCAGCAGGACATGGCGGTGGCCGCCCTACGGGTGGCACTCGGTCCGGGCGCCGAGGGGCCGCACGCCGCGGTCTGCGTGAGCCCGTGGTCCGGCGAGGCCCCGGCTTCGGTCCCGGGAGCGGCGGCCGTGTGCGTGGTCCCCTGGCGGGGGGCCGGCGCGCAGGAGCCCCGCCCGGGCGACGGCGCCCCGGCGGGCCGGCCCTCCCTCGCCGTCCTGGTCCGGCTGCGCGGCGCGGACCCGCTGGCTCCGGCCCTGACGGCGATCTCCCGGCTGCTCCCGGGCGCGGCCGGCCCAGGAGCCCCTGGTTCCGGCGGCCCCGTCCCCGGCGGCCCCGTCCCGCCGGCCCGACCGGGCACCCGCGCGGGCCGGCCCGCGGCGGGCGGCGGTGCGGGCGGCGGTGCGGGCGGCGGTGCGGGCTCCGGGGGCGGCTCCGGGGGCGGCTCGGACGCCGGCTCCCGGGCAGGGCGTACCGCGCCGGCCGCCGCCGGTGGCTCCGCGGGCGGCTCCGGCGGTTCCGGCTCCGGCGGCCCGGGCTCCGGCCGGGGCGGGCCGACCGCCGGGGTGTCCGACCCCGTGCGGGCGCTCACCGCGCTGCCCGCCGCCTGGCAGCAGGCCACCGCAGCCGCCCGGGCCGCAGCCGCCGGGCCGCGGCTCGGGCCGGTGGCGCAGTGGTCCGCGATCGGGCCTTACCGGATGCTCGCCTCCGTCGCCGAGGAGGCCCTGGACGACCCGGTGACCCGCGCCCTGCGCGGCCCGGCCAATCCCGAACTGGCCCGGACGGCCGAGGTGTTCCTGGACTGCGCCGGCCAGGCGGGCCGCGCGGCGGCGGCCCTGGGGATCCACCGCCAGACCCTGTACTACCGGCTGTCCCGGGTGGAGCAGCTGACGGGGCTCGACCTGGACGAGGGCGAGGACCGCCTGCTCCTGCACATGGCCCTCAAGGCCACCCGCCTGCACGGCTGACGGGGCGGGGCCGGGCGGCCCCGGCCCCGCAGGGGCTCGCGCCGGTCAGCTCGCCCGGCTGCGCGACAGGCCGATCGCCGCACCGGACACCGCGTCGACCAGCACGCGGTCTCCGAGCGGCCGGGTGAGCGCGACCGGGACCGTCGCCCGGAGCAGGACCGCGGGGCACCCTCCGCCCTCGGCGACCTCCTTCCCCGGCAGGATCCGGCCGCCGAGGACCACGGTGTCGGTGCCTTCCAGCACGTCGACGGCGACCCCGCCGTCACAGGCCCCGTGTCCGGCGCCCACGGTGAACTCCGTGGAGGTGCGGTCCGCGGGTCCGTGGTCCATCACCGAGGTGGCGCCAGCGGCCGGGTCCAGCGGCCCGATCGGCGGCTCGGCCGGCCGGGCGTCGGCCAGGGCGACCCGGACGAGCGGCTCCCCGTACCCCTCAAGGTCGAAGAACCACGCCGGGACCAGGGCCGGCCCGCGGCTGGTCTTCACGCTCAGGTCGCCGAAGCGGGCGCCGGTGACGGTCAGCGGGCGCTCGCGGGTGGGCGCCCCGCCGGTGAGCTCCCGGTACGCGTCGCTCGCGCTCAGCGCGGTGGCCTCCAGGGTGGCGCCGTCGGCCCAGCGGATCAGGGCGGGGGCGGCGCCCCGCGCGGGCAGTTCGCCGCGCAGGGCGAAGTTCTGCTCCGTGTAGGCGGTCTTGTCGTTCCCGTCGTGGAAGGCGTCCGACGGCAGCGTCACCGGCTCCTGGAGGAGGTGGAACCCCTCGCGCCACTCCTTGAGTTCGGCCGAGCCCTCCCAGGCGCGCGCCACCTCCTCCATGCGGGGCCGGAGTCGGGGCGCGGTGACAGCCCGGGGGGCGCCCGCCTCTCCGCATCCGGTCACCACGAGCACCCCGAGCAACACCGCAACCCACGTCACCGCACGTCTCATGACTCCCCCTCAGGCCGGGCCGGTCCGGGGCTGGGACGCGGGCGCCGCGGCGGCGGTTCCGGCTCCGGTTACCCCCCGGCCGGCGGGGCCGTCTTCGTCATGGTCTCCACCGCCCGCCGCATTCCCTCGGTCAGGTCCGCGGGAGTCGCGGCCGACGCGGGGTCGAAGAGCCACTGGAGCATGAACCCGTTCAGCAGGGCCTGGTAGAAGGCCCCGGTGGTCCGCAGGTCCTCCTCCGTCAGCTCCTCCTCCGGCACTCCGGTGAACATCGCGATCAGCCCCTTGCGGCCCTCCCCCTGCGAGGCGGCGAGCAGTGTGCGCAGCTCCGGGAGCCGGTCCCGGGCGAGCGCGACCTCCATGCTGGCCGCCCATACCGGGGCCGACTCCTCGTGTTCGGCGTGCACCCCGTCCCAGACCGAGCGGAAGCGCTCCAGCGAGCCGCCCTCTCCCTCCACCCCGGTGGTGAACCGGTCACCCCAGTCCTGCATGACGGCGATGAACGCCTCCGTCATGAGGGCGTCCTTGGAGCCGTAGTGGTAGCCGATCGAGGCCAGGTTCGCACCCGAGGCCTTGACGATGTCGCGGGCGGTCGTGCCCACGAAACCCTTCTCGACCAGGCACTTCTTGGCGCCTTCCAGCAAATCCTCGCGATGTCCCATGGCTTCACGGTAGCCAAGACGTCCGTCCAAGACAAACGTCCTACACAATCGTTCTATACATCCGTACTAGACAGACGTTTATGACGCTTGTACATTGCTGCTCATGACGAACCCCGCAGCACGCCCCGCCGGTCGCCGGGAATGGATCGCCTTCACCGTTCTCGTGCTCCCCCTGCTCCTGGTCTCGATGGACGTCTCCGTCCTCTACTTCGCCATCCCGGCCATCACCCGGGAGCTCGACCCCAGCGCCACGCAGCAGCTCTGGATCTTCGACAGCTACGCCTTCGCCCTCTCGGGCCTGCTCATCACGATGGGCTCGCTCGGCGACCGGATCGGCCGCCGCAAGCTGCTGCTGATCGGAGCGGCGGCCTTCGGACTGGCCTCCGTCGCCGCGGCCTACGCCACCAGCGCCGACATGCTCATCGCGGCCCGCGTCCTGCTCGGAATCGGCGGCGCGACCCTGATGCCGTCCACGCTGGCCCTGGTCCGCAACCTCTTCCAGGACGACAAGCAGCGCGGCAAGGCCATCGCGATCTGGTCCGGCGCCATGACCGGCGGCGTCGCCCTCGGCTCGGTCATGAGCGGCGTGATGCTCAACCACTTCTGGTGGGGCTCCGTCTTCCTGATCAACGTGCCCGCGATGCTGCTCCTGCTGGTCCTGGTCCCCGTGCTGGTCCCCGAGTTCAAGGACCCGGCGCCCGGCCGCTTCGACCTGCTGAGCGTGCCGCTGTCGATGGCGGCCGTGCTGCCGGTGGTCTACGGCCTCAAGGAGATCGCCGCCGAGGGCTTCACCCCGCTGTACGCCGGCTGCATCGCCGCCGGCCTGGCCTTCGGGTACCTCTTCGTCCGCCGCCAGCGCACCCGCGGCGACGCCATGGTCTCCCGGGCCCTCTTCCGGGGGCGCGGCTTCGGCGCCGGCATCGGCCTGAACACCGTCGCCGCCTTCGCCATGATGGGCTCGGCCTACTTCACCACCCAGTACCTGCAGTCGGTGCTCGGCATGGGCACCCTGGAAGCCGCCCTCTGGAGCCTCGCGCCCTCGGTCCTCATCGGCGCCGCCGCCCCCGTCGGCGCGGTCCTCGCCCAGAAGACCGACCGGGCCCACGTCGTCTCCGGCGGCTTCGTCCTCGCCGCCGCCGGGTTCACCCTGATCAGCCTGGTGGGCACCGACTCGCTGTGGCTGCTGCTCGCCGGAGCCGGGGTGCTGGCCGCCGGCATCGTCACCGTGATGTCCCTGGTCTCCGACATGGCGCTCGGCTCCGCCCCCGCCGAGAAGGCCGGCTCCGCCGCCTCCCTGCTGGAGACCGGCCAGGAGTTCGGCGGCGCCCTCGGGATGGCCGTCCTCGGCAGCCTGGGCACGGCCGTCTACCGCTCCGACCTGGCCGGCTCCGAGCCCGCCGTACGGGAGACCCTCGGCGGGGCCGTGGCCACCGCCCAGGGGCTCGGCGGCGCGGCCGGCGGGCAGGTCCTGGCCGCGGCCCGGGAGGCCTTCGTCCACGGAATGCAGTACGCGGCCTGGGGCGGTACGGTCCTGCTCCTCGCGGCGGCGGTGCTCGCCGCGGCCCTGCTCCGGGGCCGCGGAGCGCAGGCCCCGGCCGCGGCGGAGCGGGCGGCGGCCGGCGAAGCCCTCGCGCACTGAGCGGCGTAGGAACGCCCGAAGGGGCAGGACACACGAAAGGGCCCGGGGGTCTCCCCCGGGCCCTTCGCGCGTGTCCGCAGCCGCAGCGTCAGCCGAGGCTGACCGTACGGGCCGAGACGGCGCCGATCTCGGCGGCGATGTCCGCGAGGACGTTCACCGGGGCCTCGGCGTCGACGGTGAGGACCGCGAGGGCCTCGCCGCCCTCTTCGGCGCGGGCGACCTGCATGCCCGCGATGTTGAGGCCGGCCTCGCCGAGGATGCGGCCGACGGCGCCGACCACGCCCGGGCGGTCGGCGTAGCGCAGGACGACCATGTGGTCGGCGAGCGCCAGGTCCACGTCGTACTCGCCGATGCCGACGATCTTCTGGAGGTGCTTGGGGCCCACGAGCGTGCCGGAGACCGAGACCTCCTGGCCGTCCGACAGGGTGCCGCGGACGGTCACCACGTTGCGGTGGTCCGGGGACTCCGAGGAGGTGGTCAGGCGGACCTCGACCCCGCGCTCCTGCGCGAAGAGCGGGGCGTTGACGTAGGAGACCGTCTCGTCGACGACGTCCTCGAAGACACCCTTGAGCGCGGAGAGTTCGAGCACCTTGACGTCGTGCTGGGTGATCTCGCCGCAGACCTCGACGTCGAGGCGGACCGCGACCTCGCCGGCCAGCGCGGTGAAGATGCGGCCGAGCTTCTCGGCGAGCGGCAGGCCGGGACGGACGTCCTCGGCGATGACGCCGCCCTGGACGTTGACCGCGTCGGGCACGAGCTCGCCGGCGAGCGCGAGGCGCACCGACTTGGCGACCGAGACACCGGCCTTCTCCTGGGCCTCGTCCGTGGACGCGCCGAGGTGCGGGGTGCAGACGACCTGGTCGAGCTCGAACAGCGGGGAGTCCGTGCAGGGCTCCTTCGCGTACACGTCGAGGCCGGCGCCGGCGACGCGGCCCTCCTTGATGGCCGAGTACAGCGCGGCCTCGTCCACGATCCCGCCGCGGGCGGCGTTGACGATGCGGACGGACGGCTTGACCTTGTGCAGGGCTTCGTCCCCGATGAGACCGAGGGTCTCGGGGGTCTTGGGCAGGTGCACGGTGATGAAGTCGGCGACCTCGAGCAGCTCGTCGAGCGTCAGCATCTTGACGCCCATCTGGGCGGCGCGCGCGGGCTGCACGTAGGGGTCGTACGCGACGATCTTCATGCCGAAGGCCGACATGCGCTGCGCGACCAGGACACCGATGCGGCCGAGGCCGACGACACCGAGGGTCTTCTCGCTGAGCTCGACGCCCGTGTACTTGTTCCGCTTCCACTCGCCGTTCTTCAGGGCGGTGTTGGCCTGCGGAATGTTGCGGGCCGTCGCGACGAGCAGGCCGCAGGCCAGCTCGGCGGCGGTGACGATGTTGGAGGTCGGAGCGTTCACGACCATCACGCCGGCCTTGGTGGCGGACGAGACGTCGACGTTGTCCAGACCGACGCCGGCGCGGGCGACGACCTTCAGCTTCTTGGCCGCGGCGATGGCCTCGGCGTCGACCTTGGTCGCGGAGCGGACCAGGATCGCGTCGACGTCGACGATCGCGGGGAGCAGCTCCGCGCGGTCGGCGCCGTTGCAGTGACGGATCTCGAAGTCCGGGCCGAGCGCCTCCACGGTGGCGGGCGACAGCTCTTCGGCGATGAGTACGACAGGTTTCGAGCTCACGTGGGTCATCCTCACAAGTCCAGTGCGGACGGCCGTCCCGACGGCCGCAGGCGGTGGAGGGGGTAGCCGCGTGGAAGACGCACGACACTGTGGGCCTGACGCGTTGTGTTGAGCAGTGTAGTGGCGGATCCGGGAGGGAATTCCGCCTGTACGGAAGGATCACCCGCACGAGATTGGCCGGGGTGGACAAGCGGGCCCCGGCGAGGCCCTCCGTACGGGTGCCCGGGTCCGTGTGCCGCGGGGCCGGGACGGTGTGTCCCGGCCCCGCGGCGCCGCGGATCAGCTCTCGTCGTTGTCGACCCAGCTCATCAGCTTGCGGAGCTTCTTGCCGGTGGTCTCGAGCAGGTGCGCCTCGTCGGCGCTCTTGTACGCGTTGTACTTCGGCAGGCCGGCCTTGTACTCGGCCATCCAGGTGTTGGCGAACTCGCCGCTCTGGATCTCCGCGAGGACCTTCTTCATCTCGGCCTTGGTGGCGTCCGTGATGATGCGGGGACCGGTGATGTAGTCGCCCCACTCGGCGGTCTCGGAGACCGACCAGCGCATCTTCTCCAGGCCGCCCTCGTACATGAGGTCGACGATGAGCTTCAGCTCGTGCAGGCACTCGAAGTACGCGATCTCGGGCTGGTAACCGGCCTCGGTCAGCGTCTCGAAACCGGCCTTCACCAGCGCGGAGGCACCACCGCAGAGAACGGCCTGCTCACCGAACAGGTCGGTCTCGGTCTCCTCGGTGAAGGTGGTCTTGATGACGCCGGCGCGCGTGCCGCCGATGCCGGCCGCGTACGACAGCGCGAGCTGGAAGGCGGAGCCGGTGAAGTCCTGCTCGACGGCGGCGATGCAGGGCACGCCGCGGCCTTCCTCGTACTGACGGCGGACCAGGTGACCCGGACCCTTGGGCGCGACCAGGGCCACGTCCACGTTGGCCGGGGGCTTGATGAAGCCGTAGCGCACGTTGAAGCCGTGGCCGAAGAAGAGCGCGTCGCCCTCTTCCAGGTGCGACTCGATCGACGCGGCGTAGATCTCGGCCTGGAGCGGGTCCGGGGTCAGGATCATGATGACGTTCGCCCAGGCCGCGGCCTCAGCGACGGGGAGGACCTTCAGGCCCTGCTCCTCGGCCTTGGCCTTGGACTTCGAGCCCTCGTGCAGGCCGACGACGACGTCGACGCCGGAGTCACGGAGCGACAGCGCGTGGGCGTGGCCCTGGCTGCCGTAACCGATGACCGCGACCTTGCGGCCCTGGATGATGGACAGGTCGGCGTCGTTCTCGTAGAACAGCTCGGCCACTGGGATATCTCCTTGGTGCGCTGGTGTTGCTCCCACCGTACGGCGGGGAACGGAATACGTGGTTCTCGGTCTCGCCATACGAGCGAGCGAGAAACGGACGGGCGGGGCACGGCCGGGCCGGTGTCACCGGCCCGGCCGGGCTCAGGCGCTGCGGTCGAGCGCGCGCAGGCTGCGGTCCGTGATGGACCGGCCGCCGCGCCCTATGGCGATCGTGCCGGACTGGACGAGCTCCTTGATGCCGAAGGGCTCCAGCATCTTGAGCATCGCGCCCAGCTTGTCGGTGCCGCCGGTGGCCTCGATGGTGACGGCCTCCGGGGAGACGTCGACGGTCTTGGCGCGGAACAGCTGGACGATCTCGACGATCTGCGAGCGCGTCTCGTTGTCGGCGCGGACCTTCACCAGAACGAGTTCCCGCTCGATGGCGTTGGTGTGCTCCAGCTCGACGATCTTGAGCACGTTGACCAGCTTGTTGAGCTGCTTGGTCACCTGCTCCAGCGGGAGGTCCTCGACGTTCACGACGATGGTGATGCGCGAGATGTCGGGGTGCTCGGTGACACCGACCGCGAGGGAGTCGATGTTGAACCCGCGGCGGGAGAACAGTGCGGCGATCCGGGCGAGGATGCCGGGCGTGTTCTCGACCAGGACGGAGAGCGTGTGCTTGGACATGTGAGTCGTTCTCTCTCTCGGGCTCTCTCGGCTCAGTCGTCTTCGTTGTCGCCGAAGTCGGGGCGGACGCCCCGGGCGGCCATGACCTCGTCGTTCGAGGTGCCGGCGGCGACCATCGGCCACACCATGGCGTCCTCGTGGACGATGAAGTCGACGACGACCGGGCGGTCGTTGATCGCGTTGGCCTCGGCGATGACCTTGTCCAGGTCGGCCGGGTCCTCGCAGCGCAGCGCCACGCAGCCCATGGCCTCGGACAGCTTGACGAAGTCCGGGACGCGGGTGCCCATGCGGGGCGCGGCCGACTCGCCGAGCTGGGAGCCGACGGCCGTGTCGGTGCCCGTCTCGCCCGCGTGCAGGACGGTGTTGGAGTACCGCTGGTTGTAGAACAGGGTCTGCCACTGGCGGACCATGCCCAGCGCACCGTTGTTGATGATCGCGACCTTGATCGGGATGTTGTTCAGGGCGCAGGTGGCCAGTTCCTGATTGGTCATCTGGAAGCAGCCGTCGCCGTCGATCGCCCAGACGGTGCGCTCCGGCATGCCGACCTTGGCGCCCATCGCGGCGGGGACCGCGTAGCCCATGGTTCCGGCGCCGCCGGAATTCAGCCAGGTGCGGGGCTCCTCGTAGTTGACGAAGTGCGAGGCCCACATCTGGTGCTGGCCGACGCCGGCCGCGTAGATGGTGCCCTGCGGCGCCAGCTGGCCGATCCGCTCGATGACCTGCTGAGGGGAGAGCGAGCCGTCCTCGGGCAGGTCGTAGCCCAGCGGGTACGTGTCGCGCCAGCGGTTGAGGTCCTTCCACCAGGCGGTGTAGTCGCCGGCGTTGCCGTCGTTGGCCTCGGCCTGGACGGCCTGGATCAGGTCGGCGATGACCTCGCGGGCGTCACCGACGATCGGGACGTCCACGGCGCGGTTCTTGCCGATCTCGGCCGGGTCGATGTCCGCGTGGATGACCTTGGCGAAGGGGGCGAAGCTGTCCAGCTTGCCGGTGACGCGGTCGTCGAAGCGGGTGCCGAGCGCGATCAGCAGGTCCGACTTCTGCAGGGCGGTCACGGCGGTGACGGCGCCGTGCATGCCCGGCATGCCGACGTTCTGCGGGTGGCTGTCCGGGAGGGAGCCGAGGGCCATCAGGGTGGTGACGACCGGGACGCCGGTGAGCTCGGCCAGGACCTTCAGCTCGGCGGTCGCGCCGGACTTCATGACGCCGCCGCCGACGTAGAGGACCGGCCGCTTGGCGGCGGCGATCATCTTGGCGGCCTCGCGGATCTGCTTGGCGTGCGGCTTGGTGACCGGCCGGTAGCCGGGGAGGTCCTGGCTGGGCGGCCACGAGAAGGTGGTCTTCGCCTGCAGGGCGTCCTTGGCGATGTCGACCAGGACCGGGCCGGGGCGGCCGGTGGAAGCGATGTGGAAGGCCTCGGCGATGGTCCGGGCGATGTCCTCGGCCTTGGTGACCAGGAAGTTGTGCTTGGTGATCGGCATGGTGATGCCGACGATGTCCGCCTCCTGGAAGGCGTCGGTGCCGATCGCCTTGGAGGAGACCTGGCCGGTGATCGCGACGAGCGGCACGGAGTCCATGTGCGCGTCGGCGATCGGCGTCACCAGGTTCGTGGCCCCCGGTCCGGAGGTGGCCATACAGACGCCGACCTTTCCGGTGGCCTGCGCGTAGCCGGTGGCGGCGTGGCCGGCGCCCTGCTCGTGGCGGACCAGGATGTGGCGGACCTTCTTGGAGTCCATCAGCGGGTCGTACGCCGGGAGGATGCAGCCGCCCGGAATGCCGAAGACGGTGTCGCACCCCACCTCTTCGAGAGAGCGGATGAGGGACTGCGCACCCGTGACGTGCTCAACTGCGGCGGACTGGTGTCCGCCGGAACGGGGCCGCGGCTGCGGATGGTGGGCCCCGGTGGCCTGCTCGGTCATCGGCATTCTCTTCTCGAAGCTGAGGGTTTTGCGAGGAGGGTTTTACGAGATTCGACGTTGCCAGTGCAACAAAAAACCCCTCGTGCCGGGAGGCAAGCGAGGGGAGCGCGTCGGGTGCGTTGAGCGGGGACATGCTGGTCCCAGCTTCAGCCGACGCGCTTTCCAAGTACGAGAATTCGGGTGCGCATGGCATTGACCCTCCCTCCGGCGGGAGGGTGATGTCAAGCGGGTGGGACGGGCGTCTCATTATGTGAGCCTCTGTGGATGACCATCGAGCCCCCGGGCGAACCACCGGCCAACGCGGGTTGGGCCGCACCGCCCGGTACTGGGAACGTACCGCGCACGAGCGCTCGCCGCAGCCTGTACTCGTCCAGAGGGCCGGAGAAGGCCATTCCCTGCCCGTGGGTGCAGCCCATCGCACGCAGTGCCATGACCTGCTCCGGGAGGTCCACCCCCTCCGCCACCGACTGCATGCCGAGATCGTTTGCGATCCGCAACAAACCCGCGGTGATCTTGTGCAGCCGGGGGGATTCCACGACCCCTTCGACCAGGCCCCGGTCGAGCTTGAGCATGTCCACGGGGAGCCTGCGCAGGGCGCTGATGGCCGCGTACCCGCTGCCGAAGCCGTCCAGGGCGATCAGTACCCCGAGCCGGTGCAGGGCCGCCAGGCGGCGCTCCAGGTCGTCGAAGGGCACCCTGGGATCGGAGACGGCGAGCTCCAGGACGAGCCCCCCGGACGGCAGCCCGTTCCGCGTGAGCAGCGCCTCCACGGAGCCCAGCGGCATGGACCGGTCGAGGAGCCGCTGCGCGGTCATCCGTACGGCCACGGGGACGTCGTGCCCGGCCCGGTGGCGCTCGGCGGCCTGCTCCACGGCCTCCTCCAGCAGCCAGCGCCCCAGCTCGGCGGTGCGCGAGGCGTCCGGGACCGCGCCGCGGGAGGGCTGCCCGCCCTCGCTGTACTCGGCCACCCGCAGGAACTCGGCGGGGGTGAACAGGATCCCCTGCGCGGAACGCCACCGGGCCTGTGCCACCACGGCCGAGATCTTCCCCGTGGCCAGGGAGACCACCGGCTGGTGCAGCAGGGCGAACTCTCCGTCGTGCAGCGCGGTGCGCAGCCGGCCCGCCAGCTCCGCCTTGCGGACGACCTCGGCCTGCATCTGGGGGACGTACATCTCGACCCGGTCCTTGCCGCCCGCCTTCGCCCGGTACATCGCGAGATCCGCGTTGCGCATCAGGTCCGAAGGGGTGATGCCGGGATCCGCGAAGGCCACGCCGATGCTGGCGGCGACCCGGACCTCGCTCCCGGCGATCCGGTAGGGCTGGGAGAGGGTGGTGCGCAGCCGGTCGGCGATCTCGTGGACCTGGTACTCGCGGGCGGTGCGGTCGCGGCTGCCGTCGCCCAGGATCAGCGCGGCGAACTCGTCCCCGCCGAGGCGGGCCGCGGTGTCCCCGGAGCGGACCGAGTCCTGGAGCCGGCGGGCGGCCTCGATGAGCAGCTCGTCGCCCGCCTGGTGGCCGATGGTGTCGTTGACCGCCTTGAACCCGTCGAGGTCGATGAAGAGCACGGCGGTGCTGTGGTCCCCGGCCCGGCGTCCGGTGAGGGCCTGGCGGACCCGGCGGGTGAACAGGGCCCGGTTGGGCAGGTCGGTGAGCGGGTCGTGCTCGGCGCTGTGCTGGAGCTGTGCCTGGAGCCGGACCCGTTCGGTGACGTCGCGGCTGTTCAGGATGAGCCCGCCCTGGTGGCGGTTGACGGTGGACTCCACATTGAGCCACTCGCCATCGCCCGATCTGAACCGGCACTCGATGCGGGTGGTCGGCTCCTCGGCGGGCGGCGCGGCCAGGAAGCGGCGCACCTCGTGGACCACGCGGCCGAGGTCCTCCGGGTGAATCAGGGCGGCCAGCTCGGTGCCGACCAGCTCCTCCGCCTCGCGGCCGTAGACCCCGGCGGCGGCGGGGCTGACGTAGCGCAGGGTCCCGGTGGGCGCGGCGATCATGATGACGTCGCTGGAGCCCTGGACCAGGGAGCGGAAGTGGTTCTCCTTCTGGGCCAGTTCCTGGGTCAGCGCGATGTTGTCGAGCAGCATGATGCCCTGGCGGATGACCAGGGCGAGGACGACCGTGCAGCCCGTGAAGACGACGACCCGGTCGACCTTCCGGCCGTCCACCACGTTGTAGAGGATCCCGAGGGTGCAGACGGCCGCCGCGAGGTACGGGGTCAGGGCGGGCAGGGAGCCGGTGATGGGGCGGCTGTGCTGCCGCTCGGCGCGCGCGTGCGGGTGGACCGGTTCGGGGCCGGGACCGGGGCCGGGGTGCAGGCGGCGGGCGCCCCAGGGCGCGTACGCGAGGAGGAGCGAGCCGGCGAACCAGCCGGCGTCCAGGAGCTGGCCGGACTGGTACTCGGCGCTGAGCAGCGGCGAGGTGAACAGCGCGTCGCTCAGCACGGTCAGGGCGAGGGCCGCGATGGCGGTGTTCACGGCCGAGCGGTTGGTCTCGGAGCGGCGGAAGTGCAGCACCAGCACCATCGAGACGAGCGCGATGTCCAGGAGCGGGTAGGCCAGCGAGAGGGCGGCGCGCGGGACGCTGCCGGGGGCGCCGGACTGGGCGGTGCGCGCGGCGTGCGCGAGGGCGAGGCTCCAGGAGAGGGTGAGCAGGGAGCCGCCGATGAGCCAGGAGTCGAGGCCGAGGCAGACCCAGCCGGCCCGGGTGACCGGGCGCTTCGCGAGGACGAGCAGGCCCACGATGGCGGGCGGCGCGAAGCAGAGGAAGGCGAAGTCTGCGATCGAGGGCTTCGGCACGGCCTCGCCGAGCACCACCTCGTACCAGCCCCAGACGGCGTTTCCGAAGCAGCCCATGAGCGAGGAGAACGCGAACAGCAGCCAGGCCGGGCGCTCACGGCTGTCGATGGCCCGGGCGTAGGTGAAACAGGAGACGGCGGCGAGCAGGCCGGCGGAGCTGAGTCCGAAGTCGCCCATGATCTCGGCGAGTTCCTCGGAGCCCCAGCCGAGGGCGGCGCCCACGGCGTAACCGCTGCTGACCACCGCGAGGAGGAGCTGCATCGCCAGGCCCTTGCCGCTGCCGGCGAGGGGCTGGCGGGTCAGCAGCGCCGCCCCCGGGGTGCTCACCGGTCCCCCTCGCCGGCTGGTTCCGGCGCGGTCCAGTCCCGGCACCTTCGCCTCCGGCGGCTTCGCCGCATCGGATCCTTCGTCCATTGGCCGTGCATCGCCCGTCGCCCCCCAAAGTGTCCGATCACTCCCCAGCGCCAGACGTTCGTGGCGCAGCCCCTTGTTCCGGACGATACACCACTTTCGTCACTCAGGGACATAGTTTCTCTACGCTCCGTCACCATCAAGGGAGTTGTGTCCACCGAGCGCATCCGGACGAACGCGGAGCGTGCGCGCCGCGCGTCAATCCGTGATCAACACCGTGTTCTCCACGGGCTCTCCGGCGGCGAACCGGCGGAGCTGACGGGCCACCAGACGCTTGGCCCGCGGCTCGAACGCCGAGCTGCTGCCGCCCACATGGGGCGTGATCAGGACACCCGGAGCATGCCAGAGCGGGTGTCCTGAAGGCAGCGGTTCCGGATCGGTGACGTCCAGCGCGGCGCGCAGCCGGCCCGACTCCACTTCCGCCAGCAGGGACTTGGTGTCGACGACGGGTCCGCGGGCCACGTTCACGAGCAGCGCGCCGTCCTTCATGCGGGCGAGGAACTCCGCGTCCACGAGCCCCCGCGTCTCCTCGGTGAGCGGGGTGGAAAGGATCACCACGTCGGCCGCGGGCAGGAGTTGGGGCAGTTCCGCGAGTGCGTGCACCGGCCCGCGCGCCGTGGTGCGCGCCGTCCGCGCCACCCGCACGACGCGCTCGCACTCGAAGGGCGCGAGCCGGTCCTCGACGGCCGCGCCGACCGCGCCGTAGCCGATGATCAGTACGGACTTGTCCGCGAGGGCCTCGTAGAACCCGAAGCACCACTCCTCGCGGTCCTGGCCGCGCACCATGCCGGGGATCCCGCGCAGGGAGGCCAGGGTCAGGGTGAGGGCGAGCTCCGCGGTGCTCGCGTCGTGGACGCCCTTGGCGTTGCACAGACGTACGCCGGGGGCCAGGTCGCCGAGGCCTCCCAGGACGTGGTCGACCCCGGCGGTCAGGGTCTGGACGACCCGCAGCCGGGGCATCGCGGCCAGCGGTCGCAGGGTGACGGCCGGGGACTTCATGTACGGGGTGACGTAGAAGACGCAGGCGGCCGGATCGGCGGGGAAGGTCTCCTCGCCGTCCCAGTGGCGGTAGCGGAAGCCATCGGGCAGCCCTTCGATCTCCTCGGCGGGGAAGGGGAGCCATACGTCGGGGGTCTCGCGCGTCTCTGCAGTCATGATCAGGAGGCTATGCCAGGGGATCCGGACCGAGCCGTTAGTTTGTGTGCCGGAACCGGGAGGACCAGGCGGGACCAGGGGGGACACGCGGTGGAGCGCAGGTCGATCGGGGCGGGGGCGCTGACGGTGGGTGCCGTCGGCCTCGGCTGCATGCCGATGAGCGGGGCGTACGCGCCTTCGCGCAGACGGCGCGAGGACTCGCTGCGCACCCTGCACACGGCCCTCGACCTGGGGGCGAACCTGCTCGACACCGCCGATCTGTACGGCCCCTACACCAATGAGCTGCTGCTCGGCCGGGTGCTGCGCGAGCGCCGGCCGGACGCCTTCGTGTCCGCGAAGGCGGGGCTGCGGGCCGACGGAGTGCACGTGGTGGCCGACGGGCGCCCGGGGTACCTGCGGCGGGCCTGCGACGCCTCGCTGCGGCGGCTGCGCACCGACGTCATAGACCTGTACCAGCTGCACCGGGTGGACCCGGACGTGCCGGTCGAGGAGTCCTGGGGCGCGCTGGCGGAGCTGGTGGGCGCGGGGAAGGTGCGGGCGCTGGGCTTCTGCGCGCTGGGGGCGGGCACCGGGCCGGGTGCGGGGCCGCGGGGCGACCGGGCGTACGAGGCGACCGTCCGGCACCTGGAGCGGGCCCAGCAGGTGTTCCCGGTGAGCGCGGTGCAGGCGGAGCTGTCGGTCTGGTCGCCGCAGGCGGCGTGGCGGCTGCTGCCGTGGTGCGCGGCGCGGGGGGTCGGGTTCCTGGCGGCGATGCCGCTGGGGAGCGGGTTCCTGACCGGGACGCTGGTTCCGGGCGAGGGGTTCGAGCCCGGGGACGTGCGGGCCAGGCATCCGCGGTTCACGGCGT
Organism: Streptomyces sp. NPDC002104; assembly: GCF_053593795.1. Lineage (NCBI taxonomy): Bacteria > Bacillati > Actinomycetota > Actinomycetes > Kitasatosporales > Streptomycetaceae > Streptomyces > Streptomyces sp. NPDC002104. Next base: position 83,979 of record NZ_JBSFDF010000028.1, on the reverse strand, counting down.
ACGCGATGGCGGCGAACCAGGTGCTCGTGGCGGGGCTGCGGCGGGTCGCCCGGCGGCACGGGGCCGAGGTCACGGCGGCGCAGGTGGCGCTGGCGTGGGTGCTGGCCCAGGGGCCGCAGGTGGTTCCCGTCCCCGGGGCCGGGCAGGCGCGCTGGGCGCAGGAGAACGCGCGGGCGGCCGAGGTGCGGCTGACGGGCGAGGACCTGGTGGAGCTCTCGGGGCTGCCGGTGCCGGTCGGGGCCTGAACCACTCGATCGAGTGTACGAGTGGTGGAACTTGGGGCATGGTCGGCGCTGTTGAGTCGTGTGAGGGCACGATCGGAGGACCGAGGGGAGCAGGGCGATGCGCAACGGACAGGGCCGGGAGCAGGGGCCGGAGCGGGGTCTGGGTGGCCGGGGCCGGGGGCAGGGACGGCCGCAAGGGCCGGGCCCGGGGCCGGACCGGGCCCGGGAACAGAACGCGGAGCGGGAGCGGGGACAGGGCCCGGAGCAGGGGCGGGAACAGGGCTGGGAGCAGGCCCAGGGCCGGGCGGGCGGGCCGGTGCGGTCGTACGCCGGGCCGCGCGGGCGGGCCCGTGGGGTGCTGGCGGCCGTCGCCCTGGCGGGATGCGGGGCGCTGCTCGCGGCGGGCTGCTCGCCGCCGGCGGGCGCCGGGGCCCGGCCGGGCGAAGCGCCACCGGGCACCACGGCCGGCTCCGCGCCGCCGGGCGGCTCGGGCGGGCCCTCCGCCTCCGCGTCGCCCTCCGGGCCGCCGGCGCCGCCTGCGAAGGGGCGGGTGACGGTGACCGGTGTGGCCGCGCAGGGCCTGGAGTCCCCGTGGGGGGTGGCTCCCCTGCCCGACGGGAACCTGCTGGTCGCCTCGCGGGACAAGGGCACGATCAGCCGGGTCGACGTGGGCACCGGGGCCGTGACCCCGGTGGGCAAGGTGCCCGGGGTGGCTCCGGGCGGCGAGGGCGGGCTGCTGGGCCTGGCCGTGTCCCCTTCCTTCGCCTCGGACCTCATGGTGTACGCCTACTTCACCACCGAGTCCGACAACCGCATCGCACGGCTGCGGTACGACGAGAAGAGACCGGCGGGCGACCAGCTCGGCGCGCCCGACACCGTGTTCCGGGGTATCCCCAAGGGGCTCATCCACAACGGCGGGCGGATCGCCTTCGGCCCGGACAAGATGCTCTACGCCGGGACGGGCGAGACCGGGGACACCGGGCTGGCCCAGGACAAGAAGTCGCTGGGCGGGAAGATCCTGCGGATGACCCCGGACGGGGAGCCGGTGCACGGCAATCCGGAGGCGGACTCCGTCGTCTACTCCTACGGGCACCGCAATGTGCAGGGACTCGCCTGGGACAAGGACAAACGGCTGTGGGCGGCCGAGTTCGGCCAGAACACCTGGGACGAGCTGAACCTGATCGAGCCCGGCGCGAACTACGGCTGGCCGGAGGCCGAGGGCAAGGCCGGCAAGCCGGGGATGCGCGATCCGGTGGCGGTGTGGAAGACCGACGAGGCCTCGCCGAGCGGGATCGCCTGGGCGCAGGGCTCCATCTGGATGGCCGGGCTCAAGGGGCAGCGGCTCTGGCGGATTCCGCTGGCCGGGACGGAGCCGGTGGCGCAGCCCGAGGCGTTCCTGACCGGAGAGTACGGCCGGCTGCGCACCGTGGTGGCCCTCGGTGGCGACAGATTGCTGCTGGTCACGAGCGAGACGGACGGGCGCGGGTCGCCGGAAACCGGTGACGACAGGATCCTGACACTGACCGTGGAGTGACCGTGGGATGACCGGCGGGCTCCGACGGGGGAACGAAAGGCGTGGTGGACGCGGTGTTCAACATGATCGAGGAGCTGTTCAGTCCGGGGCGCAAGCACACGGACGAGGAGAAGAAGCGGCTGGAGCTCTCCCGGACCGACGTGAATGACGGCGACCCGGGAAAGGGCCCGATAGACCTGGACTCCGGCAAGGTGCTCATACGCACCACGGAGCACCCGGCCGCCTAGCCGGGGCTCCGCTCCAGGCCGGAATCGCGCCCCTCAGCGGGTCCCGGCCGGCTGCTGGGCCACGGGGCCGAAGAGCCGTAGCCGGTGGGCCAGGGCGGCCGCTTCGCCGCGGCCCGCGACGCCGAGCTTCGCCAGGATGTTCGAGACGTGCACGCTGGCCGTCTTCGGGGAGATGAAGAGCTCCTCGGCGATCTGGCGGTTGGTGTGCCCGGCCGCGACCAGGCGCAGCACGTCCCGTTCGCGGCTGGTCAGGCCCAGCGTCTCGACCGGGTCCGCGCCCGGAGCGAGCAGGGCCTTGGCTGCGGCGTCCACGGGGGTGAGCGGGAGCCTGGCGCGCTGCGCGAGCAGGGCCAGGTCCTCGCGGATCCTGCGGGCGCCGAGCCGCTCGGAGGTGGCGTAGGCCTCCTGGAGCAGTCCGGCTGCGGTCTCGCGGTCCCCGCCGGCGGCCAGCAGGGCCTCGACGAGCCGGTACTGGGCCCTGGCGAGCAGGTAGGGCCGCTCCAGGGGACGTACGGCCGCTTCCACGGCCGTCCAGTCGGCGACGGTGTCCCGGGCCTCGGCGCGCAGCAGCTCGGCCCTGAGGTACTCGGAGTGGGCGCTCCACACCGGGGCGGGTGTGGCCAGGTGCCGGGCCGCGGTGCGCAGGACCGTCAGCGCCTCTTCCCTGCCCGCCTCGGCGGCCGGCAGGCCGCGGGCCTCGGCTTCGGCCGAGGCGGCGGCGAGCAGCAGCGGCCAGGCGTAGCGGTGGATGCCGAGCGGGAAGCCGTGGCCGATGACGGCGGTGACCTCGCTGCGGACGTCGGCCATCCGGCCCTCCCCCGCGGCCACGCCGATCGCGAGGCGGAACAGCGGGATCCGGTGCTGGGGCTGGCCGTCGTGGGATCCGAAGTGGGTGCGGGCGGCGGTGAGCTGGGCGGCGGCCTCGGCGAGTTCGCCGCGGGCCAGGGCCAGGTAGGACAGCCGTACGACGGCGGCGGCGCGGGGGGCGGCGCTGCTGACGAGGGTCAGGGTGCGGCGGGCCTGCACCTCGGCCTCGTCCCACCGGCCCAGGCTGTACAGGCTCTCCGCCATGTTTCCCCGGATGTACGCCTCGGAGTCCATCAGATGGGAGTTCTTGACCAGCTCGGCACCTTCTTCGGCCAGTTCCACGGCTTCGCGGGACCGGCCCAGGCTTTCCAGATGAGAGGTGAGGTTCACATGGGCGCGTCCCACCAGGGCGGCGAGTCCCAGTTCGGCGGCACGGTCCCTGACCGCGTGCATCTCGGCGAGTCCGCGTTCGGGCTCCCCGGCGTCGACGAGCAGGCTGCCGACGGTGATCCGGGCATTGAGTTCGGTGTCCTCGGCGCCGACCATCCGTGCGTACTCCACGGCGCGTTCGGCGGCGACGATGTTGTCCGGCCCGGGCTTGTGGAGCATGCCCCAGCTCGCGGCCCGGACCAGGACGTCGGCGTGCACCTGGGACGGGGGCAGCCCCCGGACGAGCTCCTGCGCCCTGGCCAGCTCCTCCCAGCCGTCGCCGCGGGCGAGGCTGGCGATCATCCGGGAGCGTTCGGTCCAGAACCAGGCGGCGCGCAGCGGGTCGTGGCCGTCCTCCAGCAGCCGCAGGGCCGTCTTGGTCAGCTTCAGCGCGCGTTCGCGCTCGCCGCCGAAGCGGGCCGCGACGGTGGCTTCGGCCAGCAGGTCGAGGCGTTGCAGCGGGGTGGTCGCCGGGTCGCAGCCGCAGGGCGGGTAGACCTCGGTGTAGTCCGCCGGGCGCAGTTCGGCGCGCACCTCCTCCGGTACGGCCTCCCACAGTTCCATGGCCCGTTCCAGCAGGCGCAGTTGTTCGGAGTAGGCGTGCCGGCGCCGGGCGGCCACCGAGGCGGCGAGCACGGCGGGCAGGGCCTTGACCGCGTCGTTGGCGTAGTACCAGTAGGTGGCGAGGCGGATGACCCGCTCCTCCGCGCGGATCAGCGAGTCGTCCTGTTCGAGTTCCTCGGCGTAGCGGCGGTTGACGCGGGCGCGCTCGCCGGGCAGCAGGTCGTCGGAGACGGCCTCGCGGACCAGGGAGTGGCGGAAGCGGTAGCCGTCGCCGTCGGAGGTGGCGAGGAGGATGTTGGCGCCGACCGCCGCGCGCAGGGCCTCGATCAGTTCGTCCTCGGTGAGCCGGGTGACGGCGCGCAGCAGGGCGTACTCCACGGTGGAGCCGCCCTCGGCGACGATGCGCACGACGCGCTGCGCGGCGTCCGGGAGGACTTCGACGCGGACCAGGAGCAGGTCGCGCAGGGATTCGGTGAGGCCGGTGAGGCAGCCGCTGGCGCGGGAGGCGACGAGTTCCTCGACGAAGAAGGCGTTGCCGTCGGAGCGGTCGAAGACCGATTCGACGAACTCCTCGTCGGGCTGCGAGGCGAGGATCCCGGCGAGCTGGCGGCGTACTTCGGCCCGGTTGAAGCGGGACAGCTCGATGCGCTGGACGGTGCGCAGCCGGTCGAGCTCCGCGAGGAGCGGGCGCAGCGGGTGGCGGCGGTGGACGTCGTCGGCGCGGTAGGTGGCGACCACGACGAGGCGGCCGCTGCCGAGCGCGCGGAAGAGGTAGGAGAGCAGGTGCCGGGTGGAGGTGTCGGCCCAGTGCAGGTCTTCCAGGACGAGGACGACGGTGCGGTCGGCGGCGAGCCGTTCCAGCATCCGGGCCGTCAGCTCGAAGAGCCGGGCGGTGCTTTCCTCGTCGTGCGGGCCGCGCGGAGTCTCGCCCAGTTCGGGGAGGATGCGCGCGAGTTCGTCCTCCTGGCCGACGGCGGCCGCGGCCAGTTCGTCGGGGAGCAGCCGGTGCAGGGTGCGCAGCGCGGTCGAAAACGGGGCGAAGGGAAGCCCCTCCGCCCCGATCTCCACACAGCCTCCGACGGCGACGACCGCGCCGCGGCGGTCGGCCTCGCAGAGGAACTCCTCGGTGAGGCGGGTCTTGCCGACCCCGGCCTCGCCGCCTATGAGCAGGGCCTGCGGCTCCTGGCCGGCGGCGCGCGTCAGGGCGTCGGTGAGTACGGCCAGTTCGTCGGCTCGGCCGACGAACACCGGGCTGACAGATCTGGTCTCCACGCCGCCGAGCATCGCACAGAGGCCCTGCCCGTCGGCACTGGATATCGGTGCGCTTCTCATCACGTGCCGGTCCGCACGGTCTCGCGGCGCGGGTTACGCGGCGCGGGTGAACCGGCCGCGCTGCCCTCTCACCGACCCCTCCGGTTCCTGGCTCCGGGAGGAGCGGCGGTGGGCCTTCTTCGCTTCCCGGACCAGACGGTAGGCGTCGGCCTCACGGATGAGGTCGTCGCGGCGGGCGGTGGCGATCTCGTACTCGAACATCTCGTGCTCCCTGGTTCGCGTTTCTCGGACACCTCGTTCGGTGTGATCCAAGATTCGCTCCCCAGGGGGTGCCGGCACATCGGGAGCATGCCGCATCTGCACGGGCCGGGGGGCCTTAGGCCGGGACCGGGGGTCCCTGAGGCGGCCTAAGGCAGTACCTAGGCGGGCCGCCGGGCAGGCGCGAACGGCCTAGGCGGGCCGCCCGGAGGCGGCGAACGGCTTAGACGGCGGGGGCCGTCGGGAGGGCGAGGAGATACATGAACGCGAAGGCGGCCACACCGATGGCGGCGACGACGACGGCGGCCCAGGAGACGGAGCGGACCCAGGCGGGGAGGGTGCGGCCGGGGGCGCCGAAGGCCGGACGGGCCAGCACGAAGACGGCGATGAGCAGCGCGATCGTCGACAGGACGCCGTTGACCAGGGCGGTCATGTGCCAGGCGTTGCCGTACAGCGCCTCGATCTTGTCCTCGGTGCTGGTGGCGCTGGCGGAGCTGATCTGGCCCTGGAGGGTCTCGCGCTCGCCGATGACGCGGGAGGTCCAGCTGCCGCTGAGGGCGATCAGGCCGAGACCGGCGGCGACGATCGCGGAGGCTCCGGAGGCGACACCACTGCTCTGCTGCTCGTCGGCCTCGGCGTCGAGGCCGTCGAACTCCTCGTCCTCCTCGCCCAGGTCCGAGGCGAGCGCCTCGCCCTGGACCTCGTCGGTGGCGGCGGTGCCCGCGGCGGCCGGGGCGGTCGTCTCGTCGGTGGCGGCCTTCTTCAGGTCGGCCGGGGAGTCCGCCTCGGGAGCGGTCGGGGCGGGGGTCTTGGTGGTGTCCATGCGGGGCACCGTAGGCGGCGTTTCTGAGAGGTTCCTGAGAATCCGGCCGCACGGCGCACGGCGCCGCGCCCCGGCCCCGCGGCGGGCTCGGGGCGGGGCGGGGGCGCAGGGGTTCGGGCGGTGCCTACGCGGTGCGGGCCGCGGACCACTCGGGGGCGAGGAGCGCCCAGACCTCGGTGTCCTGGCGGACGCCCCGGTGCAGGTGGTTCTGGCGCAGGACGCCCTCGCGGGTCATGCCGAGGCGCTCGGCCACGGCGAGGCTCTTCTTGTTGCCGGAGGCGGCGTGCCATTCGACGCGGTGCATGCCGCGCTCACCGAAGGCGTAGTCGATCAGGACCGTGCAGGCCTTGGTCACCAGGCCGCGGCCGGCCGCGGCGGGCTCCAGCCAGCAGCCGATCTCGCAGTTGCCCGTCTCCGCCTCGAAGGCCGGGAAGAGCACCCCGCCCACGAGGGTGCCGTCGAGGCGGATCCCGAAGAACCGCGCGCCGTCCTCCCCCGCCGTGAGCGCGTACTTGGCCAGCAGGGCCCGGGCGGACTCCAGATCGGAGGACCGGTCCGGGAAGCCGACGTACTGGCCGATGAACTCGCGTCCGCGTTCGATGTGGGCGAAGAACTCCTCCGCGTGCCGGGCTTCCAGCGGGAACAGCTGGGCGTCGTCGGCGAGGTCTATCGAGAACATGCGCGTTCTTCCTTGGGTATCGAGCGGCGGATGGCCGGATCACCGGGAGCTGGTCGCGGGCTCGGCCGCTTCCTCGCTCGTGACGGGGTCCGCGCCGGGCCGTTGCAGGGGAAGTTTCGCATGCGGACGGCGCTCGGGGGGCTCGATGCTGATCTTCGGGAGCCGGCGGTCCAGCCAGGCCGGCAGCCACCAGTTGGCTCCGCCGAGCAGGTGCATCAGGGCCGGGACGAGCAGGGTCCGCAGAACGAAGGCGTCAAGGGCGACGGCCGCGGCGAGCGCGATCCCGAACATGGCGATGAGCCGGTCGCCGCTGAGCACGAAGGCCAGGAAGACGGAGATCATGATGACGGCCGCCGAGTTGATCACCCGGCTGGTCTCGGCGAGGCCGACGCGCACCGCCCGCCGGTTGTCCCCCGTCTCCAGCCACTCTTCGTACATCCGGCTGACGAGGAAGACCTGGTAGTCCATGGACAGCCCGAAGAGCACCGAGACCATGATCACCGGGAGGAAGGGCTCGATCGGCCCGGCGCTGCCCAGTCCCAGGGGTTCGCTGCCCCAGCCCCACTGGAAGATCGCGACGACGACTCCGAAGGAGGAGGCGACGGCGGCGACGTTCATGGCGGCCGCCTTGACCGGGATGCCGATGGAGCGGAAGGCCAGCAGCAGGAGCACGCAGCCCAGCGCGATGACCACGCCGACGAAGAGCGGCAGTTTGCCGACGATGACCTCGGCGAAGTCGTCGTACCCGGCGGTCACGCCGCCGACGTGGGCCTGCACGGAGGTGCCGTGGCCGGCGCGCGGGATGACGTCCGCGCGCAGCCTGTCGACCAGCTCGCTCGTGGCCCGGGACTGCGGGGAGGAGTCCGGTACGACGGTGACGACGGCGGTGTCGCCGCCGCGGTTGAACACGGCGGGTCCGGCGGAGGCCACGCCCTCGGTCGTACGAAGGGACTCGGCCAGCGCCTCGACGGCGACCCGGTCGCGGGCCCCGCCGAGGCGGGCGACCACGGTCAGCGGGCCGTTCATCCCCGGACCGAAGCCCTCCGCGAGCAGGTCGTAGGCCTTGCGCGTCGTGGAAGCGGCCGGGTTGTTGCCCTGGTCGGAGGTGCCGAGGTGGAGGGAGAGCGTAGGCAGCGCCAGCACCACCATGACCACCGCGGCGACCAGGCCGAGCAGCTTCGGATGGCGCTCGACGAAGGCCGACCAGCGGGCGGCGAAGCCGGTGACCGCGTCGGGCCGCGGGCCTTCGGCGGCCAGCTTGCGGCGCTCGCGGCGGGACAGGGCGCGCATGCCGATGTACGAGAGGAGCGCGGGCAGCAGGGTCACCGAGGCGGCCACGGTCAGGACCACGGTGAGGGAGGCGGCGATGGCGACGCCGTCGAGGAAGTTCAGCCGGAGCACCAGCATGCCGAGCAGCGCGATGCAGACGGTGGCCCCGGCGAAGACCACGGCCCGCCCGGTGGTGGCGACGGCGCTCTCGGCGGCTTCCGCGACGGAGAGTCCGCGTTTGAGGCCCTTGCGGTGGCGGGTCACGATGAACAGCGCGTAGTCGATGCCCACCCCCAGACCCACCAGCGTGCCGAGCATCGGGGCGAAGTCGGCGACCGCCATCGCGTGGCCGAGGAGGGTGATGCCGAAATAGGCGGTGCCCACGCTGACCAGCGCGGTCGCGATGGGCAGCAGGCTGGCGGCCAGCGACCCGAAGGCCAGGAACAGCACCACCGCGGCGATGGCGACACCCATGACCTCGGCAAGATGCGGGGACGGGGCTTCTGTGAGGCCGATGGCGCGCCCGCCGAGCTCGACCTGGAGCCCGTCCGCCTGGGTGACCGGGTTCCGCGCGGCATCGACGACGGCCTTCGCCTGCCCCTTGGGCACCGAGTCGGCCGCACGGTCGAAGGTGACCACGGCGTAGGCGGTCCGCCCGTCGGCGCTGATCCGGGCCCCGCCGTCGGGACCGTAGGGTCCCGCCACCGATCCGACACCGGGCAGCACGGCTATGGACTCCAGGGCCCGCGTCATCCGCTCCCGCACGGCCGGTGTCCGTACGCTCTGGCCGTCCGGAGCCCGCCACACGATGGTGTCGGTGTCGCCGCCCTGCCCGTGGAAGCCCTCCCGCAGCAGGGCGTGCGCCTTGGCGGACTCGGTACCGGGGACCTCGTAGTCGTTGGAGAACGCCGTCCCGGCCCCGACCGCGGCAGCGGCGGTCCCTCCGAAGGCGAGGAGCCAGATCAGAACGGCGGCGAGTCGGTGCCGCATGCACCAGCGTGCGAGGGCTGACAACGGACGGGCTCCCTGGTGGTTCGGCTCCTTACCGGGGACGGCCCGTCGGAAAGAACGCGTGAACACTGAAAACTCGGTCCACGATCGCAGCGTCGCATGATCGTTGGCGGCCATCGTGCGCAGCGTCACAGGCCTTCGGGCAGGTCCGGGACCATGGTCACACGGGGTTCGGAGCGGAGGTCCGCCCGGACTGGCCGTCGGACTCCTCTTCTGCCCGGTAGCCCGGCAGGGAGGGCCAGCGCACGGTGAGCACCACCGAGTCCTCCTCCGCGTACCAGGAGTGGTCCACCCCGCGCCCCCACACGACGTAGTCCCCCTGCTCGGCCAGTACGACGCTCCGCCCGGGGAACTCCAGCCGGAACCGCCCGCTGATCAGCACCTGCAAGGCGGTACGGGCCTCCCCGCGCACCCAGCTCGCCCGTTCCTCCCCCTTGGGATGAACGCCCCACTTGATCTCCACGTCCTCACTGTGGCGGGGATCGCCGGACTCCTTGAAGTGCCCCAGCAGCCACCCCCGGTCGGCGGCCGCATCGGGGGCGGCCTTCCCGGTGTAGACGGCGGGGTCCATGGGCTCGCTCACAGGGGCGAGATTAATGCAGTTGTCGGCCCCCTCACCGCCTGGTGAGCTGACCGAATGACGATGGACCCAGAGGACCTACGAGCGGTGCGCGCCGAGTTCGACTCCGTGATGCGCCGGGATGCCCAGCCGGACACCAAGGACGCACGCGTGGAACGAACGAGCACGGTCGTCCGCCAGATCGTGCCCGGCCCCGGCGGGAGCATGGTGCTCTGGTCGGACCTCGACGAACACACGGCGGACGCGGCGATCGCGGAGCAGGTGGCCTTCTTCACCTCCCTCGCCGCCCGGAACGAGATCCCCTCGGCGGAGTTCGAGTGGAAGCTCTACGGCCACGACCGCCCCACGGACCTGGGCGACCGGCTCCGCGCGGCCGGCTTCAAGCCGGAGCCCGAGGAAACCCTGCTGGTGGCAAGGGTGTCGGACCTCGCCACCCTGCCGGTGGAGCCACCGCAGGGCATCACGCTGCGCGTGGTCACCGACGAGTCCGGCGTGGACCTGATGATGGAGGCCCACCGCCGGGCCTTCGGCACGGACCGCCCGCACATCAAGCACCTGATGCTGAACCTCCTGCGAGACGAGCCGGACACCATCGAAGCCGTCGTCGCCATGGCGGGCGACACCCCGGTCAGCGCGGCCCGGATGGAGATGCGCACGGGAAGCCCCTTCGCGGGCCTGTGGGGCGGCGGCACGATCCCGGAATGGCGGGGCCACGGCATCTACCGCCTCCTGGTGGCCCACCGCGCCCGCGTGGCGGCGGCCCGTGGCATCCGCTACCTCCAGGTCGACGCCTCACAGGACAGCCGCCCGATCCTGGAACGGCTGGGCTTCGGCGTCATGGGCGTGACGGTGCCCTGGATCTGGGAGGGATAGGCACCACAGCCGGCCCGCGGTCGCCGATCCGAGCGAGAGCACGCGATCTGCCGCGCCCACCGACCCTGAGGGCCTCCCTGTCGACCTCGCAGTCCGGTTGGCGGCCGAAGGCCACGGAAAGGGCGCCCAGCCGCCCGCCCCTGGATGCGCTGATCGCCCCGCGCCCTAAGTTCTGGCTGAGGTCACGGTCCTGCCGGGGCGGTGCGTGGATGCCCACCGGCCGAAGGGGGCTGCGCATCTCTGACGAGGCCGCTCCTCCCTCCTCTCCCTCCCGGCCGTTCCCCGGGGGGAACCCGGAAGTCTTGTGGCGTTTCGGGGTGGGCCGGTCGGTCAAGGGTGGCCGAAGGCCATCGCGAAGCGACGCGACGAAGGAGCGCCCTTGAGGGACCGGCCCGCACCGAAAGGACACTGGACTGCCGGGCTCCCCCGAACCCTCACGCAGCCAAGCAGGAACCGGCAGCCCCCTAAGCCGCCAGCACGATCCCCCTCCGCGTCAGCTTCAGCGTGTACACCGTGTCCCTGCTGAGCAACCGGCTCACGCCCGTCGCCAGGGCCACCGCCAGCATGAAGGGGGCGATCAGGGCGTACTCCCCCGTCAGCTCCACCATGATCACCACCGCCGTGACCGGGGCCCGAGCGCTGCCCGCGAAGACCGACGCCATCCCCACCAGCGCGAAAGCAGGCGCATGGGCCGGGGAGGTCACCAGCCCGAAGGCCGCGCCGAGGGTGGCTCCGATGAACAGCGAGGGGGCGAAGACCCCGCCCGAACCGCCGATGCCCATCGTGGTGCTGGTCGCCAGGATCTTGCCCAGCATCAGGAGCAGCAGCAGCCCCGGGGCGTACTTCCCGTGGACCGCGCCCTCCAGGACGGGGTAGCCGACTCCGTACATCTGGGGCAGCGCCAGCAGGATCAGGCCGAGCAGCAGTCCGCCCACCGCCGGGCGCAGCCACTCCGGGCCGCGCCACAGCCGGTCGCACAGGTCCTCGGCCACGTAGAGGAAGCGCGTGAAGCCGATCCCCACGGCACCCGCGAGGACTCCGAGGGCGGCGAAGAGCAGGTACTGCCCGGGGTGGCCCACGCGCATCGCCTCCAGGACCAGGAACGGCCGGTCGCCGAAGACCGCGCGGGCGATGGCGCAGGCCGTGACCGAGGCGAGGGCGAGGAGGCCGAAGGTGCGGGAGGTCCAGCGGCGGAGGACGAGTTCCATCGCGAACACGACGCCGGCGAGCGGTGCGTTGAAGGTGGCCGCGATGCCGCCGGCCGCGCCGCAGGCGAGGAGCAGTTTGGTGTGTTCCTCGTCGGACTTCAACAGACGCCCGAGGGTGGAGCCGAGCGCCGCGCCGATCTGGACGATCGGACCCTCGCGACCAACCGAACCGCCGCCGCCGATGCAGAGGGCGGAGGCGAGGGATTTGACGGCGGCGACGCGCCCCTTGATCTTCCCGCCGTTGCGGGCGACGGCCAGCATGACCTCGGGGACCCCGTGCCCGCGGGCCTCGCGGGCGTAGCGGTGGACGAGCGGGCCGTAGACGAGGCCGGCGGCGACGGGGGCGAGCAGGACGAAGTACGGGCCGAGGAACCGCGCGCCGGGGTGGGCGGCGTGACCGATGCCCGCGTAGTCGGCGTGACCGGACAGGAGCTCCGTCGCCCCGACCACCATCCACCGGAAGAGCACGGCGCCGACGCCCGCTCCGATGCCGATGAGCAGCACGGGTCCGAGGGTCTTCAAGTGGGCGATATGGGGCATGAGGGTACGACTCGGCGGCATATGTTCACTTTAGAAACAAAATAAGGAACAGAACAGGGCCGAACGCCTTCCGCCCCCCAGGACCAACGGGGCAAGATCACAGCCATGCCACCCACAGAGCCCTCCGACCCCTCCGGAACCTCCGAACCCTCCGAACCCTCCGAACCCTCCGGACCCCCCGGCCCCTCCGAACCCTCCCACCGCACCGCCCCTCCCCTCACCGGGGGCGAGCGCGAGACGCTCCGCGCGTACCTCGACTTCCACCGGGCCACCCTCGCCTGGAAGTGCGAGGGCCTCACCGACGAGGAACTGCGCCGCCAGGCGTCCCCGCCCTCCACGCTGTCCCTGCTCGGACTGGTCCGGCACATGGCGGAGGTGGAGCGGCACTGGTTCCGGCGCACCTTCGGCGGGGCGGACGTCCCCCACCTGTGGTCGGACACCCACGACTTCCAGGCCGCCTACGACGCCTCCGGCTCGACCCGCGCCGAGGCCTTCGACGCCTGGCGGGCGGAGGTCGAGCACGCCCGCGCGGTGGAGGAGGCCGCCGAGTCCCTCGACGTGACGGTGCGGGTCGAGAAGTGGGAGGAGGACGCCTCACTGCGCCTGCTCATGCTGCACATGATCCACGAGTACGCCCGCCACAACGGCCACGCGGACTTCCTCCGCGAGGCCGTGGACGGCACCACGGGCGCCTAGGAGGTCTCCTTCGGATCTTGCCGATCAGGCCAGACACCCCCTGGCCCTACCGCCCAGCCGGCAGCTCCGCCAGGAATCCGGTGACCAGCTCCGCCCACTCCCCCGGGCGTTCCGCGAACGGCAGGTGCCCGGTGGCCAGTTCCGCCCACCGGGCGCCCCGCAGCGAGTCCGCGAGCTCCCGCTGGACCTCCACCGGTACGAGCGGGTCGGCGGTGGTCGCGATGACGAGCGCGGGTACGTCGATCCGCGCGAGGTCGGCCCGCAGGTCGGCCCCCTTCACCAGAGCGGCGTGGTCCCCGCCCCCGGGCGGGAAGGAGGCCGCGGTGGCCCGTACGGCCTCCTCCACCTGCTCCTCACTCAACCCCTCCAGCACCCGAGGATTCAGTGCGAGCGGCACGAGGAGCCGGGCGAGCAGTTCGCTCTCCCCGCGGCGGGCCAGCTCGGCCCAGAGGTCGGTGATGAGCCCGAGCCGGTGACCGCCACGGGCGAAGCTCGCCGTGAGCACGAGCGCGGTGACCCGCTCCGGGTACCGGGCGGCGATGCGGGCGGCGACGTTCCCGCCGAGGGAGTAGCCGAGCACGGCGAACCGTTCCAGCCCCTCGTCATCCGCGGCGGCGACCAACTGATCGGCGAGCTCGTCCAGTTCGAGCGGCTTCTCGGCGCGCGGGGTCCCTCCCGTGCCCGGATAGTCCACGCCCACGACGGTGTGGACTTCACCCAGGGCATCGAGGATCGGACCGAAGTTCGACTCGACCGAACCCCCTCCACCGTGCGCGAGGAGCAGGCCGGGACCACCACTCCCCTTGCGGACGGTGCGGGCGTAGGTGCTGGTCAGCGTGGTGCGCATGAGGGATCCCCCAATTTCGATAACGATCACTACAGAAGGAACCGTACACGCTTTCCCTAGCGATCGCTACAGAACCCGGGAAGGATCCGGCGCTCACATCTGTTCCGGGGACGTAGCGAACTCACGTACACCCAACGAAAGGTGAGGCCATGTCAGTGGCGTTCAACGAGGAGACGCGCAAGCTGCTCGACGGAAGGAACTTCGCCACCGTCGCGACGGTGAATCGGGACGGCGGTCCGCAGACCTCGGTGGTCTGGATCGCGCGGGACGGGGACGCGGTGGTGTTCTCCACCACGGCGGGGCGCCAGAAGGCGCGCAACCTGGCCCGGGACCCGCGGATCAGCCTCACCGTCTTCGACACCGAGAACCCGTACCACTCCGTGGACATCCGCGGCACCGCCGAACTGATCGAGGACCCCGGGAAGTCGCTGCCGCTCGAGCTCTCCCAGAAGTACCTCGGCGAGGACCCGATGGCCGAACCGGAAGAGATCCTCCGGCTCATCGTCCGGGTGACGCCGCAGAAGATCACCGGCTTCTCCGTCTGAGATCCCCGATCGCCTATCCCGGCACCGGACTCCCATTGACCGCCCCAGGCCCCGCGCGGGAAGCTGATCCCCACTCAAACAATTGGCGCTGGGGGGAAATTGACCAGCCAGAATCTGCACATCGGGCCGGACGCGGCAGCGGACCGCTACCGCTTGCTCCGGTCCATCGGGCGCGGCGGGGAGGCCGTGCTCTATCTCGCGGAGATCGAGCTCGCGGGAGGATCCGAGCCCGTCGTCGTGAAGGTGCTCGACTCCAAGACCACCATCACCCCGGACGTCTTCGACCGGATCAGCCAGAAGTGGAACGAGCAGGCGGAACTGCTGCGCTTCGTCCACCGGCCGGGCGTCGTGGGCGTACGGGAGCACTTCGAGGGGCCGCCGATCCACCGGCCCGGGGAGTCCTCGACCCTGACCGGGCGGGCCCTGGTCCTGGTCATGAACCACGTCGACGGACTCGACCTGCGCGACTGGCGGGCCGAGCGCACCCTCACCACGGCCTCCGAGCGGCGCGAGGTGATGCGCACGCTGGAGCAGCTGGCCGACGTACTGGACTGGCTCCACTCGGGGAGGGCCACCCCCTCCGGGCGCCAGGTGATCCACGGTGACCTGTCGCCCGGCAACGTCATGGTCGACGCGCACGGGCAGGCCACCCTGGTGGACTTCGGCCTCAGCAAGCTGACCGCCGACCACCAGACGGCGGAGGTGTGGTTCACCCAGGGCTACGCCGCGCCGGAGGTCTTCGAGGGGAAGCGGACCCCGGGCGCGGACCGGTACGCCTTCGGGGCCATCGCGTACTTCCTGCTGAGCGGGGAGTCCCCGCCCTCGACGCCCGAGCTGCTGGCGCACGCCATGCTCCGGCTGCCTCAGTTCGCGGTACTGGACGCGGAGCAGCGGGAGCGGATCGCCTCCGTCTACGCCGCCGACCCGCTGAAGCGTCCGCTGAACCTGGCGGGCTGGATGAAGGACATCCGCCGCGCGGTGGTGTCCACCACCAGCTCCACCTCGCAGCGGGTGGTCCAGGACGCGGTGCCCGTTCCGGTTCCGGTGCCGCTGCCGGCCGCTCCCCCGGTCCCGGCCGCGCCCCCGGAAGCGGTGGCGGCCCCGCCGAAGCCGGTGGCCCCGCCCCAGCAGCCCTCGCAGCCGCCGGCCGCGCCGGTGGCGGCTCCGGCCGTCCCGGCGGACCCGCCCGCGACGACTCCCCCGGCCCAGCCCGTGTACACCCCACCGCCCACCGAGCCCGCCTACACGCCCCCGCCGGTCCGGGCGACCGTGCCGCAGGGGTACGGTCCTGCGCCGGCGGCCGACTCCCGTACGGAACCGGCGCCCGCGCCGCCCCCGCGCAAGAAGCGGCGGACAGGACTCGTCCTCGGAGCGGTGCTCGCGGTCCTCGTCGTGGCCGCCGGCGCGGTGGTCGGCGTCAAGCTGCTCGGCGGCAAGGACGGGGACGACACGAAGACGGTGGCCGGCGGGGACAAGCCGGCGTCCTCGTCCGCCCCCGAGAACCCGTCCCCGGCGCCGACCCCGACGCCGAGCTCCGAGGAGCCCTCGCCGTCCCCTTCGGACGAGTCGGCGACCCAGCCCACCGCGGCCGGTTCCGAACCCCCGTCGGGGGTGGCACCGGGCGTGAAGGCGGCCGATCTGACCGTCATGGCCCCGGTGAAGGACCTGGACGAGTTCACGGTCGGGCCCGCCAAGATCAACACCAAGCAGTACGGGGCCGCGTTCATCAAGGAACGCAGCTGCGACTACGAGTCCTTGGCGGAGTTCGACCTCAACCGCGCCTGGAAGACCCTGGAGTTCACTGCGGGGATCGACGACGGATCGGTGAAGGAGAAGGGCCGGGTCAGCATCTCGCTCGACGGCCAGCCCGCCGCCTTCTCCGAACTCGTGGAACTGGGCAAGCCGATCACCCGCACGCTGGACGTGAGCGGCGCCCTGCGCCTGCGCATCAAGGTGGACAAGGGCTGCGACTACGGCACGGTCGTCATCGCCGCTCCCCAGCTCAAGCGCTAGCTCAAGCGCTGGCTCAAGCGCTGGCTCAAGCGCTGGCTCAAGCGCTGGCTCAAGCGCTGGCTCAAGCGCTGACGCGCCAGGGTCCGGACACGCAAGGCGGCCCCGCACCGGAGAACCGGTGCGGGGCCGCCGCGTGCGTACGGTGCGACTGCGTCGACTACTCGGAGACGCCCAGCCGCTCCAGGATGAGCTCCTTGACGCGGGCCGCGTCGGCCTGGCCGCGGGTGGTCTTCATGACCGCTCCGACCAGCGCGCCGACGGCGGCGATCTTGCCGCCGCGGATCTTGTCCGCGATGCCCGCGTTGCCCGCGATGGCCTCGTCGACGGCCGCGCCGAGCGCGCCCTCGTCCGAGACGACCTTCAGGCCGCGCTTCTCGACGACCTCGTCCGGGGTGCCCTCGCCGGCGAGGACGCCTTCGAGGACCTGGCGGGCCAGCTTGTCGTTGAGCTCACCGGCCGCCACCAGGGCCGCGACGCGCGCGACCTGGACGGGGGTGATGGGCAGCTCGTCGACGACGACGCCCTGCTCGTTGGCGTTGCGCGCCAGCTCGCCCATCCACCACTTGCGGGCGGCCGTCGAGTCGGCGCCGGCCTCGATGGTGGCGACGATGGAGTCCACCGCGCCCGCGTTGAGGATCGACTGCATGTCGTGCTCGGTGACGCCCCACTCCTGGAGGAGGCGGTTGCGGCGCACGCGCGGCATCTCCGGGAGACCGGCGCGCAGCTCCTCGACCCAGGTGCGGGCCGGGGCGATCGGGACCAGGTCGGGCTCCGGGAAGTACCGGTAGTCCTCGGCGTTGTCCTTGATGCGGCCGGCCGTGGTGGAGCCGTCCTCCTCGTGGAAGTGCCGGGTCTCCTGGACGATCGAGCCGCCGGAGGAGAGCACCGCCGCGTGGCGCTGGATCTCGAAGCGGGCCGCGCGCTCGACGGAACGCAGCGAGTTGACGTTCTTCGTCTCGCTGCGGGTGCCGAACTCGGACTCGGGGGTGGGGCGCAGCGACAGGTTGACGTCGCAGCGCATCTGGCCCTTGTCCATGCGGGCCTCGGAGACGCCGAGCGCCTTGATGACCTCGCGCAGCTCGGCGACGTACGCCTTGGCCACCTCGGGGGCGCGCTCGCCGGCGCCCTCGATCGGCTTGGTGACGATCTCGATGAGGGGGATGCCGGCGCGGTTGTAGTCCAGCAGCGAGTGGGACGCACCGTGGATGCGGCCGGTGGCGCCGCCGACGTGCAGCGACTTGCCGGTGTCCTCCTCCATGTGGGCGCGCTCGATCTCCACGCGGAAGATCTCGCCGTCCTCCAGCTGCACGTCGAGGAAGCCGTTGAAGGCGATCGGCTCGTCGTACTGGGAGGTCTGGAAGTTCTTCGGCATGTCCGGGTAGAAGTAGTTCTTCCGGGCGAAGCGGCACCACTCGGCGATCTCGCAGTTCAGCGCGAGACCGATCTTGATGGCGGACTCGATGCCGATCTCGTTGACGACCGGCAGCGCGCCGGGCAGGCCGAGACAGACCGGGCAGGTCTGCGCGTTGGGCTCGGAGCCCAGCTCGGTCGAGCAGCCGCAGAACATCTTGGTCTTCGTGCCGAGCTCGACATGGACCTCCAGGCCCATGACGGGGTCGTACGACGCGAGGGCGTCCTCGTACGACAGCAGTTCAATGGCAGTCACAGTGGAAATTCCCTCTCAGCCCAGCAGGACGTCGTCGTCGCCGAGACGCTTCAGCTCGCGGTACAGGATCGCGAGGCCGGTGACGATGGCGGCGGCGGACACGACGGCGTCGATCAGCTTCAGCGTGTCGTGCTCGGTGCGGGCCTTCCTGGCCTGCTTGACGACGCTGAGGGCACCGAAAGCGGTGGTGCCGATGGACAGGTACGTACCGGACTTGGACTTCCTGAAGCCCTTGGCCTTGGACAGCGCACTCGTATTGGAACTCACAGCGACGGAGCCTCCTCAAGCAGCGGGTGACCCCAGCGCGCGACGAAGGCGGCCTCGACGGCGGCACCGACCTTGTACAGCCGGTCGTCCTTCATCGCCGGGGCGATGATCTGGAGCCCGACCGGCAGACCGTCCTCCGGAGCCAGGCCGCAGGGCAGCGACATGGCGGAGTTGCCGGCCAGGTTGGTCGGGATGGTGCACAGGTCCGCGAGGTACATCGCGAGCGGGTCGTCGGTGCGCTCGCCGATGGCGAAGGCGGTGGTGGGCGTGGTCGGGGAGACGATCACGTCGACCTGCTCGAAGGCCTTCTCGAAGTCCCGCGTGATGAGCGTGCGGACCTTCTGGGCGGAACCGTAGTACGCGTCGTAGTAGCCGGAGCTGAGCGCGTAGGTACCGAGGATGATGCGGCGCTTGACCTCGTCGCCGAAACCGGCCTCGCGGGTCAGCGCGGTGACGTCCTCGGCGGACCTGGTGCCGTCGTCGCCGACGCGCAGGCCGTAGCGCATGGCGTCGAAGCGGGCCAGGTTGGAGGAGCACTCGGACGGCGCGATGAGGTAGTACGCGGCCATCGCGAGGTCGAAGGACGGGCAGTCCAGCTCCACGATCTCGGCGCCGAGCTCGCCCAGGAGGGCGACGGACTCGTTGAACCGCTGCACGACGCCGGCCTGGTAGCCCTCGCCGGCGAACTGCTTGACGACACCGACGCGCATGCCGGAGACGGAGCCGTTGCGGGCCGCCTCGACGACCGGCGGGACCGGGGCGTCGATGGAGGTCGAGTCCATCGGGTCGTGCCCGGCGATGACCTCGTGGAGGAGGGCCGCGTCCAGGACCGTACGGGCGCAGGGGCCGCCCTGGTCGAGGGAGGAGGAGAAGGCCACCATGCCGTAGCGGGAGACGCCGCCGTAGGTGGGCTTCACGCCGACGGTGCCGGTGAGGGCGGCGGGCTGGCGGATGGAACCGCCGGTGTCCGTGCCGATGGCCAGCGGCGCCTGGAAGGCGGCCAGCGCGGCCGCGGAGCCGCCGCCGGAGCCGCCGGGGACGCGGGTGAGGTCCCAGGGGTTGCCGGTGGGCCCGTAGGCGCTGTTCTCGGTGGAGGACCCCATGGCGAACTCGTCCATGTTGGTCTTGCCGAGGATGACGACGTCGGCTTCCTTCAGCTTGCGCGTCAGGGTCGCGTCGTACGGCGGGATCCAGCCTTCGAGGATCTTCGAACCGACGGTGGTGGGGATCCCGACGGTGGTGAAGATGTCCTTCAGGGCGAGCGGTACGCCGGCCAGCGGGCCGAGCGCCTCACCGCGCGCACGCTTGGCGTCGACGGCGGCGGCCTGGGCGAGCGCGCCCTCGCGGTCGACGTGCAGGAAGGCGTTGACCTTCTCGTCGGTCGCCCCGATACGGGCCAGGTGGGCCTCGGTGACCTCGACGGCCGTGAGCTCGCCGGAGGCGATCTTCTCGGCGGTCTGGGCGGCCGTGAGCCGGATGATGTCGATGGTGCTGTTGATGTCAGCCATGGTGATTAGTCCTCCCCCAGGATCTGCGGCACCTTGAAACGCTGCTGCTCCTGGGCGGGAGCGCCGGAAAGCGCCTGCTCGGGGGTGAGCGACGGACGGACCTCGTCCGCGCGCATGACGTTCGTCAGCGGCAGCGGGTGGGAGGTCGGCGGGACGTCTTGGTCGGCGACCTCGGAAACGCGGGCGACCGCGCCGATGATGTCGTCGAGCTGTCCAGCGAAGTGGTCGAGCTCTTCGCTCTTCAGCTCCAGACGTGCCAGCCGAGCGAGGTGGGCGACCTCCTCGCGCGTGATGCCAGGCATGCAGCGATCCTCTGGGGGTTCGAGTGTGTAGGTTTCGGCCCCAATCCTATGGGGCCCGGCCCATGCCCGGCGCCCCGGTTTCCCCCGGGGGCGGTACGGGGCCCCGCGCGGGCCCGATTCCTCCCCGGCGGGGCCGCGCCCGAAGGCTCCGCCGGAGCCCGCCCCGACCCGGCGGCGTGTGCGCCGCAGCCCCCTTGCCGCTGCGCGGGGCAAAGTCCCCGCGCCCCCCTTGCCGCTGCGCGGGGCAAAGTCCCCTACCCGCCCTTCGCCCGTTCCCCGGGCTCTGCCCGGACCCCTCCTGGGGCTCCGCCCCGGACCCCGGCAACGGCGCCGCCGCACGCGGAAACGGGGTCCGGGGCGCAGCCCCGGGGAACGGTGGAAGGGCGGGTAGGGGACCTCGCCCCGCAGGGCAGCGGGCCTCAGGCCAAGGTGTCCAGCTCGGCGCGGGCGGCCGCCACCGCTTCGGGCAGGGTTCCGTGGACCGTGAGGTCCGGGCGGGACAGGCTCAGCTGCGTGACCACGTCCGCGCGCCGCGGGTAGCCGGGGTCGGCGCCGACGGTCAGGCGGCGGCGAGGGGTGGCCGCGGCCGCGCCGAGTTCGTACAGGGTGATCGGCTGGACCGTGAGGGACGCATCGCACGCGGGGAACCAGAAGAGAGTGAGGTCGGCCCGCAGCAGGTGCGCGTACTCCCACGCGATCTGGACGTCCGTCTGCGCGGGGTCGGACACGTCGAAATCCGCCCGCCGCGGGTTGAGCACGACGAAGTCGGCCAGAGCGGCCGCCGCCTCCGGCTGCCAGCTCGGGCAGTGCGTGATCCCGCCCGCGAGGAAGACCGACGGCGGATCGCCCGGCGCGGGCCGGTGCACCGCCGGTGCCTCCACGTACCTCACGGGGACTGCGCCGCCGCCGCGGACGCCGCCTCCGCCGCGAGCTCCGCGGTGATGTCCGCCGGCCGCCGCCAGCCGCGCTCCCCGCGGGCCAGCAGCCAGGCCGTCGCCTCCTGCGGAGGCATCGCGGCGGCGACCAGCCAGCCCTGGACGGCGTCGCAGCCCAGGTCCCGCAGCCGCTCCCACGTCTCGTCGTCCTCGACGCCCTCCGCGACGACCAGCAGGCCCAGCGAATGGGCGAGGTCCACCGTGCAGCGGACGATCTCCGCGTCCTGGGCATCCACCGCGAGGCGGGCCACGAAGGACCGGTCTATCTTCAGTTCGCTGACGGGCAGCCGCCGCAGGTGGACGAGGGAGGAGTAGCCGGTGCCGAAGTCGTCCAGGGACATCTTCACGCCGTGGCCGGTCAGCCCGGCCATGGTGTCGGCGGCCCGCTGCGGGTCCTCCAGCAGGACGTGTTCCGTTATTTCCAGCTGGAGCCCGCTCGCCGGGACCCCGTGCCGGGCGAGGCGCGCGGCGACGGCGCCCGCGAAGCCGGGGGTGTGGACGTCGCGCGGCGACACGTTGACGGCGACCGGGACCTTGAGGCCCTGGGCCCGCCACCGGGCGACCTGCGCGAGCGCGGTCTCCAGTACGTACTCCGTCAGGTGCGGCATCAGCCCGGAGGTCTCCGCGATCGCGATGAACTCGTCGGGCGGGACCCGCCCGCGCTCCGGGTGCACCCAGCGCACCAGTGCCTCCAGCCCGGCCACCTTGCCGTCGAAGCGGACCTTCGGCTGGTAGTGCAGTTCCACCTCGCCCGCGTCCAGGGCCCGGCGCAGGTCGCCCAGCAGGCCGAGCCGGTCGGGGGTGTTGCTGTCGCGCTTGGACTCGTAGACCTCGACCCCGGTGCGGTCCCGCTTCGCCTGGTACATGGCGACGTCGGCGCGGCGCAGCAGCCCCTCCGCGTCCAGGGCGTGGTCGGGGAAGACGGCGAGGCCGGCGCTGGCCTCCAGGACCAGGGTCAGGCCGTCCAGGTCGAGGGGGGAGCTGAGTTCGGCGACGAGGTTGCGGGCGACCCGCTGGGCGCTGGTGGTCGAGTCGGTGAGGGGGAGCAGGACGGCGAACTCGTCGCCGCCGAGCCGGGCCGCCTCGGCGGCCGGGGGCAGCGCCTGGCGCAGCCGGTCCGCTATCTGCAGGAGGAGGCGGTCGCCGGCGAGGTGGCCGAGGGTGTCGTTGACGGCGCGGAAGCGGTCCAGGTCGATGAGGACCAGCGCGGCGCGGTTGCCGGAACGTTCGGCCTGGTCGAGCGCGCTCCAGGCGCGCTCCAGCAGCCACTGCCGGTTCGGCAGTCCGGTGAGCGGGTCCCGCAGCTGCTCCTCGGCGCGGGCGCGGGCGATCCACAGGGTGGAGTCCAGGGCGATCAGCGGTACGGCGAACAGCGGCAGCAGTACCGGCTGCGATTCGGCGACCACGCAGATCAGCGGGGCGATGCCGAGGAGCGCGACGGCGACCAGCGCCTGGCGCAGCAGGGCGGTACGGGCGACCGTGGGCAGTCCTGCGCCGCTCGGGGCCAGGGCGAGCCACAGCAGGACGCGGGTGACGAGCAGGTAGGCGAGGGCCACGAGGATGACTTCGGGGACCGCGTCGATCCCCCAGCCGGTGGGGCGCCACGGGGCCTCGACGGAGGGCGACTCGCCGAACGCGGCGAGGACGAGGGCGCCGGCGCCGATACCGAGGATGTCGGTGGCTCCGTGCAGCAGGCCCTGGCGCCAGCGGTGTCTGCGGGCGGCGCCGACGAGGGAGACCACGGCGAGGGAGACCAGGCCGGCGGGGACCCATCCGTAGAGGATGAGGACGCCGAGGGTGAGGGCGGCGCCCGATCCGGTGCCGCCCCACCACCGGTCGCGGCCGAGGGCGACGAGGTGGCCGACGATGATGCCGGTGAGCAGGGCGAGCGCCCAGCCGACCGGGCCGCCGGGGAACAGGGCGTGACGGCTGGTCAGTGCGGTGACGACGCCGACGCCGAGCACGACGGCGGCGAGACCGACGACGGCGAGGGGCAGCACGGCGCTCCGGCCGGCCCGGCCCGTGCCCATGCCGGTGTCGAGCGGTCGCGATTGCGGTGTCCTGGACCCCAGGACACCGATCCGGCCCGTCCGCAGGGACGGGAACTCCCCGCCGAAATCTGGTGACGGGTCGGCGCTTTCGGTGGGTTTCATGCCCGTCCCTCTCACAGCCGGCGATGCCGATGCCACGCGATGGCCCCGATGTCATGCCATCACGGCTGGAAGCGCGTCAAGCAGCCGTGCACGACAGGCGCACCCCTCAACAGTAGGACGCGGGGGGCGTCCAGGGGCAGCGGTCGGCGGCGGTTGCCCGAATACGACCCAGCCATCCTCATCAGTACGGTATCCGCCGAACGGGTGAGTTTGGACCAGGCACCCCGGTCACCCATCCGATGATCCGACAGGCCACGGGCCCGCCACCAGCCTTGTACCGGCCGGACTTGGGCCCGCGGTCCGCGGTGCGCCACCGGGTGCCACCGCCGGCCGCGCCCGGCGCGCGCCCGCTCGTCCGGCCGCACGCCACGCATCCGTTCGCCTTCGCTACTCCGCTCCGGCGTTGCTGTCCACCGGGAGGGCGGCCTCGCGCGCCGCGTCGGGGCCCTCTTCCAGCAGGACGGCGAATCCGGCGTCGTCGAGGATGGACAGCTTCAACTGCACGGCCTTGTCGTACTTCGAGCCGGGGTTGTCACCGACCACGACGAAGGAGGTCTTCTTCGAGACGGATCCGGTCACCTTGGCGCCGCGGCTCTGCAGGGCCTCCTTCGCGCCGTCCCGCGTGTGGCTCTGCAAAGTCCCGGTGACCACCACCGTCAGCCCCTCCAGCGGACGGGGCCCCTCGTCCTCGCCGGAACCTTCCTCCTCCATCCGGACTCCGGCCGCGGCCCACTTGCGCAGGATCTCCTCGTGCCAGGGCTCGGCGAACCACTCCTGGAGGGAGGCGGCGATGATGGCGCCGACGCCCTCGGCCGCGGTCAGTTCCTCCACGGTGGCGCTGCGGATCGCGTCGATCGAGCGGAACTGGCGGGCGAGTGCCTCCGCCGCGACCGGTCCGACGTGACGGATCGACAGGCCGTTGATGATGCGGGCGAGCGGGCGGTCCTTGGCCGCGGCGATGTTCTCCAGCATCGACAGGGCGTTCTTCTTCGGCTCGCCCTTCTGGTTGGCGAAGACCGTGACGATCTTCTCCTCGCCCGTCTTCGGGTCCCGCTTGGGCAGACCGCTGTCCGGGTCGAGGACGTAGGCCTTGATCGGGAGCAGCTGCTCGATGGTCAGGTCGAAGAGGTCGCCCTCGTCGAGCAGCGGCGGGACCGCGGGCTCCAGCGGGCCGGTCAGCGCGGCCGCCGCGACCATGCCGAAGTTCTCGATGTCCAGGCTCTGGCGTCCGGCCAGGTAGAAGACGCGCTCGCGCAACTGGGCCGGGCAGGAGCGGGCGTTGGGGCACCGGACGTCGATGTCTCCCTCCTTCATGGGGCGCAGCTCCGTACCGCACGCGGGGCACTCGGCGGGCATGACGAACTCCCGCTCGCTGCCGTCCCGCAGGTCGACCACCGGTCCGAGGATCTCGGGGATGACGTCGCCGGCCTTGCGCAGCACGACGGTGTCCCCGATGAGCACGCCCTTGGCCTTGACGACCTCCTGGTTGTGCAGGGTCGCGAACTCCACCTCCGAGCCCGCCACCGTCACCGGCTCCACCTGGGCGTACGGGGTCACGCGCCCGGTGCGGCCCACGCCGACCTTGATGTCGATCAGCTTGGAGTTGACCTCCTCGGGGGCGTACTTCCAGGCGATGGCCCAGCGCGGGGCGCGCGCGGTGGAGCCGAGCCGGCCCTGGAGGGCGATCTCGTCGAGCTTGACGACGACCCCGTCGATCTCGTGCTCCACCGAGTGGCGGTTCTCGCCGAAGTACGCGATGAACTCCCGGACCTCGGCGAGGGTGGAGACCACCTTGTTGTGCTGGGCGGTGGGCAGGCCCCACTCGTGGAGCAGCTCGTAGGCCTGCGACTGGTTCTCGATCTCGAAGCCCTCGCGGGCGCCGATGCCGTGCACGACCATGTGCAGCGGGCGGCTCGCGGTGACCTTGGGGTCCTTCTGGCGCAGCGAACCGGCCGCCGCGTTGCGCGGGTTGGCGAAGGGCTTGCCCTCGGCCTCGACGAGCCGCTTGTTGAGCTCCTCGAACTTCTCCATCGGGAAGTAGACCTCGCCGCGGATCTCGACCAGGGCGGGGATCCGCTCGCCCTTGAGCCGGTCGGGGATGTCGGCGATGGTGCGGACGTTGGGCGTGATGTCCTCGCCCGTGCGGCCGTCGCCGCGGGTGGCGGCGCGGGTCAGGCGGCCGTTCTCGTAGGTGAGGTTGACGGCGAGGCCGTCCACCTTCAGCTCGCACAGGTAGTGGTAGTCGGAGGTGTTGGCGTCCCGGGCCACGCGCTCGGCCCAGGCCGCCAGTTCCTCGTCGTCGAAGGCGTTGTCGAGGGAGAGCATCCGCTCGCGGTGCTCCACGGAGGCGAAGTCCGTCTCGTACGCCCCGGCCACTTTCTGGGTGGGCGAATCGGGCGTGCGCAGCTCCGGGTACTGCTCCTCCAGCGCCTCCAGCGAGCGCAGCAGCTTGTCGAACTCGGCGTCGCTGACGACCGGCTGGTCGTTCACGTAGTACCGGAAGCGGTGCTCCTCGACCTGCTCGGAGATCAGCGCGTGCTGCTCGCGCAGTTCCGCCGGTACGGCCGATTCGCTGCCCTGCTTCTGTTCGGCTGCCATGCCGTGTCCTCCCGTGACCCGTCTCGATCCATCACTCAGGGTTGTCGGCGAGCGACCTCGCCGCCCTGACGCAGTGCGCCTGAACCGCCCGCGCGTAGCCGGGCGAAGCGCCCGCCAGACCGCACGAGGGGGTGACCACGACGGACTCCGCCAGAGTCCCCGGGGTCAGCCCCAGCCTGCGCCAGAGCTTCCTGACACCCATGACGCTACCGCCCGGGTCCGACAACGGGCCGTCCGTCCCGGGCACCACTCCGGCGAAGAGTTTCGTACCGGCTTCGACGGCTTCCCCGATGGCGTCATCCTCGCGCTCGGTGAGCAAGGAGAAATCGAACGACACGCCCGAAGCCCCGGCGCGCCGCAGCAGGCCGAAGGGAACCTCGGGTGCGCAGGAGTGGACGATCACCTCCCCGTCGTGGACGGCGAACATCTCGCGCAGGGTCCCTTCGACGACCTGCCGGTCGACGGCGCGGTACGTGCGGTAGCCGCTGGCGGAGCGCACCCGCCCGAGCAGGACGGCGGTCAGCGAGGGCTCGTCGTACTGGAGGACGATCTCGGCGCCGGGGATCCGCCTGCGCACGTCGGCCAGGTGCTCGCGGACGCCTTCCGCGAGTGATCCGGCCAGGTCACGGCAGGCCCCCGGGTCCTGGAGCATGGACTCGCCGCCGTGCATCTCCAGGGAGGCGGCCAGCGTCCACGGACCGACGGCCTGGACCTTGAGGCGGCCCTGGTACCCCTGGGTGAACTCCTCCAGGGCGTCCAGGTCCTCGCCGAGCCAGGAGCGGGCCCGCTTGCTGTCGCGGCCGGGCCGGTCGCTGATCCGCCAGCCGCTGGGCTCGACGTGCGCGTACATGTCCACGAGCAGCCCGAGGGAGCGGCCGATCATGTCGGCGCCGGGCCCGCGGGCGGGCAGCTCGGCGAGGTACGGGAACTCCTCGAAGGAGCCGGTGACGGTCTTGGCGGCCTCGCGGGCGTCGCCGCCGGGGAGCGAGCCGACTCCGGTGGCTCCGCCGGGGCGGCTCGCGCTCATCGGCCGGGCCTGACGGTGAGGTCGCTGACCACGGCGTCGCGGGGCAGGTCGACGGCCATCACGACGGTGGTCGCGACGGACTCGGGGTCGATCCAGTCGGCGGCGTCGTAGGACTCGCCCTCCTGGGAGCGGACCTTCATCTGCATGGGGGTGGCGGTGCGGCCGGGGTAGACGGAGGTGACGCGGATGCCGTTCTCCTTCTCCTCCGCCCGGAGCGAGTCGGCCAGCGCCCTGAGCCCGTGCTTGGAGGCGGCGTACGCGCTCCAGTCGGCGTGGGCGGCGAGCCCGGCGCCGGAGTTCACGAAGACGATGGTGGCGTGCGAGGCCCGCAGGGTGGGCAGCAGGAGCCGGGTGACCTCGGCGGGGGCGATCAGGTTGACGTTGAGCTGCTGGTGCCAGGTCTTGGGCCGCAGCTCCCCCACCGGGCCGAGGTCCACGACGCCGGCGATGTGCAGGAGCGAGTCGATCCGCTCCGGGACGGCCTGCTTGGAGAAGGCCCACGACAGCCGGTCGGGGTCGGCGAGGTCCCCGACGAGCGCGGTGGATCCCGGGTAGCGGTCGGTGAGCTGCCGGGCGCGGGCGGCGTCGCGGGCGAGGAGGACGAGGTCGTCGCCGCGGGCGTGCAGGCGGTCCGTGACGGCTTTGCCGATGCCGGAGCCGGCGCCGGTGATGAGGTGAGTGGCCATACGGTCATGCTCGCATTCCGGCGCGGTACGGCCGCACCGGGTTTCGCCACCCCGGGCCGCACGCACCGCCCCGGCCCGCCGGGCGACGGGGTGCGCAGGGGCGTCAGAGCCCCGCCGCCGCGCGCAGGCCGGCCGCCGTCTTCGAGGCGTCGTAGTCCGCGGGGACGCCGTCGACCAGGATGATGTCCCCCGCGATGTGGTCGGCGCGGAGCGGGATCAGCGCCTGATAGGCCTCGGACGCGTACCAGCCCCGCGCGCGCTCGATGTCGGGGAAGCCGATCAGCACGACCGTGCCGGGCCAGGCGCCCTCCATGACCTCGACCTGCCGGCCGTGGACGAGGAAGCGGCCCCCGAAGGGGTCCATGGTGGACTGGATCTCCTCGATGTAGCGCAGGACGTCCTCGTTCATGGTCTCGGGGCGTATGTGGCCGATGGCGTAGGCGGTCATCCCGGGCCTCCTCTTTCCGTTTCTCCGTGCGGGATCGGCTTGTCGTTCCGATCCTGCCCGCCGCCG
This sequence comes from Streptomyces sp. NPDC002104, assembly GCF_053593795.1. Classification (NCBI taxonomy): domain Bacteria; kingdom Bacillati; phylum Actinomycetota; class Actinomycetes; order Kitasatosporales; family Streptomycetaceae; genus Streptomyces; species Streptomyces sp. NPDC002104. The sequence continues at coordinate 55,924 of NZ_JBSFDF010000028.1, read as the reverse complement.
GCCCCGGAGGCGATTACCTCCGGGGTCATCGGCGGGCGGCCGGACGGGCGGACGGGCGGGCGGGCGGGCCCGGAAGCCCCCGCCCTGTCCGTCAATGGTGCGCGACAGCAGCGGAGTTGGGCTGGAAGGTGCGCCGGTAGGCGATCGGGGAGATGCCGAGTGCGGAACGCATGTGCTGGCGCAGCGAGTTCGCGGAACCGAAGCCCGAGCGGTGGGCCACCAGGTCGACGGGGAGGTCGCTGGACTCCAGCAAATGGCGTGCCAGCTCCAGGCGTTGACCGGTGAGCCACTGCACCGGGGTCATGCCGACCTCGTCGCGGAAGCGCCGGGTGAAGGTGCGCAGGCTCATCCGGGCATGGGCGGCGAGCTCGGCCAGGGTGATCGGCTCGGTGAGGCGCTCCAGGGCCCAGGCCCGGGTGGCGGTGGTGGTGGCGACGGTGGGTTCGGGGACGGGCCGCACGATGTACTGGGCCTGCCCGCCGTCGCGCCACGGCGGGACCACGCACAGCCGCGCGGCGAGGTTGGCGACGGCGCTGCCGTGGTCGGCGCGGACCAGGTAGAGCAGCAGGTCGATGCCGGCGGCGACGCCGGCCGAGGTGAGGATGTCGCCGTCGTCCACGAAGAGGACGTCCTCGTCGAGGTCGACCCGCGGGAAGGCGCGGCGGAACTCCGGCGCGTGGATCCAGTGGGTGGTGGCGGGCCGCCCGTCGAGCAGCCCCGCGGCGGCGAGCACCTCGGAGCCGGTGCAGATCGACACGATGCGGGTGCCGGGGCGGATCCGGGCGAGGGCGTCGGCGAGGGCCCGCGGCAGCGGCTCGCCGCGCAGGAGCCCGGGCAGGGAGTGGGTGGGCGGGATGATCACGGTGTCGGCCTCGGCGAGGGCCTCGGGCCCCGCGCCGACACCGATGGTGAACCCCGCGTCGGTGGCCACGGGCAGGCCGTCCGGGGTGCAGACGGTGACCTCGTACAGGAAGCTCCCGCCCTCGCCGCGGGCGTTCCCGAAGACCCGCGAGGGCATGCCGAGCTCGAACGGGGCGACGCCTTCGAGGGCGAGTACGGCTACACGGTGCATGGCCAGATTCTGTCACATGGTGGCCAAACGGTCAGCACCATGCGGGCCCGCGCGCGGCCAAGCTGGTGCCATCGGCCGGGGAAACCGGCAGGTGAGAGCAGATCGAGAACAACCAGGGAGACATTCATGCGCGCCATCGTCGTCAGCCAATGGGGCGGACCCGAGGTACTGACCGAGACCGAGCTGGACCGGCCGGAGCCGGGCCTGGGCGAGATCCTGGTACGGGTCCACGCGGCCGGGGTGAACCCGGTCGACTGGAAGACCCGCGCCAGCGGCGCCCTCATTCCCTGGGGGCCCGTCCCGATGGTCGGCTGGGACGTGTCGGGCACGGTCGAGGCCGTTGGACCGGGTGTGACCCTGTACCGGGCCGGCGACGAGGTGTACGGGATGCCCCGCTTCCCGGAGCAGGCCGGCGGGTACGCCGAGTACGTGACCGCGCCCGCCCGGCACTTCGCCCGCAAGCCCGCCTCCCTGGATCACGTCCAGGCGGCGGCCCTGCCGCTGGCGGCCCTGACCGCCTGGCAGGCACTGGTGGACACCGCCGGGGTGTCGGCCGGACAGCGGGTGCTGGTGCACGCGGCGGCCGGCGGGGTCGGCCATCTGGCCGTGCAGATCGCCAAGGCACGCGGCGCGTACGTGATCGGCACCGCCAGCGCGGCCAAGCACGGGCTGCTGCGCGAGCTCGGCGCCGACGAGGTGATCGACTACCGGACCGCGGACTTCGAGGACGCCGTCTCCGGCGTGGACATCGTGGTCGACGCGGTCGGCGGGGAGTACACCGCACGCTCGCTGAAGGTGCTCAAGCCGGGCGGCCACCTGGTCACGCTGCCGGGCCCGGACGGCATCCCGGCCGACACGGCGGGCGTGCACGCCGCCTGGCTCCTGGTGGAGCCGGACCTCGGCGGCCTGCGGGAGATCGCCGCCCTGGCCGACCGGGGCCTGCTGCGGCCGCTGGTCGACACGGTGCTCCCGCTGGCCGAGGCCGCGAAGGCCCACGAGATCGGCGAGCGGGGCCGCACCACCGGCAAGATCGTCCTGACGGTGGTCTGACCGGGCGGCCCGGGCGGGGCGGCCCGGCTAGGCCGTGACGGGCGCGGGCGCCGTGGCCCGGGTGGTGGTGGCGATGGTGGCGGAGCCGACCACGCGGGTGCCGTCGTAGAGGACGATCGCCTGGCCGGGGGCCACACCGCGGACCGGCTCGCCGAAGCGGACGCGCAGTTCGCCCTCCACCAGCTCCGCGAAGACCTCGGTCTCGCCGCCGTGGGCGCGCAGCTGCGCGGTGTACGTGCCCGGGGCGGCGGCGGTGGAACCGCACCAGCGGGGGCGGATCGCGGTCAGCGCGGTGACGTCGAGCGCCTCCACCGGTCCCACGGTGACGGTGTTGTTCACCGGGGAGATGTCGAGGACGTAGCGCGGCTTGCCGTCGGGGGCCGGGTGGCCGATCCGCAGGCCCTTGCGCTGGCCGATGGTGAAGCCGAAGGCGCCCTCGTGGGTGCCGACCTTCTCGCCGGTCGCCTCGTCGACGATGTCGCCCTCGGCCTTGCCCAGGCGGTTCGCCAGGAAGCCCTGGGTGTCGCCGTCGGCGATGAAGCAGATGTCGTGGCTGTCGGGCTTCTTCGCGACGGCCAGGCCCCGCTCCTCGGCCTCGGCGCGGATCTCTTCCTTGGTGGTGAGGGTGTCGCCGAGCGGGAACAGCGCGTGGGCGAGCTGCTTCTCGTCGAGGACGCCGAGGACGTACGACTGGTCCTTGGCCATGTCGGAGGCCCGGTGCAGCTCGCGCGTGCCGTCCTCGTTCAGGACGACGGTGGCGTAGTGGCCGGTGCAGACGGCGTCGAAGCCGAGCGCGAGGGCCTTGTCGAGCAGCGCCGCGAACTTGATCTTCTCGTTGCAGCGCAGGCAGGGGTTCGGGGTGCGCCCGGCCTCGTACTCGGAGATGAAGTCCTCGACGACGTCCTCGCGGAAGCGCTCGGCGAGGTCCCAGACGTAGAACGGGATGCCGATGACGTCGGCGGCGCGTCGGGCGTCGCGGGAGTCCTCGATCGTGCAGCAGCCGCGGGCCCCGGTCCGGAAGGACTGCGGGTTCGCGGAGAGGGCGAGGTGGACGCCGGTCACGTCGTGCCCGGCTTCGACCGCGCGGGCGGCGGCGACGGCGGAGTCCACACCGCCGGACATGGCGGCCAGGACGCGGAGGGGGCGGGGGACGCTCGGCAGGTTCTGAGTCATAGCACCGTCCAGGGTACGGGGGAACCGCGCGGGCTCACAGCGCGTTCTCGGTGGCAGGGGGTGGATCACATGGGGAGTACGGGCGACAAGGGCGGTACGGCGGGCCAACGGCCCGGCCGGACCCGCAGGGCGGTGCTGTTCGGCGGGCTCGGGGTGGTGGCGGCCGCGGCGGTCGCCGGGCGCGATGAGATCGGGCGGGCCTGGTGGCTGGTGCCGGGGGTGTCCAAGCCGCGGAAGGAGGGCGAGCTGGACCACGCGGGGGCTTCCTGGACGGCGGCCTCTCCGGCGAACTGGCGGCTGGCGGACCGGCCCGCGGACTACCGCGTGGACCGGATCGTGGTGCATGTCACGCAGGGCGGCTTCAAGTCCTCGGTGGACGCCTTCAAGAATCCGTTCCACCGGGCGTCGGCGCACTACATAGTCGGCCAGGACGGCCACATCGAGCAGATGGTGCGCGAGCTCGACGTCGCCTTCCACTCGGGCAACCGCTCCATGAACGAGCGCAGCATCGGCATCGAGCACGTCGGCTTCATCGACCGCCCCAAGGACTTCACGGACGCGATGTACGCGGCTTCGGCGCGGCTCGCCGCCGACGTGTGCAGGCGGTACGGGATACCCGCCGACCGCAAGCACTTCCTCGGCCACTCCGAGGTACCGGGAGCCGACCACACGGACCCGGGCCCCCACTGGGACTGGGACCGCTACCTCCGCATGGTCGACGAGGCCGGCGCGGCGGCCGCCAAGACGGCCTGACGGCCTGAGGGGCTGAGGGGCTAGCTCAGCCCCGCCGTGCGGGCGCGGGCCACGGCCGGGCCGATGGCGGCGGCGACCGCGTCCACGTCGGCCTGGGTGGAGGTGTGGCCGAGGGAGAAGCGCAGGGTCCCCCGGGCCAGGCGCGGGTCGGTGCCGGTGGCCAGCAGCACGTGGCTGGGCTGCGCCACTCCGGCCGTGCAGGCGGAGCCGGTGGAGCACTCGATGCCCTGGGCGTCGAGCAGGAGCAGCAGGGAGTCCCCCTCGCAGCCGGGGAAGCTGAAGTGGGCGTTGGCGGGCAGCCGGCCGTCCGGGTCCCCGCCCAGGACCGCGTCGGGGACCTCGTGGAGCACGGCGGCGACGAGCCGGTCGCGCAGCGCGCCGATCTCGGTGGCGAACCGTTCGCGCCGCTCGGCGGCGAGGACGGCCGCCACCGCGAAGGCGGCGATGGCCGGGACGTCGAGGGTGCCGGAGCGCACGTGCCGCTCCTGGCCGCCGCCGTGCAGGACGGGTACGGGGCTCTGGTCGCGGCCGAGCAGCAACGCGCCGATCCCGTACGGCCCGCCGACCTTGTGGCCGCTCACGGTCATGGCGGCGAGACCGCTGTCGCCGAAGCGGACGTCGAGCTGCCCGAAGGCCTGGACGGCGTCGGAGTGCAGCGGGATGCCGTACTCGCGGGCCACCGCGGCCAGTTCGGCGACCGGCATGACGGTGCCGATCTCGTTGTTGGCCCACATGACGGTGGCCAGCGCGATGTCGTCGGGGCCGCGCTCGACCGCTTCGCGGAAGGCCTCGGGGTGCACGCGCCCGTAGCGGTCCACGGGCAGGTACTCGACCTGCGCCCCTTCGTGCTCGGCGAGCCAGTGCACGGCGTCGAGGACGGCGTGGTGCTCGACGGGGCTGGCGAGGACGCGGGTCCGGGCGGGATCGGCGTCGCGGCGGGCCCAGTAGAGCCCCTTGACGGCGAGGTTGTCGGCCTCCGTGCCGCCGGCGGTGAAGACCACCTCGCTCGGACGGGCCCCGAGTGCGTCGGCGAGGGCCTCGCGGGCCTCCTCGACGGTGCGGCGGGCGCGGCGGCCGGCGGCGTGCAGGGAGGACGCGTTGCCCGTGGCGGCGAACTGCGCGGTCATCGCCGCGGCGGCCTCCGGCAGCATCGGGGTCGTGGCGGCGTGGTCGAGGTAGGCCATGATCCCCCGATTCTACGAGTCCCCCGCCGCCGCGATCCCCGCCGGTGCCGTGCAGCCTCGCGGACACCGTCCGAGCCCTTGCGGCTCCGCCCCCGGAGCCGGTGCTGCGCCGCTGCGCGGGGCTGGGTCCCCTACCCGCCCTTCCACCGTTCCCCGGGCGCTGCCCGGACCCCGTTCGCCACGTGCGGCGCCGTCCCCGGGGGCCAGCCCCCGGACCCCCGCTCCTCAAACGCCGGAGGTGCTGAGATCGCCTGAGGCGCGGGGTCCGGGGCGCAGCCCCAGGGGGGTCCGGGGCGCAGCCCCGGGGAACGGGCGAAGGGCGGGTAGGGGACCCCGCCCCGCAGGGACCACCCACCCGCACCCGCCCACCGACCCCGAGCCGGACCGCCAGTGGCCCCGGCACCGACCCGCCACCGCCGGACGGAGTCCGGCGCAGCGACACGAAGCCCGCGCAGCGGTGCGAGCGGCGCGTCAGGAAGGGGAGCGGCGCGTCAGGAAGGCGCCACCCGCGGAGCGCTCGCCAGTTGGCGGGACTGGGCCACCAGGCGGTCCGTCGAGTCCCAGACCTCCGCGTCCTCCTCCAGGAAGCCCCCCGCCAGGTTCCGCGTGGTGATCGACACCCGGAGCGGACCGGGCGCCGGACGGTGGCGGATGTGGGTGGTGAGTTCCACCGTCGGGGTCCAGCCGAGCAGGCCGAGGTCGAAGGAGGTCGGCGGGAGCGCGTCGACCGCGAGGAGGAGGGAGAAGGGGTCCGCGTCGCGCCCGTCCGCGAGCTCGAACCAGGCGCGCATCTCCCCCTTGCCCGAGGGCTGCCCGACGGCCCAGCCGGCCGTCGCCGGGTCCAGGCGGAGCCGGAGCCGGTCCACGATCGCGGAGCTGCCGGGGATCGGGGCCGGGCCGGCTTCGGGGCCGAGGCAGTGCTCGTAGGCCGGGATGGCGGGCGGGAGGGCCGTGGTGTGGACGGAGTCCGGGAGCGCGGCGAGGTCCCCGTAGGAGGCCAGGACGCGGATCCGCTCGATCTCGGCGCCGTTCTCGTCGAACTGGAAGAGGGAGGCCTGTCCGGTGGAGAGCGTGCGGCCGACCCGTACGACCTCGGTGCGGATCACGGCGGGGCCGGGGACCGAGGAGGTCAGGTAGTGCGCGGACACCGTGAAGGGGTCCGGGTGCGGCAGGGCCGACGACAGGGCGCGGCCGACGAGGGCCAGCAGGTATCCGCCGTTGACGGCGGTGATGATCGTCCACCCGGCGGAGAGGTCCGCGTCGTACACACCGGGCTCGCCCGCACGGGCGGTGACGGTGGTGTCGCGGTCGAACTCGCTGTCGCCGATGGAGGCCTTGGCAGCTGCGTGTGACATGGAACGACCGTACACCGGGACCCTACTGAGCGGTAGCTTTGCCTGGTGTGGCGGCCGCTACGGCTCCTCCGCCACCGACGAGCGGCGGTTCCAGGCGAGGGGCGCGCGCAGGTGGTAGCGCATGGCCAGCAGCCGCAGGACGAAGGTGGTGACGATCGCCAGCGCCGTCGTGACGGCGTTCAGGTTGTCGAAGCTGATGAAGAGCGCCACCATCGAGGCGCCGACGAGCGCCGGCACGGCGTACATCTCGCGGTCGCGCAGCAGCGAGGGCACCTCGTTGACGAGGACGTCGCGCAGGACGCCGCCGCCGACGGCGGTGGCCACGCCGAGCGCGGCGGAGGCGGTGAGGCCCAGGCCGTACTCGTAGGCCTTGGTCGTGCCCGTCACGCAGAACAGTCCGAGCCCGGCCGCGTCGAAGACGTTGATCGCGCGGTTGATGCGCTGGACCTCGGGGTGCAGGAAGAAGACGAGCGCGGCGGCGATCAGCGGCGTGACGAAGAACCCGAGGTCGCTGAAGGCGGCGGCCGGGGTGGCGCCGATGACGATGTCGCGGAACAGGCCGCCGCCGAGGGCGGTGACGAGGGCGAGGACGACGATGCCGAAGACGTCGAAGTTCTTGCGTACGGCGAGCAGGGCGCCGGCCGTGGCGAAGACGAAGATGCCCGCGAGGTCCAGACCGTGCTGGACTCCGGGCGGGAAGAGATCGTGGAGCACGGGGTCATTCTGCCGGTCGCCTGCGGCGTGCTCGAACGTGTGTGGCGCGGCCACGGCTCCGAAGGGGCGGCACGGCCCTGCCGGGCCGGGGCCGCACCCGGTGGGGCCCCGGACCGCGGCCGGGTGCGGCGGCGCCGTCAGGGGCTCCGCCCCCGAACCCCCGCGCCTCACACGCCGGCGGGGCCGCGAGCAGTCGGCCGGCAGGAGCCGCACGACCGCCTCGCGCCGCCCGGGGCAGCCGGCCGGCACGGCCGCCTCGCGGCGCCGCGCGCCGTCGGCCGGCGCCGGCCGACGGGTGCCGGCGGGGCGGATACCACCCCACCGGCGTCTGTCAGTGCGCTCGGTCCGGCGTCCCTCAGTCCGTCGGCTTCGCCACGGTCTCCGCCGCGCCCGGCAGGGCCGGGTCGCCCGGGGCCTGGTCGGGGGCGTTCTCCGGGTGGTGGCAGGCCACCTGGTGGCCGGTCTTCAGCGCGAGGAGCGGGGGCTCCTGCGTGGTGCAGACCTGGGTCGCCTTCCAGCACCGGGTGTGGAAGCGGCAGCCGGAGGGCGGGGAGATCGGCGAGGGGACGTCGCCCTTGAGCAGGATGCGGCCGCTCTTCGCTCCGCGCCGGCGCGGGTCCGGTACCGGGACCGCCGACATCAGGGCCGTGGTGTACGGGTGCATGGGCGCCGTGTACAGGGACTTGTTGTCGGCCAGTTCGACGATCTTGCCCAGGTACATGACCGCGATGCGGTCCGAGACGTGCCGGATGACCGACAGGTCGTGGGCGATGATCACGTACGTGAGGCCGAGCTCCTCCTGGAGGTCGTCCAGCAGGTTGACCACCTGGGCCTGGATGGAGACGTCCAGGGCCGAGACCGGCTCGTCGGCGACCACGAGCTTCGGCTTCAGGGCCAGGGCGCGGGCGATGCCGATGCGCTGGCGCTGACCGCCGGAGAACTCGTGCGGGTAGCGGTTGTAGTGCTCCGGGTTGAGGCCCACCAGGGACAGGAGCCGCTGGACCTCCGCCTTGAGGCCGCCCTCGGGCTCGACGCCCTGCAGCTTGAACGGGGCGCCGACGATGGTGCCCACCGTGTGGCGCGGATTCAGCGAGCCGTACGGGTCCTGGAAGATCATCTGCACGTCGCGGCGCATCGGGCGCATGCCGGACACGCTCAGGTGCGTGATGTCCTTGCCCTCGAACTCGATCTTGCCGCCGGTCGGTTCGAGCAGCCGGGTGATCAGCCGGCCCATGGTCGACTTTCCGCAGCCGGACTCGCCGACGATGCCGAGGGTCTCGCCGGGGTGGACCTCGAAGTCGATGCCGTCGACGGCCTTCACGGCCCCGACCTGGCGGCGCAGCAGCCCCTTGGAGATGGGGAAGTGCTTGACCAGTCCGCTCACCCGCAGCAGCGGCTCCGGGGAGGCCACCGCCTGGGCCGGGACGGTGACGGTCCCGGCCTTCTCGTTCCCACTGTCATGGGGCACAGTCATGTCGCTCACAGCTTCGGCGCAATCTCTTCGGTCCAGATCCGGTCCCGCTGCTCCGGGGAGAGGTGACAGGCGGCCCAGTGCCGGCCCGCGCCCTCCGCGGCGGTGTCGACCAGGGACAGCTCGGGCCGTACGGTCCGCGTGACCTCGCCCTTGGGCAGGTCGGCGTACGGGCACCGGGGGTTGAAGGCGCAGCCGCTCGGGATGTTGATGAGGCTGGGCGGCGAACCCTTGACCGGGATGAGGCGCTCGGTCTGCTCCCGGTCGATGCGCGGCATCGAGCCGAGCAGGCCCCAGGTGTAGGGGTGCCGGGGTTCGTAGAACACCTTCTCCGCGCTGCCCCGCTCCACGCACCGGCCGCCGTACATCACGAGGAGGTCGTCGGCCATCTCGGCGACGACGCCGAGGTCGTGCGTGATCATGATGACCGCGGAGCCGAACTCCTTCTGCAGGTCCCGGATCAGGTCGAGGATCTGCGCCTGGACGGTGACGTCCAGGGCCGTCGTCGGCTCGTCCGCGATGAGCAGTTCGGGGTTGTTGACCAGCGCCATCGCGATCATCGCGCGCTGGCGCATGCCGCCGGAGAACTCGTGCGGGTAGCTGTCGACCCGCTTGTGCGGCTCGGGGATGCCCACGCGGTCGAGGAGCTCGATCGCCCGCTTGCGGGCGGCCTTCTTGTCGGCCTTGTTGTGGACCCGGTAGGCCTCGGAGATCTGCTTGCCCACGGTGAAGTAGGGGTGCATCGCCGACAGCGGGTCCTGGAAGATCATCGCGATCTCCCGGCCGCGCAGCTTGCGCACCTCCTCCTCGGGGCTGGAGAGGAGCTCCTTGCCGTCGAGCCAGATCTCGCCGGAGATCCGGGCCCGCTGGCGGCCGTACTGGCCCACCCGGTGCAGGCCCATGATGCCCAGCGAGGTCACCGACTTGCCGGAGCCCGACTCGCCGACGATGCCGAGGGTCTTGCCCTTCTCCAGCGTGAAGGAGAGCCCGTCCACGGACTTGACCAGGCCGTCTTCCGTGGGGAAGTGGACCTTGAGGTCGCGTACGTCGAGGAACGCGGTGCCGGGGGCGCCGGCGGCGACGGGCTCGTTCAGTGCGCCCGTCACGGCGGGCGTCGTCGAATCGGTCATGACAGCCTCACTCGGGGGTCGATCACCGCGTACAGGAGGTCGACGACGAGGTTGGCCGCGACGACGAAGAAGGCGGAGATCAGGGTGATGCCGAGAATGACCGGCAGATCGTGCTCGCTGATGGCACGGACGGCGCTGTAGCCGAGTCCGTGCAGCGAGAAGGTGTACTCGGTGAGGACCGCGCCGCCCATCAGCGCGCCCAGGTCGAGGCCCAGGACGGTCAGGATCGGCGTCATGGTCGAGCGCATCGCGTGCTTGCCGATGACGACGGGTTCCGTCAGCCCCTTGGCGCGCGCGGTGCGGATGTAGTCCTCGTTGAGCACTTCCAGCATGGTCGCGCGGGTGAGCCGCGCGTACATCGCCGCGTAGAGGAAGGCGAGCGAGATCCACGGCAGGACCATGCCGTTGAACCAGGTTCCCGGATCCTCGGCGAAGGTCTTCTCCGGCCGTCCGAACCAGCCGAGCTGGTCGGAGAAGAGGGCGATGGCCAGCATGCCGGTGAAGTAGATGGGGAGGGAGACGCCGGCGAGGGCGAGGCCCATCGCCGAACGGTCCAGGACCGTACCGCGCTTGAGGGCGGAGATGACGCCGGCGGCGACACCGCCGATCACCCAGAGCACGACGGCACCGGCGGCGAGCGAGAGGGTGACGGGCAGCCAGTCGGTCAGCAGCGGCCACACCTCCTGCTCGCTCTTGAAGGAGTATCCGAAGCAGGGCGCGGCGCAGTGCGTGACGTCGTTGCCGTTGGCGTACGTACGACCCGCCACCAGCCCGACGACGAACTTGCCGAACTGGACGAGGATCGGGTCGGCGAGACCCATCTTCTGCCGGATGCCCTCGATGGCGGCGGGGTCGGACTGCTTGCCGACGAAGTACAGGGCCGGGTCCGTCCCGATCATCTTCGGGAAGAGGAAGAAGATTCCGAAGGTCACCAGCGTGATGACCAACAGCATGACGATGACGGCGAAGATCCGCCGGATGAGATATGCAAGCACTGCGCTCGGCCTGACCGCGGCCCGGGAACGCCCTCTTCTGGAGAGCGTCCCCGAGCCGCCGCCGCGGCCATCACCTGCCCTTCGTGCCTAGCGGGTGTGGCACTGGAACTGAAACGGACGGTTTGTCTACTGGACGCCGAGCGAGGCGTAGTCGTAGCGGCCGTTGTACGCGTCGGAGGTGTAGACGTTGGTCAGACGGCTGCTGCGCCACGAGATCGTCTTGTCGTAGACGAAGGGCAGGTAGACCGCGGCCTCGGAGACCTTCTGGTTCATCTGCTTGTAGATGTCGCCGGCCTTGGCCGGGTCCGTCTCAGCGATGGCGTCGTCGAACAGCTTGTTGATCGCCGGGTCGTTGAGCTCGGAGAAGTTGTTGTTGCCGCTCTGCAGGATGAAGCGGCCGTCGACCAGCGGCTGGGAGAAGCCCTGACCGGTCGGGAAGTCGGCGCCCCAGCCCATGATGATGATGCCGTAGCCCTTCTCCTTGACCACCTTCGGCGAACCGATGATGCCGGAGGTCTGGGCGCCGTCGAACTGGTCGACGTCGGCCTCGATGCCGACCTGCTTCAGGGCGTTCTGCAGGGAGACGGCCGTGGCGACCTCGACCGGCTTGTTGTTGCGGACCGCGATGGTCGTCTTGAAGCCGGTCTCCTTGCCACAGGCCTTCAGCGCGGCCTTGGCCTTCTCGACGTCCGGCTTGCCGTCGTTCGTCAGCACGCCGTACGGGTCGTACTTGCCGTCGGAGCCCTTGATGCCGAGCGGGAGCATGTTGGGGGCGATGTCGCCACCGGCCTGCGGGCCGCCGCGGGCGGTCTGCAGGGACTTGTGGTCGGCCGCGTAGATGACGGCCTTGCGGCACTCGATGTTGTCGAACGGCGCGACGGTCTGCGGCATGACGGCGTACCGGATGAAGCCGGTCTGGCCGTTGTCCAGGTTGTCCTTGTGGTCCTTCAGCGCGGTGGCGCGGGCCGCCTGGCCGATGCCGGTCGCGTTGATGTCCAGATCGAACTCGCCGTTCATCAGGCGCTTGTCCATGTCGTCCGCGTTCGCCATGAACGTGACCGAGATGGAGTCCGGGAGCGCCTTGCGGATCGTGTCCGACTCGGGCTTCCAGTTCGTGTTGCGCGAGAGCTTCATGCTCTTGTTGGGCTCGTACGAGTCGATCTTGTACGGGCCGTTGGAGAAGGGCTTGAGGCCGTACTTGGCCGCAGTGTCCTTGTCCTGCTTGACCGGGCTGGCGGCCGGCATGGCCAGCATCTGCTCGAAGTCACCGTTGGGCGCGGGGAGCTTGAAGATGATGGTCTTCGCGTCCGGGGTCTCGATCTGCTTGAGGCCGAGCTTGTCCGGGCTGGTGTCCTTGTACGGGCCCTTGTACTCGGTCTTCGGGTCGAGGACCTGCATCAGGTAGACCGGGCCGCCGGAGATGACGTCCTGGGCCCAGGTGCGCTCGATGCCGTACTTCACGTCCTGGGCGGTGACGGGGGTGCCGTCCTCCCAGGTCACGTTGTCCTTGAGGGTGTACTTGTAGGTCTTGCCGCCATCGCTGATCTCCGCGTTGGCGGTGGCCAGGTCCGGGACGAGCTCGGTGCTCTTGGTGCCCGGCTCCGCCTTGAAGCTGACGAGCTGGCGGGCGTAGTAGCGGGAGAAGTCCCACATGAAGCCGTAGTAGCCGCGCTGCGGGTCCCACGAGTCGGCTTCCTGGGTACCGACGAACTTCAGCTCGCCGCCCTTCTTCGTGGAAGCGTTGGCGACCTTGCCTATGGCGGCGTTGAAGCCGCCCGAGGCGGCCGGCTTGCCCTCGTCCTTCTTGCCGTCGTCTCCGCCACAGGCGGTCGCGGACAGCATCGTCGCGAGCACGACGGCCGTGCCGGCGACGAGCCTGCGCTTGGACATGCGATGGGTAGTCACGATGCTCGCAACCCTCCGTTGTGATTCCGGTTCGAAGCCGGGTTCCGGTGTGCCCTGCGGTTCTGGCCTGCGGGTGCCCTGCGGGATGACCTGCGGGGACGGCTAACGGGAGCCCTTCGGGTCGAGGGCATCGCGGACGCCGTCGCCGAAGAGGTTGAAGGCCAGCACGGTGATGAAGATCGCCGTGCCGGGGAAGATCATGAAGAGCGGATCGTCCTCGTAGGTCCGCACGGCCGTCGAGAGGGTCTCGCCCCAGGACGGCGTGGGCGGCTTGACGCCGACGCCCAGGAAGCTGAGCGCGGCCTCGGTCAGCACGTTGGTGGGGATCATCAGCGTCGCGTAGACGGTGATCGGCGCGACCAGGTTCGGGAGCAGCTCGCGGAAGAGGATGTACATCCGGCCCGCGCCCAGGCTCCGCGCGGCTTCGACGTACTCGCGTTCGCGCAGCGAGAGGGTCTGTCCGCGGACGATGCGGCCGATGTAGGGCCAGCCGAAGAAGCCGATCACCAGGACCAGTACGGCGATCCGCAGCCCCGATCCCTCGAAGCCCCAGAGCTTGGCCGGGACGACCGAGACCAGCGCGATGATGAAGAGCAGCTGCGGGAAGGCGAGCAGCAGGTCCATGACGCGGCTGATGGCCGCGTCGACCCAGCCGCCGAAGTAGCCGGCGACGATGCCGAAGAAGGTGCCCAGCGAGACCGCCACGAAGGCGGACAGGAAGGCCACCAGCAGCGAGATGCGGGCGCCGTAGACGATGCGGCTGAAGACGTCGCGGCCGTTGACCGGCTCGACGCCCAGCAGGAAGTCGCCGCTCATGCCGCCGTAGTTGCCGGCCGGCAGACCCAGCAGCGGGTCCAGCATGTCTTCGTGCAGTTCCTCCGGGGGGTGGCCGAACGCGCTGACGATCAGCGGCGCGAAGAGTGCGACGAGGATCAGCAGGAGCACGACGAAACCGCCGGCCAGCGCGACCTTGTCGCGCTTGAGCCGCATCCAGGCGATGCGGCCGGGCGAGCGGCCTTCGATGGCCTTGGCGGGGACGTCGGCTACGGACACGGGTGCGGGTGTCTCCGCGCTCATGTCGTGCAGTGGTGCCGTCATCGTGGTGGGGACCCCTCTCGGCCGACGGGTGGGCCGGCCCATGCCCGCCGCTGTGGCGGCGTTGGTGCGGAGTGGCGCTCGGAGTGCGAGGTACGGATGCGTTCCGCGGAACCGCGGAACGGGGTGGTGCTGGTACTGGTGCTGGTGATGCGCGTGGTGCTGTGCGAAACAACAGGCGAAGTTCCCGTGAGCGGATCGCCTTTGGAGGACTCACCCGCTCTTGGGTGGGGAGTCTTCATCGGGCGCTCGATCAGCCGCCAGACCCGCAGGTGAATGGATGCGCAACCGTGATCTGAGGGTCGAGTTCCCGTTATCCGGACTTCGCTGTCACCTGAGCGGAGCAAGACGTCCTGTTCGGTACGGAATCGGACATGGCGCCCAACTCGGCCTACGAGCATGCCTATTGGGCGTACATCAGCGTCGAAATCAGGACAACGCAAAGGCCGCGCGGAACGGGCGTTCCGTGCGGCCTTCGGTGGCTGAATGCCGATGTCTCAGTAGGCGGGCGCCTGTCCCTCGCGGTCGTAGAAGGGCCTGGTCTGCGCCCGGAGCCACATCGCCACCGGGTCGTGCTCGTCCGCCAGCGCGACCGTGCACACCGGCACCCCCTCGGGGACCGCGCCGACGGACTGGCGCATCATTTCCCGCACCGATTCCAGGGCGTGCGCGGAGGCGTCGTACAGGTCGAGCCCGACGGCGAGGTACGGGGACCCCAGCGCGGGCTGCACCCAGGCGCGGCGCAGCGAGCGGACGGCGGGCGTGCGGTGCGCGTGCTGCGTGAGCAGTCCGTAGAACTGCGGCAGCTCGATGGCGGGCTCGGACAGCCGCAGCGGGCCGGCCGGCATCCGCTCCAGCCCGGTGGCGATCCGGCGGAGGTCTGCCCAGGGCAGGCCGACGCCGCCGCCCTGGGCGTGCGGATTGAGCCACAGCCCCCAGCGGTCGGGGTAGAGGGCGCGGGCGATGTCCCGGCCGGTGACCACCTCGTACCCGCGGTTCCAGCCGCTGGCGGCCAGTTCCTGCGGGGAGGTCACGCAGGGCGCGTACCCGAGGCCCTCGACCTCCATGCCGCCGTACTGGGCCTCCGGGGAGCCGGGCCGGCCCTGCCAGAGGAGCATCCACAGCCGTCCCTCGGCCAGGGCGTGCAGGAGAGACTCGTAGCTCTCGTAGCGCCCGGGAGTCACCTGGCGCAGCATGTGCTCGACCTGCCCGACCGCGGCCGTGCCTGACGCACTCACCCGGTACCCCTCTTCGTCTGTTCGTCCGCCCGTCGTCCACGCGTGTCGGCCACCAGCTTAAGCGTCACTACGGCAGGTAGAAGGGGCGTACGCGCGTGACGATGAAGTCGACGACCGGGTCGTCGGCGGCGTCGAGCAGGATCAACTGCACCGGCCAGGGCGGCGGTACGCGGGTCAGGGCGCGGCCGAGCGCGTCCATCGGGGCGTTTCGCATCCCGGGCTCCCATCCCAGCAGGTGGACGCCGACGTAGAGTTCCGGCGCGCCGCCCTCGACGCTGGCGAGGCAGCGGTGCGCGGAGGCGACGACCCCGGTGGCGCGGAACTCCTCCGCGGCGGCGCTCAGGAACTCGACCGGGTCCTCCTGCCAGTCGGGCTCGTAGAGCCGGACCCGGCCACCGCCGGCCGGCCCGTCGAGCGGGCTGCGGCCGGTGCGGCACAGTTCGGCGACGGCCTGCGGGGGCAGCGGCACGCCGACGGATCCCTCCGGGTTGACCGCGACGCCGAGCTGCGGGGGCAGGCCCCGGGCGAAGTCCGCGGCGGGGGCGACGGCGAAGTCCATGCCGGGGCCGACGCAGGCGCGGAACTGCTCCTCGGAGCTGTAGACGGGCACGTAGGCGGCGCCGTCGATGTCCATCGTGGGCAGGCTCAGGCTGTTCACCCCGCCCGGCAGCGGGATCCACAGATCGCTCCGCCCGAGGACCTCCAGGATCCGCCCCCCGGCGTCCGCCTGTCCGAGCGCCGCCCCGAGCACCTGCTCCAGCTCGTTACCCGGCCACATGTACGTCTCCACTCGCTTGCCTTGGTCTCGGCCCGGGGTTCCCGGCCCGAGCGTCCCGAGATTAACGGGCGCCTGCGACACCCCCGCCGGGGGCCGCCCGCACGGCGGCCCGGACTGCCTTCCTCGTACGGCTTCCTCGTACGGCGCCCCCGCGTGCCCGTACGAACCGCGCCGCTAGCGGAAGCCGATCGACGTCAGCCGCGACGCCGCCGGGCGGTCCAGCAGGGTCACCGACGCGCAGCCGGCCGGCGGGCGGCCCGCCTCGGCCTCGCGCAGCAGCCGGGCCACGGCGCCGCGGTGCCGGGCGAAGGCGTACGCCGACACCCCCCGGCCCCGCGCGGCCTGCCCGGCCCGGGCCTCCTCGGGGGTGGTGTCCAGCAGCACCAGGTGCAGCACGCGGCCGCGCCGCCGGGCCGCGGAGGCCAGCAGCGCCCGGACCCAGCTCTGCGTACCGCAGTCGTGGACGACGGCCGGGGCCCCGGAGCGCAGCACCCGCCACAGGCCCCAGTAGTGGGCGATCCGGACCGCGGGCCGGTACACCGCGTAGGGCAGGGCGGCCGGCATCCGGCGCTCCCACCGCTCGCGGGCGTCCTGGGAGTCGATGCCGCCGCCCTCCGCGGCCCGCTTGATCAGGGTGCTCTTGCCGCCGCCGGGCAGTCCGGAGACCACCACGACGTCCCCCGCGGCGAACCGGAGCCGCCGGGGGCCCTCGGCCCCGCGCAGGTCCCGTACCGCCCCGGGCTCCGCCGGCGTCCCCGCCGCCGGATCCCGTACGGCCCCGCGCTGCGGCGGCACGCCGGCCACCGCGTCCTCGACGGCCGCGGTGCCCGTCGCCGCCAGTACTCCGAATCTCCGCACAGTGCTCGCCTCCCCTCCCCCGCCCCGGGCCGCCCGGACCCGTTCCCCCTGAGTGTAAAGAGACGGTAATCCGGGGCCCCCGGTTCCGCTCCGGGCCCGCTCCGGCTCCGTTCCCCGCCCGCTCCCGGTCCGCCCCACCTGCCGCCCCCCTCCCCCATTCGGCCGCACCTCGTGCAATGATGTGCGCCATCTGGACACCTAACTGCATACCGGCCGCTTGAATCCGCGCGGGAGAGTCCCGGCACGCCGCAAGGCGGTGCCCGGGCGCCGAAGGAGCAAGTACCTCCCTTGAATCTCTCAGGCCCCGTACCGCGTGGATGAGGCAGATCTGAAAAGCGAGCCGCGCAGGCGCCCCTGAGGGCCCCGGCGACGGTTCCACCCAAGGTGCAAGTCGATGGCCTCCCCTGGAAGCGGGGAACTCTCGGCGAACCTCTCAGGTTCCGATGACAGATGGGGAGGAACTCCTCCTCGTCATGTCATGCCCTGGGACCCGGGAGCCACACCCATGAGCACTGCCCCCCGCCTGACCGCCCTCGATGCGCTGCACCGTTCCCTCGGTGCGACCATGACCGATTTCGCGGGCTGGGACATGCCCCTGCGGTACGGGAGCGAGCGCGACGAGCACAACGCCGTCCGCACCAGCGCCGGACTCTTCGACCTCTCCCACATGGGCGAGATCACCCTGACCGGCCCGGAGGCCGTCAAGGTCCTGGACTACGCGCTGGTCGGCAACATCTCCACCGTCGGCGTCGGCCGTGCCCGCTACACGCACATCTGCCAGGAGGACGGCGGGATCCTCGACGACCTGATCGTCTACCGCCTGGGCGAGACCGAGTTCATGGTCGTCGCGAACGCCTCCAACGCGCAGGTGGTCCTGGACGCGATCACCGAGCGCGCCGCCGGCTTCGACGCCGAGGTCCGCGACGACCGCGACGCGTACGCGCTGCTCGCGGTGCAGGGTCCGCAGTCCCCCGGCATCCTCGCCTCCCTCACCGACGCCGACCTGGACGGGCTGAAGTACTACGCCGGCCTGCCCGGCACGGTCGCCGGGGTGCCCGCGCTGATCGCGCGTACCGGCTACACCGGTGAGGACGGCTTCGAGCTGTTCGTCTCGCCCGAGCACGCCGTGGAGCTGTGGCAGGCGCTGACCAAGGCGGGCGAGGGCGTCGGCCTGGTCCCGGCCGGCCTGTCCTGCCGCGACACCCTGCGCCTGGAAGCGGGCATGCCGCTGTACGGGCACGAGCTGACCACCTCCCTCACCCCGTTCGACGCGGGTCTGGGCCGGGTCGTGAAGTTCGAGAAGGAGGGCGACTTCGTCGGCCGCGCCGCCCTGGAGGCCGCCGCCGAGCGCGCCGCCTCCAAGGCGCCGCGCAAGCTGGTCGGCCTGATCGCCGAGGGCCGCCGCGTTCCGCGCGCCGGCTTCGCCGTGACCTTCGACGGCCAGGTCGTCGGCGAGGTCACCTCGGGCGCCCCGTCACCGACGCTGGGCAAGCCGATCGCGATGGCCTACGTCGACGCGGCGCACGCCGCGCCCGGCACCTCCGGCGTCGGCGTGGACATTCGCGGTACGCATGAGGCGTACGAGGTCGTGGCCCTGCCGTTCTACAAGCGGCAGAAGTAGCCCCGTACCGCACTCGTACCGCGCCTGACCGCCGGCCGGGGCTTCGCGCCGGTCCCGCACGACCACCGTTCGTATCCACTCCCCCGCATCCAGGAGAATCAGGTCATGAGCAACCCCCAGCAGCTGCGTTTCAGCAAGGAGCACGAGTGGCTGTCGGACGCCGTCGACGGCGTCTCGACGGTCGGCATCACGGAGTTCGCGGCCAACGCGCTCGGTGACGTCGTCTACGCCCAGCTTCCCGCCGTCGGCGACACCGTGACCGCGGGCGAGACCTGCGGCGAGCTGGAGTCGACCAAGTCGGTCAGCGACCTGTACTCCCCCGTCACCGGCGAGATCACCGAGTTCAACCAGGACGTCGTCGACGACCCGGCGCTCGTGAACTCGGCTCCGTTCGAGGGCGGCTGGCTCTTCAAGGTACGCGTCACGGAGGAGCCGGCCGACCTGCTCTCCGAGGACGAGTACGCCAAGCTCACCGCCGGCAACTGACCCAGGGAACCCTGATGTCTGTACTGAACACTCCCCTCCACGAGCTCGACCCGGACGTCGCCGCCGCCGTCGACGCCGAACTCGTGCGCCAGCAGTCCACCCTGGAAATGATCGCGTCGGAGAACTTCGCTCCGGTCGCCGTCATGGAGGCCCAGGGCTCGGTCCTGACCAACAAGTACGCCGAGGGCTACCCCGGCCGCCGCTACTACGGCGGCTGTGAGCACGTCGACGTGGTCGAGCAGATCGCGATCGACCGCATCAAGGCGCTCTTCGGCGCCGAGGCCGCGAACGTGCAGCCCCACTCGGGCGCGCAGGCCAACGCGGCCGCGATGTTCGCGCTGATCAAGCCGGGCGACACGATCATGGGCCTGAACCTGGCCCACGGCGGTCACCTGACCCACGGCATGAAGATCAACTTCTCCGGCAAGCTCTACAACGTGGTCCCGTACCACGTCGACGAGACCGGCGAGGTCGACATGGCCGAGGTCGAGCGCCTCGCCAAGGAGTCCAAGCCGCAGCTGATCGTCGCGGGCTGGTCCGCCTACCCGCGCCAGCTCGACTTCGCCGCCTTCCGCCGCATCGCGGACGAGGTCGGCGCGTACCTGATGGTCGACATGGCGCACTTCGCCGGCCTGGTCGCCGCGGGTCTGCACCCGAACCCGGTGCCGCACGCCCACGTCGTCACCACCACCACGCACAAGACCCTCGGCGGTCCGCGCGGCGGTGTCATCCTGTCGACGCAGGAGCTGGCCAAGAAGATCAACTCCGCGGTCTTCCCGGGTCAGCAGGGCGGCCCGCTGGAGCACGTGATCGCGGCCAAGGCCGTCTCCTTCCTCGTGGCGGCCTCGCCCGAGTTCAAGGAGCGCCAGGAGCGCACCCTGGAGGGTGCCAAGATCCTCGCCGCCCGTCTGGTCCAGGACGACGTCAAGGCCGTGGGCGTGGACGTCCTGACCGGCGGCACCGACGTGCACCTGGTCCTGGTCGACCTGCGCAACGCCGAGCTGGACGGCCAGCAGGCCGAGGACCGCCTCCACGAGGTCGGCATCACGGTCAACCGCAACGCCGTCCCGAACGACCCGCGGCCCCCGATGGTCACTTCGGGTCTGCGGATCGGTACGCCGGCGCTGGCCACCCGCGGTTTCGACGCCGAGGCCTTCACCGAGGTCGCCGAGATCATCGCGCAGGCGCTGAAGCCCGCCTACGACGCGGAGGACCTGAAGGCGCGCGTCTCCGCGCTCGCCGCGAAGTTCCCGCTGTACCCGTCGCTCTAGGCGCCGGCTCGAGGGGCCCGGCCTTGTTGTGCACAGGGCCGGGCCCTTTCATGACCAAAGCCCCAGGCGGATGCGACCTCTTGCCGCTGATTCATCCAATAAATGGCAAATAGGCTCCGAATAAGGAACGACCGCACCCCTGGCAGGACGGACAGCACACCCCATGGACATGAGCGCAGCGAACAAGAAGGGACTCAGTCTCTTCGCCCTGATCATGATCGGCCTCGGCTCGATCTTCGGATCGGGGTGGCTGTTCGGAGCAGGCCAGGCGGCGGCGGTCGCGGGGCCCGCGGCGATCATCGCCTGGGTCATCGGCGCCGTCTTCATCGGCATGATCGCCATGTCCTACGCGGAGGTGGGCGCGGCCTACCCGCTGCCCGGCTCGATGGCCCGCTTCGGCACCATCTCGCACGGGCCGGTCCTGGGCTTCATCACCGGCTGGGCGGTCTGGATCGCCATCGCCGCGCTGATCCCGATCGAGTCCATCGCCGGTACGCAGTACATGTCCTCCTGGAACTTCGGCTGGGCCAAGGGCCTGGTCGAGAACGGCGGCCTGACCACCTCCGGCATGGCGATGGCCCTGTTCCTGACCGTGGCCCTGTGGCTGGCCTGCTACTGGTCGGTCGCGCTGCTCGCCAAGGCGAACAACCTCCTCACCCTGGTCAAGTTCGCCATCCCCGTCCTCGCCGTGATCGCCCTGATCGCCTCCGGCTTCCACACCGGCAACTTCACCGACCACGGCGGCTTCGCGCCCAACGGCTGGTCCGCGGTCATGACCGCCGTCACCACCTCGGGCGTGGTCTTCGCCTTCAACGGCTTCCAGGCCGTCGTGAACCTCGGCGGCGCCGCCAAGAACCCCGGCCGCGCCATCCCGCTGGCCCTGGTCGGCGCCCTCTCCCTCGGCCTGGTGATCTACCTGGCCCTGCAGATCGCCTTCATCGGCGGCGTCCCGCCCGAGAAGCTCGCCGAGGCCGGCGGCTGGAACGGCATCAACTTCGCCTCGCCGTTCGCCGACCTCGCCAAGATGCTGATGCTGCACTGGGTCGTCACGATGCTCCAGTTCGGTGCCTTCATCTCCCCGTCCGGCGCCAACATCGGCAACGTCGCCTCGGCCTCGTACATGGCGCAGAACCTCGCGGACACCGGCTTCTTCCCGAAGAAGATCCGCGAGGTCCACCCGAAGTACGGCACCGCGCGTCCCGCGATGTGGCTGAACCTCGGCTTCTCGGTCCTGCTGCTGGTCACCGTCGGCCACAGCTGGGAGGCCCTGGCCAGCGTGGTCTCCGCCGCGATGGTGGTCTCGTACCTGATCGGCCCGATCGCGGTGGGCGTCTTCCGCAGGACCAAGCCCGAGCTGCCCCGCCCCTTCCGCCTGCCGGCGGCGAGCGTCCTGTGCCCGGTCACCTTCGCCTTCGCCGCCTGCGCCCTGTACTGGTCCAAGTGGCCGGACACCGGCAAGGTGGTGCTGCTCACCCTGGTGGCCGCCCCGATCGCGGCGATCGTGCTCAAGCGCAAGGGCGAGAAGAACCTGGCCGGGCAGTTCGCCCCGGCCTGGTGGATGATCGCCTTCCTGCTGTGGCTGGGCACGCTGTCGGCACTCGGCAGCAAGGAGTTCGGCGGCCACGGAATCATCCCGGGCGGCGTGGACATCGCCCTGGTGGGCGTCTCCGCCCTGGGCTTCTACTTCTGGGCCGTACGGTCCGGGGTGAAGGCCCACTACGCGGGCCTGCCGGGCCCGGACCCCGTCCTGGACGCCCCCGCCGAGGAGGCCGCCGCGGCAGCCGCACCGGAGCGCGAACTGAGCCACGCCTGAGCGTCCCCCTCCCGACCCGTCCGGCGGCCGAGCCGTTCACCTCACCGCGTTAAGCTCGGCTGCCGGACAAAATCCGCAGATCCCCACCGATCAACCCGCTCAACCCGATCAACCCGATCGCATCGCTCCACCAGCTCCTGCCCACGCTTCCCACCCACGAGCAGACATAGGAGTCCGCAACCGTGGCCATCTCCGTCTTCGATCTCTTCTCGATCGGCATCGGTCCCTCCTCCTCCCACACCGTCGGACCGATGCGCGCCGCGCGCATGTTCGTGACCCGGCTCAAGAAGGACGGCGTCCTCGCCCAGACCGCCTCGGTCCGGGCCGAGCTCTTCGGCTCGCTCGGCGCCACCGGGCACGGCCACGGCACCCCCAAGGCGGTCCTGCTGGGCCTGGAGGGCCACTCCCCCCGCACCGTGAACGTGGAGACCGCCGACGCCGAGGTCGAGCGCATCCGCACGACGGGCCGCCTGCGTCTGCTGGGCACCGAGATAGGCGATGGCCACGAGATCGCCTTCGACGAGCCGAACCAGCTGATCCTGCACCGCCGGCGCTCGCTCCCGTACCACGCGAACGGCATGACGCTCTTCGCCTACGACGAGGCCGGCACCCCGCTGCTGGAGAAGACCTACTACTCGGTCGGCGGCGGTTTCGTCGTGGACGAGGACGCGGTCGGCGAGGACCGGATCAAGCTCGACGACACCGTGCTGAAGTACCCCTTCCGCAGCGGCGACGAGATGCTGCGCCTCGCGAACGAGACCGGCCTGTCGATCTCCTCGATGATGCTGGAGAACGAGAAGGCCTGGCGCACCGAGGACGAGATCCGCGAGGGCCTGCTGGAGATCTGGCGCGTCATGCAGTCCTGCGTCGCGCGCGGCATGTCCCGCGAGGGCATCCTCCCCGGCGGCCTGCGGGTCAAGCGCCGGGCCGCCTCCACGGCGCGCCAGCTGCGCACCGAGGGCGACCCGATGATGCACCGCAGCGAGTGGGCGACCATCTACGCGATGGCGGTCAACGAGGAGAACGCGGCCGGCGGCCGGGTCGTGACGGCCCCGACGAACGGCGCCGCGGGCGTCCTGCCGGCGGTCCTGCACTACTACATGAACTTCGTGCCGGGCGCCGACGAGGACGGCGTGGTCCGCTTCCTCCTCGCGGCGGGCGCGATCGGCATGCTCTTCAAGGAGAACGCCTCGATCTCCGGCGCCGAGGTCGGCTGCCAGGGCGAGGTCGGCTCGGCCTGCTCGATGGCGGCCGGCGCGCTGGCCGAGGTCCTGGGCGGCACCCCGGAGCAGGTCGAGAACGCGGCCGAGATCGGCATGGAGCACAACCTCGGCCTGACCTGCGACCCGGTCGGCGGCCTCGTCCAGATCCCGTGCATCGAGCGCAACGGCATGGCGGCGGTCAAGGCCGTCACCGCGGCCAAGATGGCGATGCGCGGCGACGGCAGCCACAAGGTCTCCCTCGACAAGGTCATCAAGACCATGAAGGAGACGGGCGCCGACATGAAGGTCAAGTACAAGGAGACCGCCCGCGGCGGCCTCGCGGTCAACGTCATCGAATGCTGATCCCCACCGTCTGACCGGTGAAGGCCCCGACGCGCGGCGTCGGGGCCTTCGTCGTTCCCTGCGTCGTTCCCTGCGTCGGCCGTGCGCCGCTCACCGCGCCGCCTCCCGAGCCGGGCAGGTGGGTTACGCCAGTAACTTCGTTCGAGATTGGGGGGTATATGAGGTTTGGCAGGAGCTTGGTCACGCTTGAGGGGGAACAAGGCGGTCTGAGCTGGTTTCTTGATGATCACCTGCGCCAGGGTGGGGGCACGACGTCGCGTCCACACCCCCGGCGGTTCGGCCAACCGTCTTGGACCACAGCCGTTTTGCTTAACTGGAGGACTTGAAACATGGCAAGCACCCGCAGCATCCGCGTGATGACGGCCGCCGCATCGCTCCCCCTCGCCTTCGCGCTCCTCACCGGTGTCGCGCAGGCCGACAACGGGGCCGGTGCGGCCGGGACCGCGTCGAACGCGGCCCTGGCCGGCGTCCTCGGCAGCGGGGTCGGCGGCAGCAACACCGGAAACTCCTCCACCGCCCAGCAGGTCGCCTCGGGCTTCGGCGCCTCCAACCAGAACAACGGCGCCCAGGCCAACGGCTCGGGCTTCACCGCGATCGGCCAGTCCAACGCGCACGAGTCCTTCATCTACAACCCGCTCCCGTAGTTCCGGCCGGGGCCCCGCCCCGGCCGCGCACGCCCTTCCACCGAGCCCCGCCCTCCCCCCGGAGGGCGGGGCTCGGCGCGTCGGGCGAAGAGGGGCCGAGCGGCCCGGGCGAAGGGGACCTTCGGCCTCGGAAAGGCGGCCCGGGGGTGGGCTAGCTTGCCCGAGTGGGCATGTCGCGCGCGTGCGCCGGCGGGACCCACCCCGAGAGAGAGGCGCCCGCATGGCCGGCACCGAACACCGCGTCCTCGCACTCCGCCTGGAGGCCGCGCCCGCGCCCGTCCCGGTGCGGGGCGTCTTCGTGTACCGCACCGATCGGCCCTACGAGATCTCCCTCGACTTCGAGGGCGCCGGGATGCACCTCGCCCACTGGGTCTTCTCCCGGGAGCTGCTGCTCGACGGCCAGGTCTGCGCCACCGGCGAGGGCGACATCCAGGTGTGGCCGCGCTGGAAGGGCACCGAGCCGCGGGTGTTCCTGGCCTTCAGCAACGGCACGCAGTCCTGCGTGGTGTCCGCCCGGGCCAAGGACGTACAGGCGCTGTGCCGCCGGATGACCGAGCTGGTGCCGCGCGGCCAGGAACACCGGCACTACGACCTCGACGCCGAGCTGAGCGCCCTCCTTCCCAGCTGAATCCGGCGAACCCGGTGAACCCGGTGAACCCGGTGCAACCGCCGCCGTGGCGGACGCGTCCTCACGGATGACACCGTTCCCCGTCTCTCGGAATCGAGGGGACGCCATGAACCGTCCACGCCGCCGGCAGGCCGTCGCAGTGGGGGCGGGCGCACTGCTCGCCGCCGCCCTGGCCTTCGCCGCACCGGCCTCCGCCGCGGCCACCACGGCCGCCTCCACCACCAAGGCCACCCAGACTCCGCTCGTCGTCAATGCCCGCTACGGCGGCCACTGCACGTACGACCGGGTGGTCGTCGACCTCCAGGGGTCCGTCCCCGGGGTCACCGTCACCCCCGTCCCGAAGCTGGTCTACGACGGGTCCGGCAAGCCCGTCCCGCTGGCCGGGACGTACTTCCTGGAGATCCGCCTGCACCCCGCCGCCGGACACGACGACGCGGGCCGCAACGTCTACCGCGGGCCCAAGCTCGTCACGATCGGCCTGCCCAAGCTGAAGGGCCTCGCCCTGACCGGCGACTACGAGGGGTACGTCACCCTCGGCGCCGCCTTCGACACCAAGCCCGCCTACAGCTCGTTCACGCTGCACGCCCCGGAGCGCTTCGTCCTGGACGTCGCGCACCCGAACGTCTGCTGAGCGCACACCCGCCGGCGGGAGACGGGGCCCGGCTACCGGTGCTCGGGGTTCGGGAAGTCGAAGCGGCAGCCCGCGTCCCACAGGGAGCGCTGGTTGCCGTGCGCCGGCATCCCGCCGGACCGCTTGAGCAGGGCCGCCAGGTGCATGAGGTTCCAGCTCATGAAGGCCGTGTTCCGGTTGGTGAAATCGTTCTCGGGACCGCCCGATCCGGGGTCCAGGTACGAGGGCCCGGGCCCGGCCTCGCCGATCCAGCCGGCGTCGGCCTGCGGGGGGATCGCGTAGCCGAGGTGCTGGAGGCTGTAGAGGACGTTCATGGCGCAGTGCTTGACCCCGTCCTCATTGCCCGTGATCAGCGCCCCGCCCACGCGCCCGTAGTAGGCGTACTGGCCCTGGTCGTTCAGGATCGAGGAGCAGGCGTAGAGCCGCTCGATGACCTGCTTCATCACCGAGCTGTTGTCCCCGAGCCAGATCGGGCCGCACAGCACGAGGATGTCGGCGTCCATGATCTGGCTGTAGAGCACCGGCCACTGATCGCTGTCCCAGCCGTGGTCGGTCATGTCGGGCCAGACACCGGTGGCGATGTCGTGGTCGACGGCCCGGATGAGCGAGGTCCGCGCCCCGGCCGCCTCCATCACCGCGCGGCTCTTGTCGATCAGGCCCTCGGTGTTGCTGGGCTCGGGCGATCGCTTGAGCGTGCAGTTGACGTACACGGCGGTGAGGTCGGAGTAGTCGAAGGCGGGCGCGGCATCGGATTCGGCGGTCACCGCACCAGCGTCGGCGCCACGGGGCGGGGCCGCCAGCGGACCGCACCCGTCCGGGCGCGCGGCCCCCGTACGGAACGGCGCGGAGCCGCGGATCGCCCGGCCACCCGCGGCGGCGGGCCCGCGGAACTCCCCCTCGGGTCCGCGCCCTTGGGCGTCACACCGGGCGACCGGCTACGGAGCGTCACGGCCAAGCGGAATCCGGAAGGCGGCCGGCGCGATTGGGGCGGGTTGTTACCGGTCCGTGCGGCCGACTAGGGTCAGCGGGCCTTGGTGTTCGGGAAACCGGTGGGAAACCGGTGCGGCCCTCGCCACTGTGATCGGGAAGTCCGGCTCCACTCCTGCGGGAAAGCCACTGGGCTGCGCGGGAGGTTCCGCGCTGCCCGGGAAGGCGGGGCATGGACGTCAACCCGTGAGCCAGGAGACCGGCCGGGGCGCGTTGTCCATCCACGAGGTGCTGGAGAGGTCTCCCTACTCATGCATATAGCCGAGGGGTTCCTGCCCCCTTTGCACGCGGTCGCCTGGGGCGCCGCGTCCGCTCCCTTCGTCGTCCACGGCGTCCGCGCGCTCACCCGCGAGGTGAAGGCCAACCCGGAGAGCACGCTGCTGCTCGGCGCGTCCGGGGCCTTCACCTTCGTCCTGTCCGCCCTGAAGATCCCTTCGGTGACCGGCAGTTGCTCGCACCCCACGGGCACCGGACTCGGGGCGATCCTGTTCCGGCCGCCGATCATGGCGGTGCTGGGCACGATCACCCTGCTGTTCCAGGCCCTGCTGCTGGCGCACGGCGGGCTCACCACCCTCGGCGCCAACGTCTTCTCGATGGCCATCGCCGGCCCGTGGGCGGGCTACGCCGTCTACCGGCTGCTGCGGAAGGCCGGAGCCCCGCTGATGGTGACCGTGTTCTTCGGCGCCTTCTTCGCCGACCTGGTCACCTACTGCGTCACCAGCGTGCAGCTCGCGCTGGCCTTCCCCGACCCGGCCTCCGGGTTCATCGGCTCGCTCGCGAAGTTCGGGGGGATCTTCGCGGTCACGCAGATCCCGCTGGCCGTGAGCGAGGGGCTGCTGACCGTCCTGGTGATGCGGCTGCTGATGGCGTCGAGCAAGTCGGACCTGGTCCGCCTCGGCGTCGCGAAGCTGACCGGCACCCGTACCGAAGAGAGGGCGGCGGCCTGATGAGCGGGATGCCGAAGAACACGAAGATGTCCAGGAACGCCAAGATCAACGCTCTGCTGCTGCTCCTGGTGGCGGCGCTGGCCGTGCTCCCGGTCGCCCTGGGGATGGGCGACCACAAGGAGGAGCCCTTCGCCGGCGCCGACGCGCAGGCCGAGACGGCGATCACCGAGCTGAAGCCGGACTACGAGCCCTGGTTCTCCCCCCTCTACGAGCCCCCCTCCGGCGAGATCGAGTCCGCGCTGTTCGCCCTGCAGGCGGCACTGGGCGCGGGCGTGCTCGCGTACTACTTCGGCGTCCGCAAGGGCCGCCGCCAGGGAGCGGCCGCCGCCGCTGCCGCCGCCTCCCCCACCACCGCCCCGGAGGCGTAGGCGGTGCTGCCGATCGACGTGGCCGCGCACAGCAGTCGCTGGCGGGGCCGGCACCCGCTGGAGAAGGCCGTGCTCGGGATCGGGCTGACGGTCACCGCCGTGTGCCTGCCGCCCTGGCCGGGCGGGCCGCTGGTGGCCGCCGCCACCCTCGCCGTGCTGCTCGGGCCGGCCGGGGTGGCCGGCCGGCAGCTCTGGCGGGCCTTCCGGATCCCGCTCGGCTTCTGCTTCACCGGGGCGGTGCCGCTGCTGTTCGCGGTCGGCGGCCCGTCGGGGCCGGTCTCCCTGGCCCCCGACGGCCCCCGGGCCGCCGCCGAACTGCTGCTGCGCACCTCGGCGGCCTCGCTCGGACTGCTGCTGTTCGCCTTCACCACCCCGGTCTCCGACGTACTGCCCCGGCTGGTGCGGGCCGGGGTGCCGGCCCCGGTGGTGGACGTGGCGCTGGTCATGTACCGGATCGGCTTCCTGCTGCTCGACTCCATGGCCCAGGTCCGCCGGGCCCAGGCGGCCCGCCTCGGGCACACCGGCCGGGCCGCGGTGTGGCGCTCCCTCGCGGGGCTCGCCGCCACCTCCTTCGTACGGGCCTTCGACCGCGCGGCCAAGCTCCAGTCGGGGCTGGCCGGGCGCGGCTACGACGGCGCGCTGCGGGTCCTCGTCCCGGAGGCGGCCCTGTCGTGGCGCTTCCTGACGGCCACCGCCGGCCTGCTGGCGGCCCTGATCACCCTGACCCTCACCCTGAAGGGGCTCTCCTCGTGAACCCGGTGACGACCCCCCTGGTGGAACTGACCGGCGCCGGCTACGCCTACGAGGACGGCCCCGCCGTCCTGACCGGCGTCGACTTCGCCATCGCGCCGGGCCGGGCGCTGGCCCTGCTGGGCCGCAACGGCAGCGGCAAGACCACCCTGATGCGGCTGCTGAGCGGCGGCCTGCGGCCCGGCGCGGGATCGCTGCGGCTGGACGGCACGCGGGTCTCGTACGACCGGGCCGGGCTGACCCGGCTGCGCACGTCCGTGCAGCTCGTGGTGCAGGATCCCGACGACCAGCTGTTCGCGGCCTCGGTCGAGCAGGACGTGTCCTTCGGCCCGATGAACCTGGGGCTCCCCGCCCCGGAGGTCCGCGCCCGCGTGGACGCGGCCCTCGCCGCCCTGGACATCACCCCGCTCCGGGACCGCCCCACCCACCTGCTCTCCTACGGCCAGCGCAAGCGCGCGGCGATCGCGGGGGCGGTGGCGATGGCGCCGCGGGTGCTGATCCTGGACGAGCCGACGGCCGGCCTGGACCCGGACGGCCAGGAGCGCCTCCTCGACGTCCTGGCGGGCCTGCGGTCGTCCGGCACCACGGTGGTCATGGCCACCCACGACGTGGACCTGGCGGTCCGCTGGGCCGACGACGCGGCGGTCCTGACCCCGCAGGGCATCCGCTTCGGCCCGGCCGAGCCCCTCCTCTCGGACCCGGCCCTGCTCACCTCGGCGGGCCTGCGCCCGGCCTGGTCCCCGGCGGTGGCCGCGCTGCTGCGGGCCCACGGCCTGCTGGCGGCGGACGCCCCGGGCCCCCGCGATCCGCAGGCCCTGGCCGCCTGGGGGCAAATCTAGGATGGCCGCATGTCGCTGCCGCACGCCATCCTCACCGCCCTGCTCGAGAAGCCCTCGTCGGGGCTGGAGCTGACCCGGCGGTTCGACAGGTCGATCGGGTACTTCTGGTCCGCGACGCACCAGCAGATCTACCGGGAGCTCGGCCGGCTGGAGGAGGGCGGGCTGATCCGGGCGCTGCCCAGCGAGGGGCCCGTACGCGGGCAGAAGAAGGAGTACGAGGTGCTGCCCGCCGGGAGCGGGGAGCTGGCGCGGTGGGTCGGGGAGCGTCAGGATCCCAAGCCGGTGCGCGATCCGCTGCTGCTGCGGATCCGGGCGGCCGCGGTCGTGGGGCCGCAGGGGCTGGCGGCCGAGCTGCGGCGGCATCTGGAGCTGCACCGGGCCCAGCTGGCCGTGTACGAGGGCATCGAGGAGAGGGACTTCCCGGTGGGCCGGGACTCCGGCGAGGACCGGCTGCGGCGTGTCGTGCTGCACGCGGGAACCGGGCTGGAGACGTTCTGGCTGCGCTGGCTGGAGGAGGCCCTCGCCGAGGTGGAAGGCATGGCCGGCGGGGTCCCCCGGGACGTGGCCGGCGGACAGCGGCAGACCTGACGCGCGCCCCGGCCCGGCGGGGGCCGGGGGCGTCGCGGGGGCTTACTTGTTCAGGGAGGCCCAGAACTCGTCGAAGCTCAGCAGGCCGTCGTCGTTCGCGTCCTTGGCGGCGATCACGGCCTCCGCGACCGGGCCGGTGACGAACGGGTCGCCCATCGCCGCCATCGCCGAACGGAACTCGTCGGCCGTCACGAAGCCGTCACCGTTCACGTCGAACTTGCCGAACGTCGTCCGTGCGCTCTCGATGTCCGCCACTGGGTCCACCCCTTCTTGGTGCTTGTTGACCGGCTCAGGGTAGCGGCACGCCCGCCCCCCTCACGCCCCGGGTCCCGTTCGAGCGGCAGATAGAAATTCAATTACTCTTCCGTAGTGCGGAAGTGATAATTCCAGCCAACAATTCAAGCCCCCACTTGTCACGCTCCGGGACCACGGCATAACGTAGCGACATTGCCGCCACACCGGGAGCGCAGGGCTCCCAGGGACAAGCGGCAACAAGGGCGATCACACAGGTGACGATCACAGCTGACGCATCATTCGAAGTTCTGCCCTTCACCCGCACGTGCCACCACATCTGGGAAGACGGCGACCATGTGCTCATCGGAGTGAGTCCTGGAAACAGCTACTTCAGCTCCGAGCGCATATCCGACCTCGCCCGATGGGCCACGACCCGCTTCGCGCAGGTCGACTTCGTCTACGCAGACCTCCACGTGGACAGGATGTTCGCCGCCTTCGGCTACACCCGGGAACACGCGGAGAAGCGTGCGACGAAGGAAATCAAGGCAGTCCGGCGAAGGATTCTCAAGGGTGTGGAGGAATCAGGACCTCCGCACGCGGAAATCCGAGTGAGGGCACTGTCGGAGTTCCAGACGAACCCCGTCTACCAACTTCTGCACCGACGCGTGCTCCATTTCCTGGAGACCGACGACGAATTTCGCAAGGGCTGCGAGGAAATGGCCCTGCACTTTGTCGGCTCCAAGTTGCCGGAAGGTGAATCGATCACCGACGCACAGTTGCAGGTGTGTTTCGATTACATGGCAGCCGAGCTGCCGTTCTTCATCGACACCCCGAGCATCCTCGACGTGCCGTCCTCGGTGGCGGCCTACCACGTCAAGATGCCGATGACCGACGTCCTCTTCGCCCGCGGTGGGGGACTGCGCGCGACGAGGAACCAGGCCTACGCCGTGGTCCGCCCGGAGGCGGCCGGCCGGCCACGGAGCGACCCGGACCACCCGGACGCGAACCCGAACCCGCACGCGAACACGCACACCGCACCAACCGAAGGGACCGTCGATGAGCGTCGAGCAGCTTGAGGGCACCGGCCGGACCGCCGAGCCCCTCATCGACTTCCCCCTCTCGCGGCGCGGTGACGTGCTCCCCGAGGAATGCACCTGGCTGCGCGAGAAGGCGCCCGTCGCGAAGGTCCGTACCCTCACCGGGGACCCGGCCTGGCTGGTGAGCAGCTACGCGCTGGCCAAGCAGGTGCTGGAGGACGAGCGCTTCAGCCTCAAGGACACGGCCAATGCCGGCGTCCCGCGCCAGTACGCGCTGACGATCCCGCCCGAGGTCGTCAACAACATGGGCAACATCAACAGCGCCGGACTGCGCAACGCGGTCATGAAGGCGCTCAACCCGCGCCAGAAGGGCCTGCAGGACTGGCTGCGGGCCAAGGCCGGCGAGCTCATCGACCAGCTCGTCGCCGAAGGCGGGCCCGCCGACCTGCGGGCCTGTTTCGCCGATCCCTTCTCGGCGGCCATGCACTGCCAGGTGCTGGGCGTGCCGTTCGAGGACTGGCGCCGGCTGATGTCGGGGCTGGACGTCGCGTTCATGACCGCGCGCGAGCCGTTCGCCGACTCCGCGCTCAACTGGTACAAGGACGTCGGCTACTTCGAGCAGCAGCTGAAGGCGCAGCTGGCGCTGCCCGCC
This sequence comes from Streptomyces sp. NPDC002104, assembly GCF_053593795.1. Taxonomy (NCBI): domain Bacteria; kingdom Bacillati; phylum Actinomycetota; class Actinomycetes; order Kitasatosporales; family Streptomycetaceae; genus Streptomyces; species Streptomyces sp. NPDC002104. Next base: position 24,092 of record NZ_JBSFDF010000028.1, on the reverse strand, counting down.
GAGGAGCGTACGGGGCTCCTCGGCAGGTTCGCCGAGCTGAAGGAGGCGGACCCGGAGTCGGCGCACCTGACCGACGACATGTTCGCCACCGTCGCCGTCTCGCTCTTCGGGGCCGGCGCCGTCTCCACCTCCGCGTTCCTGACCCTGGCCGTCCTGGCGCTGCTGCAGAGGCCCGAGCTCATCGGGTACCTCGGCAAGCACCCGGAGCGCATGGGCAAGGCCGTGGACGAGCTGCTCCGCTGGAACCTGTCCGTCGGCGACGGCCTGCCGCGCATCGCGCTGGCGGACATCCAGGTCGGGGACGTGCTGGTCAGGGAGGGCGAGCTGGTGCTCGTCCTGCTGGAGGGGGCCAACTTCGACCCGGAGGCCTTCGAGAACCCCGACGAGCTGGACCTGGAGCGCGAGAGCTCCCACGCCCACCTCGCCTTCGGCGCCGGCCGGCACTTCTGCCCGGCTTCCGCGCTGGGCCGGGCGCACGCCGAGATCGCGCTGGAGGTGCTGGTCGAGCGGCTGCCCGAGCTGCGTCTCGCGGTGCCGGCGGAGAACCTCGTGTGGCGGACCGGCTTCATCAAGCGGCTTCCCGAGCGGCTCCCCGTCGCCTGGTGAGGAGGCGTCGGTGAGCGGTCCACGGTGCCCCGGGAGCTGTGCGAGCTCCCGGGGCACACCCCTGTCCGCGTACGGGCGCGCTCGCGGCCTACCGGAAGATGCCGGTGTGGCCGAGGGAGTAGCGGCCGGGCTGCGGGTAGACGGCGAGGCCGTGCGGTCCGCCGCCCACCGGGATCTTCGCGAGCTGCTTGCCGGTGGTGGTGTCGATGGCGTAGACCTCGGAGTTGTACCGGCCCGAGAGCCACAGCACCTTGCCGTCGGCCGAGACACCGCCCATGTCGGGGCTGCCGCCGTCGGGCAGCTCCCACTTCTTGGTCAGCTTGTTCTGGGTGAAGTCGAAGACGGAGATCGATCCCTCACCCCGGTTGGAGACGTACATCTCCTTGGAGTCGCGGCTGACGTACAGGCCGTGGCAGCCCTTTCCGGTGGGCAGCAGCTTGGGCGTCTCGAACTTGTCGCCGCCGAGCACCCACATGCCGTGCGCCATCATGTCCGCGACGTAGAAGGTCTTTCCGTCCGGCGAGACCTTGACGTCCTGCGGCATCGCGCCCTCGAAGGGGAGTTTCTGCTGGCCGACGACCTCCATCTTCTCGGTGTCGACCTTGAGCAGTTCACCGGAGAACTCGCAGCTCACGATGAAGTAGCGGCCGTCCGCGGAGAAGTCCGCGTGATTGACGCCGAAGCAGGTCACGGGGACGGTCTTCACCCGGTCCATCGTGTGCGGGTCGCGGAAGACCAGCTCCTTGTCCATGGAGGCCATGACCACCGCGTACTTGCCGTTGGGCGTGAAGTACAGGTTGTACGGGTCGTGCACCTCGACGGGCTTGCCGGCCTCGCCGGTGGCCGGGTTGATCGGGGTGAGCGTGTGGCCCCGGTTGTTGTTGACCCAGAGGGTCTTCATGTCCCAGGAGGGGACCACGTGCTGGGGCTGGACGCCGACGGGGATGGTGTCGATGACCTTGTACGTCACCGGGTCGATGACGGACACCGTGTTGGAGGTGGTGTTCGGGACGTAGACGCGGGACGGGAAGTCCTTGACCACCGGGGAGAGCTTGTTCGGCCGGTCGGCCGCGTAGACGTCGTTCGGATCGAGGAGCGGCGGCATGCCGGCGAGGCCCGGCGGTACGGCCGGTACGGCCTTGACGGGCGCGACGGGCCCCTTCGTTCCGAGGGCCTCGGCAGGCCCCTTGTCGGCCGCTCCGCAGCCGGCGAGGGCGGCGAGGACCAGGCCGGCCAGCAACGCGGTGGCCTTCCGGGGAAGGCGGGTGGTCGTCATGGGGTCAGCAGCTCCGTGGTGGTCACCGCGCGCAGTTTGCGGCGTGCGAGTTCTTCGAGGAGGGGCGGCATCGCGTCGACCGTGTCCGCGTAGCCGAAGTGCAGGCTCACCACCGATCCGCCTTGGATCGTGCCGGTGACGGTGCGGATGACGGCCGCGGCACCGGGCGAGGTGAAGTCGAGGGAGTCCACGTCGTACGAGAGGACGTGCGGGTATCCCGCCCGCTGGGCCAGCGTGCGCACCAGGGGGGTGGCGTACTGGGTCTGGGACGGGCGGAACCAGGTGCCGATGGACCCGGTCAGCCGTTTGAGCCGGTCGGCGCAGCCGGTGATCTCGGCGTACGCCTGCTCCTCGGGCATGGTGTTGATCGCGAGGTGGCGCTGGGTGTGGTTGCCGAGCTCGTGGCCGCCGTCCAGGATCCGGCGGGCCATCTCCGGGTGGGCGTCGAGCCAGGCCCCGATGGCCAGGACGGTGACCCGGGCGCCCGCCCGCTCCGCCTCGGTGAGCACCGCCTTGGCGATGGCGGGGTCGCCGTTGCCGTGGAAGGTGAGCGCGACGCCGGTCCCGCCGCGGGGGCCGTGCGCGATCTCCACGGGCTGGCCGGGAAACCGGCGCGGGGCGGGGGCCGCCTTGACCGGGGCCGCCTTGCCCGGCGCCGCCGGTCTGTCCGGGGCGGCCTTGGCCGGGGCCGCGGGGCCGGCGGGGGCACTACAGGCGGCGGCGAGGGCGCCGGCGGCGACCGCCGCGCCGGCACGGAGAGCGGATCGGCGGTCCGGGTAGCAGAGCACCCGCCCATTTAAGGGGTGGATGCCCGTCTAGGTATTGATTGACCCCATTCGGGACCATCGGCCGAACCGGTACCACGCGGCGACTGTCCACTATGTGATCAACGATTCACTCAGAGCGGTCGATCTTTATGCACTGATTACGAGGCTCGTGGCCCATCTCACCTAAGATTTAGGTAGAAAGTCTTAGGATATGCACACTTATGTCCAACTTGGGACTTTTGGCATTTGGTCCCTCGTCTGCCATAGTCGGAATCACGGCTTCCCGTTGACCCGAGCGAAGTCCTTGCCGAGGATCACACCCCCTTCGATCCTCGGCACACCCATGAAACCCCCGCAGCGCCCCACAACGGCGACAGGGGGTTTCTGGCATTTCTAGCGGTCGGCCACCCGCATCTCGAACCAGGTGATCTTTCCGCGCGGCAGCAGGTCCGCGCCCCAGCGGTCCGAGAGCTTGTCGACGAGGAACAGCCCCCGGCCGGTGGTGTCCATCTCGTGCACCGGCATCAGGCAGGGCAGCCCGCGCGAAGGATCGCGCACCTCCACGCGGATCCAGCCGCGCCGCCTGAGCATCCGTAAACCGAAGGACCGGGCCCCCGTGTGCCGCACGGCGTTGCCCACGAGCTCCGAGACCAGCAGGACCGTGTGTTCGGCGATCTGCGGCGAGAGCCCCCACAGGCGGACGACCACGCACTGCGTGAGCCGGCGGGCGGTGCTCGCCGACTCGGGCATCGATGGCAGCGTCACTTCCGCCTCGGCCGGATTCCCGTACAACTCCAGTGCTTTGAGGCCCAGTTCGTCCTCCAGGGCCGCCGTGAGCCGTACGGCGGAAGCGCTACTGCGCTGCCGCGGCTGTTCCACACCCTCCAGACCCGCCATGGACCCATCATGGAGGGCCGGTACGGCCGTTCGGGCCGTTCCGCAGGAAAAGACCCCCCGGGATCATCGATTCCGAGGGGTCCTCCCGGCATATGCGACTGGCAATCCGGAGCCCATCGCACGCCCCTGACCTGCGGTGACACACCGCGAAGCGGTGATCACCCAGAGTGGATCACCCGGTCCCCTTAAGGCTCCCTTAAGGCCTGGCTAATCCACCCGCAGGGAGGATCCGCACGCCCGCCGGCACGCGTACGGCTCGCCTACGAGAACTTCGCCTTCCCCGGCCCCTCCTCGACGAAGCTGCGCATCCCGCGCTCGCGGTCCTCGGTGGCGAACAGGCCCGCGAACCAGCCCCGTTCGATGGTCAGCCCGGTGTCGATGTCGGTCTCCAGCCCCGCGTCCACGCACTCCTTGGCGGCGCGCAGCGCGAGGGCCGGGCCCTGCGCGAGCTTCGCGGCCCAGGCGTGCGCCTGCTCGTAGACCTCGGCGGCCGGTACGACGCGGTCGACGAGGCCGAGGGCCAGCGCCTCGTCGGCCTTGACCATGCGCCCGGTGAAGATGAGGTCCTTGGCCTTGGAGGGGCCGATCAGCCGGGACAGCCGCTGGGTGCCGCCCGCGCCGGGGATCAGGCCGAGCAGGATCTCGGGCTGGCCGAGCTTCGCGTTGTCGCCGGCGATCCGGTAGTCCGCGCACAGGGCCAGTTCGCAGCCGCCGCCCAGGGCGTAGCCGGTGACGGCCGCGACCACGGGCTTGGGGATCCGGGCCACGGCGGTGAAGGCGTCCTGCAGTCCGCGGGACCGGGCGACCATGGCCGCGTGGTCCATCGTCTGCATCTCCTTGATGTCCGCGCCGGCCGCGAACACCTTCTCGCCGCCGTAGAGGACGACGCTGCGGACGTCGGCCCGGTCGGTCGCCTCGACGGCGAGCTCGCGCAGCCGGTCCTGGGTGGCGATGTCCAGGGCGTTCATGGGCGGCCGGTCCAGCCGGATGACGCCGACGCCTTCGGAGACTTCGAGAGAGATGGTCATACGGGAAGGTTAGCGCCGGTTAACGCCGAGTGGCCCGGTGCTGTGGGTCACAGCACCGGGCCACCGGAACTACGTACGGGAGGGTGTTACTTGATCCACTCCGCCCAGTCCATGTTCCAGCCGTTGAGGCCGTTGTCGGGGGCGACGGTCTTGTCCTTGGAGTTCTTCACGACGACCACGTCACCGATGATCGACTCGTCGAAGAACCAGGCGGCGGGCTGGCTGCCGTCACCGGCGCCGCGCACGTCCTTCAGGCCCACGCAGCCGTGGCTGACGTTCTCGGAGCCGAACGTGCCGGACGAGGCCCAGTAGTTGCCGTGGACGAAGGTTCCGGAGGTGGTCAGCCGCATCGCGTGCGGAACGTCGGAGATGTCGTACTCCCCGCCGAAGCCGACGGTGGCGCCGTTCATCCGGGTCACCTTGTACTTCTCGCTGATGACCATCTGCCCGTTGTACGTGGTGTTCGCGGGGGCGCCGGCGGTGATCGGGATGTTCTTGATCTCCCCGCCGTCGCGGACCACGCTCATCCGGTGCGCGGCGGCGTCGACCGTGGTGACCTGCGAGCGGCCGACCTTGAAGGTGACCGTACGGGTCTGCTTGCCGTAGACCCCCGGGCGGCCTTCGACTCCGTCGAGCGCCAGCTTCAGGGTGACCTTGGTGCCCGCGGCCCAGTACTTCTCGGGGCGGAAGTCGAGGCGGTCGTTGCCGAACCAGTGGCCCTCGACCGGGACGGCGGGATCGGCCGTCACCGTGATCGCCTTCTCGACGGCCTCGGGGTTGGTGATGCCGCGGGAGAAGTTGATCGAGACCGGCATGCCCACGCCGACCGTCGATCCGTCCTCGGGGGTGTACTGGCCGATGAAGGTGTTGGCGGGCGTGAGGGTCGTGAAGGTGGTGTCCTTCGCGGACTCGCGGCCGGCCTCGTCCTTGGCCACCGCGTGCACCTTGTACTCGGTGGCGGAGGCGAGGTTGCGGGCGGGCTCCCAGCTCGCGCCGTCCGCGGCGAGCTTGCCCTCCACCGCGTTGCCCTTGGTGTCGGCGACCGTCACCGTGGTGAGCTTGCCGCCGGTGCTGGTTATCTTGAGGATGCCGCTCGTCGCGACCTCCTTGGCCCCGTCGTCCGGCTTGACGCTCACGACGGCCTTCGACGCCTCGGTACCGGTCGTGCCGGTCACCCCGTCTCCGCCACCGCTCCCGTCGTTGCCGCCCGCGTTTCCGCCACCGCTGCACGCGCTGGTGAACAGCAGGGCCGCGCCCAGCAGGAGGGCCGGCAGGCCGGTGCGGGCGCGGCCGCGTATCGGCTGCAGGTTCACTCTCGTTCTCCCCATGTCCCCCGCGCGCGGACAGTCGCGCGCTTATTCGCCAGGAAATCACATGGTGGATCACGAGACAGTACGGTCGTGTCACCGTTCCGTCCCAAGAGTGGTGCGGGGAGCGGGAGTCAGTCCTCCGTGCCGGGCTTGGCGCCCCAGACGTAGACGGCGTCGCCCTCGGTGAGCAGGTCCCACAGCCTCCGCGCGTCGGGGACGGTGAGGTTGACGCAGCCGGCCGAGCCGCCGTGGGCGTACAGGTCGCCGGGGCGGCCGTGCAGGGCCTGGCCCGCGTCGAAGAACTGCGCGTAGGGCATGGGCGCGTCGTCGTAGAGCGTGGACACGTGGTCCTCGCTGCGCCAGTAGATCTCGTGCCAGCCGGGACGGGTCTCCTCCTCGTCGCGTCCGGTGCGGACGGGCACGGGCGGGAAGACCACGGTGCGGCCGCGCTGCACCCACAGGAGCTGGCGCTCCAGGTCCACGCAGGTCACCCGGTGCGAACGGACCGGGCAGTCGCCGGCGGCGTTGGGGTTCGCGCGGGCGGCGACGGCGATCATGGTGCGGAAGGTGGCCAGGCCGGCGTAGCCGTCGGCGGGCCGGATCCCGTGGGCGCGCTGGAAGGTGCGGATCGCCTCGCAGTCCCCGGCGTCCTGCGTCCCGTCGGCCGCCCGGCCCACGTGGCCCTCCAGCTCGCGCTGGTAGGGGCCGGTCCCGGCGGTGCACGCCCGCGCTTCCCCGGCCGGGGACGACGCGGCCGGGCCGGGCGTGGGCGCCGGAGCCGCCGCGGCTGCCGCCGACGGCGGGGCGAGGGCGGTCACCGCGAGGAGCGCGGCCGTCGCGGCCGCCCTGCCGATCGCGCCCGTGGCGGCCGCCTGGTCCCCTGTGCGCATACGGGCCTCCTCGCGCCCGCCGGCCGGGCCGTCGGATCCGAGCCAACCGGACCCGCCCGGCCCCGTCGCGCCGGGTGGGCCGGCAGGGTCACCGGCCCACCCGGGCGGGCTACTCGGGCGGGCTACTCGGCGGGCCGCTTCGGGCTGTTGCCCTTGCCGCCCTTGTCGCCCTTGCCCTTGCCGCCCTTGCCCTTGCCGTGGTCGTCCCGCTTGTTCTCCAGGGTGATGATCACCCGGTGGTCCGGGGTGTTCCCGTCCAGGCGGAGCGGACCCGTGACCCGGTTCCGCGGCAGGACGTAGCCCTCCGGCACGGCCGTCTCGACCACGTAGTACGAGCCGTCGTCCAGGCCCGGGAACGCGCAGACCCCGTCCCGGTCGGTCGCGCAGCCCTGCGTCACCTTGCGGTCCGGGTTGATGCCCCGCGTCTGGAGGCCGGTGGTGCCGTTGGTCTCCTTCCACACCTCGAACACCGCACCGCGCAGCGGACGCTTGGTCTTCGCGTCCTTCTTCATGACCTCGATCGAGCGGTCCTCCTCGGGGTCCTCGCTCCGCTCGTCCGTGACGCCGACGACGAGGCCCGTCGTCACGTGGCGCTCGTCGAGGTCGAACGGCGTGACCGGGTCCGCCGGCAGGTCGTAGCCGGCCGGGGGCTGCGTCTCCCGCCAGTAGTACCGCTCACCGACGGGGAGCTGGACGGTGCAGCTTCCCTGTGCGTCGGTGGTGCAGGACCCGGCGAGCTGCACGTCGGGGTCCGCTCCGGTGGTCTGCAGGCCCGTGACGCCGTTGGCCTCGCGCCACAGCTCGAAGCGGGCGCCGGGCAGCAGGGCCCCGCCGTCCGCGTCGGACTTGCGCAGCACCACCTCGGCGCTGCCCGGGAGCTTCGCGTTGCTCATCTCCGCGTTCACGCCGGCGGTGGCGTTCTCCTCGGTCAGCGTCAGTTCGGCGACCGGGTCGCCGGACAGCTGGTAGCCGTCCGGGGCCTTCGTCTCGCGCCAGTAGTACGTGCCGAGCGGGACGGTGCGGGAGCAGACGCCGCTCGCCGGGGTCACGCAGTCGGCGACCTTCGTGTCCCCGCCGGGGCTGGTGAACTGGGCTCCGGGGGTGTTGTTGGTCTCCCGCCACAGCTCGTACGTGGCTCCGGCCAGCAGGTTGTCCGCGTCGTCCCGCTTGGTGACGGAGACGGCGCCCGTGACTGGGCCCGGGTTCCCGCAGTCGGGCAGGTCCCCGTCGAAGGGGTACGCGTGGAACTCCTGGCCGCCGCCCCCGCTGCTGGTGTGGACGAGCTCGCCGGTGGTGAAGAAGCGGCCGTTGGTCCCGGGCAGGGTCACGGTGGTGCGCGAGGCCTGCTCGCCGACGAGCACGCTGCCCTGGAACTGTCCGGTGCCCGCCAGCTGGACGGCGGTGGCGTCGGGGAAGTTCCACAGGAGCCGGGTGCGGTAGCCGTTCCAGGGGTCCGCGCCGGGTCCGGTGTCGACGATGCTGCCGCCGTAGGTGTTGATCGTGCGGCCGGCGCCCAGGACGTTGACCAGGACGGTGGCGCCGGCGGGGATCCGGTCGAAGCGGATGCCGATGGCGCCGCCGCTCCCGCTCACCATGTCGAAGTCCACGGTGAAGACCTGGAGCGGGGAGGTGTTGTCCCCGGTGAAGACGGTGGTGCCGTCCTGGTTGACGGCGGTGCCCGTGGCCGGGCGCGGGCTGCCGTCGACCCGGGCGTAGCACCGGCTGGCCGAGGTGAGCTGGTCGCGCAGGCCGGCGTACGGGGTGACCGCGGCCGGGTCGGACACGAGCGTGCCGGTGACCGTGCCGGGGCCCGGGGCGGTGCCCGCGTGCCGGACGACGCCGCCGTCGGAGATCAGCCGCTGGTTGGCGGCGATGGTGACGTTGCCTCCGGTGGTGAGGAAGTCCGATCCCGCCGGGGGCCTCACCAGCGAACCCGCGCCGACGACCCCGATGTTGTACCCGCCGCCGCCCGCCGCCAGGTTCTTGTTCTGGTCGAAGCTGCCGAGGACGACGACCTTGCCCTCGGCCTCGGCGGCGCGCTCGCGGACGAGGAAGTCGGCGCCGACGAAGATGTTGATGCCCTCGTCGTAGCCGTTGGGGTCGGTGCCGACCTCGATCGGCGGGAACGGGTCGGGGCAGCCGGCCCCGATGCAGGGGCCGAGCCCGCCCGGCAGCGGGGCCCGCAGGGCCGCGGCGGCCTGCCGGGGCTGTACCGGCTGCTGCCCGCCGGGGCCCGGCGCGGCCGGCGCCGCCAGGGCCGCCGGGGCTCCTGCGGCCAGTACGGCCCCGAGGGCGAGCCCCAGGGGTCCGAGGGTCCACTTCCTTGCTGACATGACGCTCCGTCCGTTGCCCGCCGCCGCGTGCGGGCGGGCCCGTACAGGCTGGCGGCGGGCTCCGGCGAGCCGGACGGACCGACACTCCCCCGCTACGGCATTCCGGTACGACAATCACTCGACTGGGGTGTCGGGTGCGGGGAACGCCGGGTGGAGGGGGACATGACGGCAGGTCAGCCGATCGCGGAGCCCGCGACCCAGGCGGGCCAGGACATGTTCCAGCCGCCCAGTCCGTTGTCCGGAGCGACCGTCTTGTCCTGCGAGTTCACGACCTCCACCACGTCGCCCACCAGGGTCCGGTCGAAGAACCAGCCGGCCGGGGTGTCGGAACCGCCGCCCTTGTTGTCGCGCAGGCCGATGCAGCCGTGGCTGACGTTGGTGGAGCCGAAGGTGTCGGGGCTGGCCCAGTAGTTGCCGTGCAGGAAGGTCCCGGAGCGGGTGAGGCGGATGGCGTGCGGCACGTCGGGGATGTCGTACTCGCCGCCGAAGCCCACGGTCTGCCCGTTCATGCGGGTGACGTCGAAGAGCTCCATCACCACCATCTTCCCGTTGTAGGTCATGTTCTTGGGGGCCCCGGCGGTGATCGGCACGGTGGACAGCAGCTCACCGTCGCGCCGGACCTCCATGGTGTGCGCGGCCGCGTCGACGGTGGAGATCTGGGAGCGGCCCACGGTGAAGCGCAGGGTCTTGTCCTGGATGCCGTAGGAGCCGGGCGCTCCCTCGACGTCCCGCAGGCCGATCTTGACGGTGACCTCGGTGCCGGGCTTCCAGTAGGCCTTGGGCCGGAAGTCCAGGCGCTCGTCGCCGAACCAGTGGCCCACCACCTCCACGGGCGGGTTCGAGGTGATCGTGATGGCCCGCTCCACGTCGGCGCGGCGTTCGACGGACCGGCTGAACCCGAAGGAGATGATCATTCCGGTGCCGACGGTCGAGCGGTTCTCGGGCTTGAAGTAGCCGATGAACCGCTCCTCGGGAACGTAGGTGGTGAAGGTGGTGTGCCGGGCCTGGCGGCGGTTGTGCCCGTCGAGCGCGACCGCGTCCACGGTGTACTTGGCCGCGAGCGAGAGCCGGCCCTGCGCCGGGTCGGGGCTCCAGCTGAGCCCGTCGACGGCGATGGCGCCGGGCACCTGCTCCTGCTGCGCGTCCTCCACCTTCGTGACCACGACCCGCTCCAGGCGCCCCTCGGGCACCGTGACCGTCAGCGGGCCCTCGGCCGGCACCCCCTTCGCGTTGTCGTCGGGGGTGATCCTGATCGCCTCGTCCGGTGACCGGGGTTTGCCGGGCAGCTGGATCTCGATCGGGGAGCCGCCGTTCCCGGTGCATCCGGCCAGGCCTCCGAGGAGGCCCGCCCAAACCGCCACGGCGGCCAAGCCCGCCCCTGCCCGCCTCGTCAGAAAAGTCACGCAACTCCAACGACCGGGCCCCTCCGGGGGAAACGTGGGCGCGGCCCACGTTCCAGGCAGGACAGTCCGGGCAGAACAGTGGGAAGGACCAGACGGGGGCGGGCCCCGGCCGGGACGCCGGGGCCGCATCTCCCCCACCCCCGCAGGTACCGAGAGCCGTGGAGGCGGGCAGTGTCGAGCGCAGCCGAGCAAGAGGCGGAGGCCCTGGCCGGGGTCGAGACCGGAACCGGGGCCGGCCACGGGACGGGGAACGGCAACGGGACGGGACACGGCAACGGAAGCGGGCCGGGAGCCGCCAACGGGAGCGGGCACCCGGCCGGACAGCCCTTGGGGCTGATGGAACCGCAGGTCAGAGGCCATGCCGTGGTGAGCCGGGGGCTGCCCGGGCCGCCCGTGTGGCCCGGGTCCTCACATCCGCTGGGGGCCCGGTTCCACCAGGGTCCGGACGGCACGGCCGGGACCAACTTCGCGCTGTGGGCCCAGGGCGCGGAGGCGGTGGAGGTCTGCCTGTTCGCGGAGGACGGCTCCGAGAGCCGCTGCGCGCTGACGGAGCTGACCCACGAGATCTGGCACGGCTTCCTGCCGGGCGTGCGCCCCGGGCAGCGGTACGGATTTCGGGTGCACGGGCGCTGGGACCCGTGGACGGGGGCCCGGCACAATCCCGCGAAGCTGCTCCTGGATCCGTACGCGCGGGCCGTGGACGGGGAGTTCCTGCTGCCGCCCGAGGTGTACGGGCACGTCCGCGACTGGCCCCAGCAGTACATCGCGGACACCGTGCGCGACGACCGCGACTCGGCCCCGCACGTCCCCAAGGGGGTCGTGGTCCACGATGACGACGACTGGGCGGACGACGTCCGGCCGAAGACCCCGTGGGCCGATTCGGTCATCTACGAACTGCACGTGCGCGGGTTCACGATGCGTCACCCGGGCATCCCGGAGCACCTGCGCGGTACGTACGCGGGCCTCGCGCACCCGGCGGCGATCGAGCACCTGACCGGGCTCGGGGTGACGGCGGTGGAGCTGCTGCCGGTCCATCAGTTCGCCCACGAGGACCACCTGCTGCGCCGGGGCCTGCGCAACTACTGGGGCTACAACTCGATCGGCTACTTCGCCCCGCACGCGGCGTACTCCTCCAGCGGGACGGCCGGCCAGCAGGTCGGCGAGTTCAAGCGGATGGTCAAGGCGCTGCACGCCGCCGGGATCGAGGTCATCCTCGACGTGGTCTACAACCACACGGCGGAGGCCGGCGAGCTGGGCCCGACGCTGTCGCTGCGCGGGATCGACAACCGGGCGTACTACCGGCTCCAGTCGGACCAGCGGCGGTACGCCGACTACACGGGCTGCGGCAACACCCTGCACGCCGGGCGGCCGCACGTGCTGCGCCTGATCACCGATTCGCTGCGGTACTGGGTCACCGAGATGGGGGTGGACGGCTTCCGCTTCGACCTGGCGGCGGCCCTGGCCCGCTCGATGCACGACGTGGACATGCTCTCGCCGTTCCTCGCGGTGATCGCCCAGGACCCGGTGCTGCGGCGGGTGAAGCTGATCGCGGAACCCTGGGACGTGGGCTCGGGCGGGTACCAGGTGGGGGCGTTCCCGCCGCTGTGGACGGAGTGGAACGACCGCTACCGGGACGCCGTTCGGGATTTCTGGCGCGGCGCGCTGCCCGACGTACGGGACCTCGGGTACCGGCTGTCGGGATCGAGCGACCTGTACGCGTGGGGCGGGCGGCGGCCCTACGCCTCGGTCAACTTCATCACCGCGCACGACGGTTTCACCCTGCGCGACCTGGTGTCGTACGAGTCCAAGCACAACGAGGACAACGGCGAGGCGGGCCGGGACGGGACGAACGACAACCGGTCCTGGAACTGCGGGGTGGAGGGCGAGCCCGAGGAGGGCACGGATCCGCGGATCGCGGCGCTGCGCCGGCGCCAGCTGCGCAACCTGCTGACCACGCTGCTGCTGTCGACCGGGGTGCCGATGCTGGTGGCGGGCGACGAGTTCGGCCGCACGCAGGGCGGCAACAACAACGCGTACTGCCAGGACAACGAGACGAGCTGGGTGGACTGGTCGCTGCTTCAGGACCCGTCCTGGCAGGCCCTGCTCGCACTGACCCGGCGGCTGCTGGCGCTGCGCCGGGCCCATCCGGTGCTGCGCCGCCGGGCGTTCTTCTCGGGGCGCTCGCAGGGGGCGGACGGGCTGCGCGACCTGGCCTGGTTCACCCCGGCGGGGGTGGAGATGACCGAGCGGGACTGGTACGCCCCGGCCGGGTCGGTGGGTCTGTACCTGTCGGGGCAGGACATCCCGGGCCGTGACGAGCGCGGGCGCCAGGTCACGGACGAGAGCTTCCTCGCCCTGCTGCACGCCGGGGACCGGCCGGTGTCCTGGACCCTGCCGGGGCCGCCGTGGGGCCGGGCGTACGAACTGGTCCTGGACACCTCCCGGGAGGACCAGGCGGCGGCGCCCGCCACCGTGCACCGCGGGGGCGGGAGCGTGACGGTGCCGGCCCGCGCGGTGCTGCTGCTGAAGGTGGTGGGCGGGGGCGCGTAGCGCGTCGGGGGCGGTTCCCCGGGCTCCGCATCGGGCGGACCCGGGGCCGGAGCCGTCGGACGCCCTGCGATGATGTGCCCTTCGTACGCACGCACACATAGACGGATGTTCGAGGGGTTGTGTCGATGGCGAGTGTCGGGACCGCGCTGCGGGAGCTGCGCGGGGCGCAGAAGTCGGCGAAGGGGGTGTCGCTCTACTCCCGGTTCGTCAACCGGCCCGTCGGGCGGTACCTGGCCGCCGGATCGTACGCGCTCGGGCTCACCCCGAACCAGGTGACGCTGATCAGCGCCGCTCTGAGTTTCGCGGGCGCGGCCGCCGTCGCCCTGGCCTCGCCCTCGTGGGGGCTGGGGATCGCGGTGTGGGCCCTGCTCGCCGTCGGCTTCGCCTTCGACTCCGCCGACGGGCAGCTCGCCCGGCTCCGCGGGGGCGGCAGTGCGGCGGGCGAGTGGCTGGACCACGTCGTGGACTGCGCGAAGCTCACCGCGCTGCACACCTGCGTGCTGATCGCCTTCTACCGCTTCCCCGAGGCCTACGGGGTCGGCGGCGGGGCGCACGGAGCCGCCTCGGCCGGCTGGCTGCTGGTGCCGCTGGGCTTCCAGCTCGCCGCGGTGGTGACCTTCTTCGGGGGGCTGCTGACAGAGAAGCTCAAGCCGAAGCCCGCGCCGGGCAGTGCGGCCGCCGCGCCGTCGAACCTGCGTGCGGTGGCGCTGCTGCCCGTGGACTACGGGGTGTTCTGCCTGGTGTTCATGCTCCTCGGCGGGGGCGCGGCGTTCCGCTGGGCGTACGCCGGAGCGGGCGTGATGGCCGCGCTGTTCCTGGTGGCGTTCCTCGCGAAGTGGTTCCGGGAGCTCAGCGCCGTACCGAGGTGAGCGAGGTGACCGGGGCGGGCGCCCGAAGCGGTGTCGCCGCCGGGCCGCGGCCGGGCCCGCGGCCCGGCTCCGGCCCCGCTCAGCCCCGCTGTTCGGTGGCGAGCTGTTCGGTGGCGAGCGGCTGGGACAGCACGTCCAGGGCCCGGCGCAGCTGGGTGCTGGAGGTGTGGACCGTGTACGGGAAGTAGACGACCTCGACCCCGTGCACGGCGAAGTCCTTTTCCAGCTGGTCGCCCTTGGGGGTGCCGCGCCAGTCGTCGCCCTTGAATATCACGTCGAAACGGACTTGTTTCCACGTTTCGACCTTGTCCGGGACGGTCTCCACGAAAGCCGCATCCACGTACTGGACGCTGCGGACGATCTCCAGCCGCTCGACGAGCGGAATCACCGGGCGGCGCCCCTTGGCGAGTTCCGCCATTTCGTCGGACACGACCCCCGCCACCAGGTAGTCGCACTGACTCCGGGCATGGCGAAGGATGTTGAGGTGTCCGATGTGGAAGAGGTCGTAGGCACCCGGCGCGTAACCGATTCGGTGAGGTCTACGCCCACCCTCGACAAATTCGGACATATCCTTCTCCGTCACGTGATATCCCCCAGAAGCCGCACACCTCGGTGTGGCGGATTAGCAGACAATAGCGTGCACGTTCCCTGTGTTGCCGGTGAACGAATAGGGTGACGTGCGCATCATCCTGGTGAGAGGGGGACGTCCAGTGTCGAAATCCGGTCAGCGGCGCCTACTGCTGGTTTCCACGAATTACGCCCCTGAGCACACGGGCATCGGCCCGTACGCCACTCAGATCGCGGAGCACTGGGCGGATCTCGGTCACGAGACCCACGTCCTGGCGGGCATGCCCCACTACCCGGCGTGGTCCGTCGAGCCGGAGTACAAGGGGGCGCTCCGGCGCACGGAACAGCGCGCGGGCGTGACCGTGCACCGGCGCGCGCACACCGTTCCCCCGCGCCAGACCGCCGTCCGCCGGGCCCTTTTCGAAGGATCGATTCTCCTCCACGGCTCCGTGGCCCCGCCCCGGATGGGGAAGCCGGACGCGGTCCTCGCGCAGATGCCGAGCCTGGCGGGCGGCCTGCTGGCCGCACGCCTCGCGGCGCGCTGGAAGGTCCCCTTCGTCCCGGTCGTCCAGGACCTGATGGGCGCCGCCGCCGCGCAGAGCGGGATCAGCGGCGGGGACAAGGCGGCCAAGTACGCCGGGCGGGCCGAGGCCCACGCCCTGAAGCGGGCCGCCCTCGTCGGTGTGATCCACGAGACATTCGTCGACCGGGTCGTCGGCATGGGCGTGGACCCCGGCCGGATCCGGCTCGTCCCGAACTGGTCCCACGTGGCGCTGCCCACCAAGCCGCGCGGCCGCACCCGCCACCACCTCGGGTGGGCCCCCCACCAGACCGTCGTCCTGCACTCCGGGAACATGGGGCTCAAGCAGGGGCTGGAGGTCCTCGTCGGCGCCGCCCGGCTGGACCCGAGCGTCCGGTTCGTCCTGATGGGTGACGGCAGCCAGCGCTCCGCGCTGGCCGACCTGGCGGCCGATGTTCCCAACCTCGACATCATCCCCCCTGCCGCGGACGGAGAGTTCCCCGATATCCTCGCCGCGGCGGACGTGCTCGCGGTCACGCAGCACGCCGCCGTGATGGACATGAGCGTGCCGTCCAAGCTCACCTCGTACTTCCAGGCGGGCCGTCCCGTCGTGGCCTCCGTCGCGGCACTGGGCGGAACCGCCCAGGAGGTCGAACGCTCGGGCGCCGGGGTGCTCGTACCGCCGGAGAACCCGGAGGCCCTGCTCAAGGCCGTACGGGCGCTGGCCGAGGACCCCGCCGGCGCGGACGCGCTGGGGGCGGCCGGACCGCGCCACGTGGCGGCGCACCTGAGCCGTGAGGCGGGCCTGGCCCGCATCGACGCACTGATGGACGAAGCACTTGGGGGTCCCCGGCCGTGATCGAGACCAACCGCCCGGCAGCGGCTCCGGCCGAGGACGAACCGGACCTCCTCCGGGATCAGTTCAAGCAGCTCCTGCGCTACCGCCGGCTCCTCGCCGCGGGCGTGGGCATCGGCCTGCTCGGCGGGGTCTACCTCGGCGTCTCCACGGCGGACACCTACGTGGCCACCGCCGACATCGTGCTGCGCGCGCCCACCGACGACCCCTTCAACCCGAGCCTCGCCCCCGACAAGGCGATCAACATCGGCTCGGAGCGGCAGGTCGCGCTCTCCAGCTCCATAGCCAACGAGGCCGCGAAGAAGCTCGGGGTCTCGGCCGCCGACTTCTCGGCCCTGCGCGCCGGTCTGCAGGTGACCAACCCCCCGCAGACGATGGTGCTCCGCTTCACCTACACCGCCGCCACCCCCGCCGAGGCCGCCACGCGCGCCAACGCGATGAGCGAGGCCTACCTGCTCAAGCGGCAGGAGGCGCTCGACGTCACCCGCGACAAGATGGTCAAGGGCTACCAGGAGCAGCGCGACCCGGTGGCCAAGCAGCTCGAAGACCTGACCAAGCAGACCGCCGGCATGCCGGCCGGTCCGGCGCGGGACGCCGCGTACGCCGCCAAGACCGACCAGCAGAGCAAGATCAACACGCTCAACGGCAACATCGCCAAGCTCAAGGCCCTGGACATGACCCCGGGCCGGGTCACCAGCACCGCCGTCCCGCCGCACGGGGCCGACGGCCCCGGCATCGCCATGTCGCTCGCGCTCGGCGCCGCCGTGGGCCTGGCCCTCGGCCTGCTCGGCGCCTGGGTGCGCCTCGTCTTCGACCCGGCTCCGCGCTCCGAGGGCGACGTCGCCCGCGCCCTGCGCGCTCCCGTACTGGGCTCCCTGCCGCGGGGCAAGGCCGACGGCGGGCCGCTGCTCGCCGCGGGCGAGGAGGACCCCCGGCTGGCCGAGGAGTTCCGCTCGGTGGCCTTCCGGCTCGCCTACGACGCCCGGTTCGCGGACCGGCGCCGCCTCCTGGTGGTCGCCCCGCGCGGCAGCAGCGAGATCGCCGCCGCCGTGGCGGTGAACCTGGCCGCCTCCTTCGCGGAGACCGGCAAGGACGTGCTCCTCATCGAGGCCGACCTGCGCACCCCGGTGCTGGCCAGCCAGCTGCCCACCGACGCCTCCGGCCGGCCCAACTGGAGCAAGTCCAAGGGGGGCACGGCCGCCCAGCACGCGGAAACCGAGTGGCCCGACGGCCGCCAGCTCCTGGTGGACGCCGGGGAGTCGGGCACCTTCGACCTGATCCCGGGCGAGCGGGTGCGCAACGTGCCCCGCGCCCTGACCTCGCAGCGGGCCACCCGGCTGATCTCCGAGGCCGACTCCCCCAACTCCACCGTCGTGGTGCTCGCCCCGCCCGTGCTCTCGTACGCCGACGCCCTCGCGCTCGTCGACCGCGTCGACGGGGTCCTGGTGGTCTGCAACCCCGGCGCGGTGCGCCGCACCGACCTCTCCCGCATCCGCGAGCTGATCAGCGGGGCCGGCGGCACGGTGCTGGGCGCCGTCCTGCACGCGCCGCTGCCCGGCGAGAAGAAGCGCGGCCTGGGCCGCAGCCCCAAGGGCGGCGGCCCCGCCGCCGAGGACCCCCGGCCCGCGTCCTCCCCGCCCCCGCCCTCGCCCCGCTCGCGCGAGCCGCAGCCGATCCCCTACGAGGTGGCCGCCGCCGACGCCTCGCAGCACATCCCGGGCGACGGGACCGACACGGTCGCCCTGCGGACGGTCCGCACGGGCCGGCGGTGAGCCGGCGCTCCCTCGCCGCGGTCGCCTCGGTACTGGACCAGGCCGCGTCCAGCGCCACGAACATCCTGGTCCTGGTGCTGGCCGCCCGGCTCTCCTCGGCGGCCGGCTTCGCCGACTTCTCCATGGTCTACGTGACCTTCACCGTGCTGCTCGGCCTGAACATGGCCTACGTCGGCCAGACCCTGGTGCTGGAGAAGGACGACCGCGGCACCGGCAGCCTCGCCACCGCCTGCCGCTCGGGCCTCGCCTTCACCGGCGCGGCCTCGGCCGCGGTGGGAGCCGCACTGGCCCTCCTCGGCCTGCTGCTGCCCGGGGCGACCGGGTGGGCGTTCCTCGCGCTGGGCCTCGTCCTGCCCCTGGTGCTGCTGCAGGACGGGCTGCGCTACTGCTTCTCCGCCCTGCGGGCTCCCGGCCGGGCCCTGGCCGCCGACGCGCTGCGCCTGGCCTGCGTGGTGACCGCGCTGCTGCTCCAGCCCGAGGGCTCGCCGGCCGGGCGGCTGGTCCTGGTGTGGGGGGTCTCCGCGCTGCCCGCGCTCGCGCTCGGCCTGTGGCTGCTGCGGCCCTCGGTGCGGGGCGCCGCCACGGAGCTGCGGCCCTATCTGCGGCGCGGCTATCTGGGACAGCGCTTCGTGGTCGAGTTCGCCGTGGGCAACGGCTCCAGTCAGCTCGCCGTCCTCGGGCTCGGCGTCTTCGCGACCCCGCTGGCCGTGGGCGCGCTGCGCGGCGCCACCACCCTGTTCGGGCCGCTGAACGTGCTGTTCAACTCCGCGAACTCCTTCGGCCCGCCCGTCGTCGGCCGGGCCTCCGGCAAGCGGGGCGTGGTCCGGCTGACCGCCCTGATGGGCGGCGTGCTCGCGGTGACCGGCGCCGCGTGGGGGGCCGTGCTGTACGCGCTGCCGGAGCGGGCCGGGCGCGCACTGCTCGGCGACACCTGGCGGGCGGCGGCCGCGCTGCTGCCCGCGACGGGCGCGCAGTACGCCGTCATGGGGCTGGGCACCTGCGCGCTGCTGACCCTGCGGGTGCTGAACCCCAGGGCCACCCTCTCGCTCCAGGTGGTCTTCTCGCTGCTGTCGGTCGGGCTGCTGCTGGGCGGGTACGCCGTCTGGGGCGTGGCCGGGGCCGCGTGGGGCCTCGCCCTCGGCTCCGCCGCGAAGGCCGCGGCGGCCTGGCTGCGCGTGGCCCGGCTGCCGGCCCCCGAAGCGGCCGCGCCCGCCGGCGCCGCCGAGGTCCGGGCGGCCTGAGGCACCGGGCCCGGGGCGGGCCCCCGGCGGGCTCCTGCGCGGGCCGGCTCAGGCCGGGGTGTCGCCGAAGCCCGCTTCGATCAGGCCGAACAGGTCCAGCATGGCCTGCCGCTGGTCCTCCTGGCCGCGGATCAGGCTCGCGGTGTCCATCACGAAGCGGGCCAGCGCCGCGGACCTGAGGTCGCCCTCGGGGGCTCCGGCCTCGGCCGCGATGGCGGCGGCGAGCGCGAACTCGTGGCGCCGCCACATCCGGTCCCAGTACTCCACCAGTTCCGGCGTCTCCCGCACCAGGGTGACGTGGGCGATCACCGCCGGGTCGTCGATCCGGCGGGCCGCCCGGGTCTCCACGAAGTGCTCGCGCAGGGAGTGCAGGACCGACTGCCCGGGCGCGCGGTCCCGTACCGCCGAGACGAGCGCGGCCTCGACGTCCTCGTCCTCGTCGAAGACCAGGGCTTCCTTGCTCGGGAAGTGCTTGAAGAGCGTGGTCACCGAGACGTCTGCCTCCTCCGCCACGTCGCGGACGCCGACCTTGTCGTACCCGCGCTCCAGGAACAGGCGCAGCGCGGCATCGGCCAGGGCCTTGCGCGTCTGGGCCTTCTTGCGTTCGCGGCGCCCCACTGTCTCGGTCATGGGACCACTGTACCGAGGGCACGTACTCGATGCACAAGTTGAGCTGCTGCACTTGCGGAGCGGTTACACGAACAGCCCCCGGCGTCAGCGCAGGGTGGTGGCCCGGTCCTGCCGGTACGTGGCCACGAGCGCCAGGCACATCCCCGCGATGGCGATCCGCCCCGAGGCCTGGAGCAGCGGCCCGCGCAGCAGGATGAAGGAGTACCCCGCGACCAGCGGGACCACCGTCGAGATCAGACTGCCCGGCGGCGAGCTGCGCCGCGCGCGCTTCGCGTAGCGCCGGTCGACGCGGGCGGCGGCGTACCCCATCCCCAGCAGCCCCGCCCCCATGCCCAGCGGCCCGAAGTCGATCCACAGCTCGGCCCAGATCGGGGAGGACAGGTTGGTGTTGACCGTGCCCATCCACTGGCCGACCATCACGCCGGTGTCGCGGGGCTTGCCCGACCACACCGAGCGCGGCACCGCGAAGAAGACCGATCCCGCGAGCTGGCGCCCGTAGGAATGGCCGGGACCGGAATCGGAGAAGGTGATGGTGTTCGCGAACATGCCGATCTGGTCGTAGTCCTTGAGCGCCATCGGCTCCAGGAACGAGGTCGTCTCGACCGGCTTGTAGTTCTTCTCGTCGTAGCGGAAGCGGTCCGCGAACGGGAAGACGAGGAGGGCGATCACCACGGCCATGGACAGCGCCACCCGGTACATCGCGGCGCTCACCGGGAAGACGGTGAAGAGCATCGCGAACATGACCGTCAGGAACCAGTAGCGCGGGTTCGAGATCGGATTGTTGACGATCAGGTTGAGGACCATGAGCGCCGACCAGGTGACGATGATCGACACCTTGCGGCGGGCGAACTTCGAGGTGATCAGCCACCGCGTGTACAGCAGCAGGGCCAGCAGCGCGGGGACCGTGCCGAAGCCGCGCAGCAGCGCCTGGCCCGCCTGGCCGTCCTGGGAGACGCCGGCCTCCTCGATGCCCGCGATGATCTCCTGGCGGCTGGAGAAGAACACCGCCGGGCCGCCCAGCTTCACGATCAGCGCCGCGCTGCCCAGGAAGGCCACGCCGGTCAGCAGGTACAGGCGCCGCCGGTGCGCCATGACCGGGCGCGGCTCCTTCAGCGAACCGCCCGCGCGGCCCGCCGGCCGGTGCCGGGCCAGCAGCACGCCCACGTCGAAGGCGGCGCAGCCCAGCAGGACCAGGCCGATGGCGGCGGTGAGGTCGGAGCGCGGTCCGACGACGGGGGTCGGCACCTGGCCGAGGACGGCCTGGGCGAGGGGGGCCACGCCCATGGCCATGTAGACGAAGAGCCAGAAGGAGCCCTGGAGCAGCTTGCGGCGGCTGGTCAGGACCATCGCCGAGAGCCGGGCGCCCGCGTACATGGTGAGCAGGAGCTGGAGCCAGAAGGCCGCGTCGTGCTGCCCGGCGCCGTCCTGCACCGCGACGAACAGCGGCAGGAAGACGGTGAACCCGAGGGCCAGCGGGACGGAGAGCGCCCGCGAGAGCAGCGTCCGCGGGGTGGTGACCCTGCCCCAGCTCTTCTCGTCGCCCGGCCCCGGCGGCACCGGCCGGGCGACGGTCGTGCGTATGTCGGTCGCCACGCTTGCCCCCACCCCCTGTGCCTGATTCGGGCGCAGTCTAGTCTGAGCGCTCGGGTGCCCGGGGAGGCGCCTTCGAAGGCGCCGTCGGGGGCCGGAGTTGCGAGGGGTTCCTGTGCGTGATCTTCCTGCCTTCACGCTGGCCGGATACGACAAGGGGCGCGGGCGGCTGACGCAGGCGCTCTGGTTCGCCGTGATGAACACGCTCTTCATGAGCTGGCTGTGCCCCGCCCGGCTGCGGGTCGCGCTGCTGCGCGCCTTCGGGGCGCGGATCGGCGAAGGGGTGCTGATCCGCCACAAGGTGCGGGTGCTGTGGCCCTGGAAGCTGACCGTGGGCGACCACGCGTGGATCGGCGAGGGCGCCTGGATACTCAACCTGGAGCCGGTGACGATCGGCGCGCACGCCTGCCTCTCGCAGGAGGCGCTGCTGTGCACCGGCTCGCACGACCACCGGGCCGCCGACTTCCGCTACCGCAACGCGCCGGTCACCGTCGGGGACGGCGCGTGGGTGGCCGTACGGGCCACCGTGCTGGCCGGCGTGACCATCGGGCGGTGCGCGGTCGCGGGCGCCGGGTCCGTGGTCCACAAGGATCTCCCCGCGCTGACCCTGCAGACCCAGGACGGGCACCGCCGCCCGGTCGAGGAGCCGAAGTGAGAGTCCTGCACGCCGTCACCCTGCACTCCCCCACGCACGCCTTCGGCGGGCCGGTACGGGTCGCGCTGAACCTGGCCAAGGGGCTGCGGGCCCGCGGGCACGAGGCGAACCTGCTGGCGCTGGGCGAGGGGTTCCCGGAGCCCTGGCCGACCTCGGTGGAAGGGGTCCCGGCGAAGCTGTTCCCCGCCCGGCGCCTGCTCCCCCTCGGCTTCAGCGGGATGACCTCGCCGGCCCTGCTGGCCTCCGCGGGCCGCCTGGTGCGGGGCGCGGACCTGGTCCACGTGCACCTGGCGCGGGACCTGGTCACCCTGCCCGTCGCCCTGGCGGCGCTGCGGGCCGGCACACCGCTGGTCCTGCAGACCCACGGCATGGTCGACCCGAGCGGGAAACTGCTGGCCAAGGTGCTGGACGCGCTGGCGGTACGCCGCCTGCTGCGCGGCGCCGACGCGCTGCTGTACCTGACCCCGCACGAGCGCGAGGGCCTCGACGCGGTGGTGGGGGCGCCGCCGCTCGCGAACACCGTCCGGCTCGTCAACGGCACCCCGGCCCAGGAGGAGCGGCCCGCCCTGTCCGGGCCCCCGCGGATCCTCTACTCTGCCCGCCTGCAGGCCCGCAAGCGCCCGGTGGACTTCGTGGACGCCGCCCCGGCCGTGCTGGCGGCGCACCCGGACGCGGAGTTCGTGGTGGCCGGCCCGGACGAGGGCGAGCTCGCGGCGGTCCGCGCCCGGATCGCGGAGCTGGGCCTGGACGCCCGCTTCACGGTCCCGGGCGCGCTGTCGGGCGCGGAGGTCCTGACGGAGCTGCGCCGCGCCCACGTCTACGTACTGCCCTCCGTGGAGGAGCCGTTCCCGATGTCGGTGCTGGAGGCCCTGTCGGTGGGCGTCCCGTCGGTGGTGACCCACTCCAACGGCCTGGCCCGCGACATCGCCCGCGCGGGCGCCGGCCGGGCGGTCGACCCGGGCCCGGCGGGCGTCGCGGAAGCGGTCCTGTCCCTGCTGGACCCGGCCGGGAACGCCACGTCCTCGAAGGCCGCCCGCGAACTGGCGGCGTCGGCCTTCTCGATGGACTCGGTCCTGGACACGCTGCTGGACGTCTACGAGGGCGCCCTGCGGCGGGGTTGACGCGCGGGGCCCGGCGTCGCGGGGCCGGGCTCAGAGCCCCCGGCGGGTTTCGTCGACCACCGGGAGGGCGCCGACGCGGCGGCGCTTGGCGATGCTCGCGTAGACCGCGAGGCCGATGACGCCCGCGACCATCATGATGACCCCGACCAGGTCGAGGTTGACGCTCTGCAGCTGCCAGTCGCTCGCGAAGGTGAGGATGGCCCCCACCACGATCAGGCCTATGCAACCGCTGATACCCCTCATGGGATTCGCCTCCACCATCGTGGACGGGGTACGGCCCCGCCCTGTGGAAGCGCGGATGCCCCCGATGCGGACACGAAAACGCCCCCGGTGCCCGGGAGTTCGGGCAGCGGGGGCGTTCGCGTTCGCGTCAGGGGCGTGCGCGTGGCGTCAAAGGCGTTCGCGTGGTGTCCGGGTTACGCCGGGATCCAGGCGTAGCAGCCGTTCGAGACGAACTGGGCCGTGCCGGCCGGGATCTTGGCCGTGATCCTGTCGCCCGGCTTCACCGTGGTCCCCGGGCCCGAGGCCAGGGAGGCGCCGTCCTTGCCCTTGGCCTCCCAGGTGCACGTCGCGCTCTGGGTCAGCGCACGGTAGGTGCCCGCCGCAGGGGACTGCTTCGTACCGTCCGGGAAGCCCTTCGACGCCGCGGCCAAGACGGGCTTCTGCTCCGGGCAGAGGTAGGTGATGGCGTCCTTCGCGCCCGGGATCTCCCCGGCCACCAGGGCGCCGACCGCCGCGTCCTTGTCCCGCTTCGCCGTGCGCTCCACCCGCTGGCAGGCCTCCTGGCCGCTCTGCAGGACGGCCGCCGGGTCCGTCTTCTCGGGGACGCGGCCGCTCAGGTACTGCTTCTGCGGCGCGGTGAAGCTGCCCGTCTTCGGGACGAGCTTCGTGTCCGGCAGGACGGGACCCGTCGGCTTCGCGTCCGCGGGCGGCTGCGACGGGGTGCCCGTCGCGTCGGCCGGGTCGGGCGCCGGGGAGGCGGCCGGCGGCTTGGGCGAGGCGGCCGCGGCTTCGGTCTTGCCGTCGCCGCCCGAACTGCAGGCCGTCAGCGTGAGGGCTGCGGCCAGCAGGACGGCCGCCGCCGCGGAGCGTCGGTACATGAGGTGGCTCCCGTACGTATGAAGAGGGGCGTAGGGGCCCGGCCGCCGCGGCGGCCGGGCCCCGTACTCCGTCAAGCGGTTACTTCGCGCCGAAGGTGAGGGTCAGCAGGG
>NZ_JBSFDF010000027.1:0-106296 GCF_053593795.1 Streptomyces sp. NPDC002104 | reverse complement strand
GCCAGGCGGCCTCCTCGACGCAGCCGATCTTGAAGCCCTGGCGCTCCTCGATGACGCGTACGAACTCCGAGGCCTGGACCATGGAGACACACCGTGTGGTGGGCCCCTCCGCTTCGTGCTGTCCGGTCCGTCCGGTCCGTCTCGTCCTGCCCGGCGGGTCAGTGGGTCAGGGGCGGGCGCCGGCCGGTGTCGGGCCGCCGCGGGGCGTCCTCGCGGACGACCTCGCCCTGAATGACCTCGCCCGGGACGACCTTGCCGTCCGGGTAGTGGATCCGGGCCTGCTGGAAGGCGTCGCCGAAGGAACCGGCCGGGGCCGTGGCCATCTTCCGCTCCAGGGAGCGGGCGGCCCGGCGGCCGATCAGGGCGCGGACGGGCGGGAGCAGGAGCAGCAGGCCGGCCGCGTCCGAGATCAGGCCGGGCATCATCAGGAGCAGGCCGGCCAGCATGGTCAGGCCGTTGCCCGTGCCGGGCTTACCGGGCTGCGGCGGGGTCGGCCCGCGGCCCTCCTGGGCCTGCTGGGCCTGCTGGGCCTGCTGGAAGGTCTCCGTCAGGTTCTTGAAGGCGCGTCGCCCGGCCCGCTTGATGACCACCGCACCCAGCACCAGGCCGCCCGCGAGCAGCAGGGCGACACCGCCGCCGCCGATCACTCCGGCGACCTGGCCGAGCAGCCAGATCTCCAGGATCAGCCAGGCCGCGATGGCCAGGGGAAGGTACGTCCGGGCGGGCGAACGCCGCCGGGGGGCCGCAGAGGTCGGAACACCGGTCGTCATATCCCCAGTGTGCCTGGGCCGGTGTAAAGACGTCCTCAGCCGGAGGTACCGGACATCCCCTAGGGGTGCCGCGGGCCCCGGGGGTGACGCGGGCCCCGGGGGTGACGCGGGCCCCGGGGTGGCGCGGGCTACTTGCCCTGCGGCCTGCCCGTCGGCTTGCCCGTGGGCTTGCCCGTCAGCTTGTCCGAGAGCTTGCCCGCGTGCTCCTTGAGGCCCCACTGGGTGACCCGCCAGAGGGCCTCCACCACGATGTCCTTGCTCATCTTGCTGTCGCCGAACTCGCGCTCGACGAAGGTGATGGGCACCTCCACCACGCGGAAGCCCTTCTGCACCGCCCTCCGGGCCAGGTCCACCTGGAAGCAGTAGCCGGCCGAGGCCACGTCGGCCAGGCCCAGCCCCTCGAGGGTCTCGCGGCGGAAGGCGCGGTAGCCGCCGGTCACGTCGCGGATCGGGACGCCCAGCATCAGCCGGGAGTACGTGGACCCGCCCCGGGAGAGGAACTCACGGCTCTTGGGCCAGTTGACGACCCGGCCGCCCGGCACCCAGCGGGAGCCCAGCACCAGGTCGGCGCCCTCCAGGGCGGTGAGCAGCCTGGGCAGCTCCTCGGGCTGGTGGGAGCCGTCGGCATCCATCTCGATGATGACGCCGTAGCCGTTCTCCAGACCCCATCCGAAGCCGGCCAGGTAGGCGGCCCCGAGGCCTTCCTTGCCCTTGCGGTGCAGGACGTGGACCTGGTCGTCCGCGGCCGCCAGCTCGTCGGCGAGCTTTCCGGTGCCGTCCGGGCTGTTGTCGTCGGCCACGAGGACGTGGGCCCCGGGCACAGCCGCGCGGACGCGGCCGACGATCAGCCCGATGTTCTCCGCCTCGTTGTAGGTCGGAATGATCACCAAGGCCGTGCCGAGCGGTCCGTAGCTTCGCTGTCCGCCGTCGCTCACTGATTCCCCTTTTTGCGTGCTCGTACATCCAGTACGTCGTGTCGCAGAGGATGATTTTAGAACAGCGATCGGGGCCCGCGGTCCTTCGGGCCGGACCGGCTCCCGCTGGCTGCGGGCCGCCTGACCGTTGTCTACTGGACCGCGGGGCCCCGATCTGAGGCCACCGGCCCCCAAATCTCCTGCGGAGCAGGGGGGACGCCCTTGCGGCGAAACCTTCCCTCGCCCCCGAGGCGCGGGCGCGGCTGAGCGATCGGCTCCGTCCGGTTCGGACGTCCGGTGGTGGACCCGGCCGAACCTATCCGGGTCCGGCCGCCCTCACCGAACCACGGCCACCCGGATCACCCCTGTGGCCGTACGAATACCTCCCGGCCACCGACGACGGTGGCCAGGCAGAGCGGCAGCTCGCCGCCGGGGGTCAGGTCCGGCAGTCCGGGGGTTCCGGAGCGGGGGTCCGTGGACCAGCGGGCGACCCGGTCGTCGGGGGCCTGGACCACCAGTTCGGCCGTGTCCCAGACCGCGTAGTCGGCCGGGGCGCCGGGGACGAGGATGCCCGCGTCGTCGCGGCCCAGGGCACGCCAGCCGCCGCGCGTGTGGGCGGCGAAGGCCGCCCGGGCGGAGATGCGGTGGGCGGGGGTGCGGTGGAAGGCCGCCGCCCGCACGGTGCCCCACGGGTCGAGCGGGGTGACCGGGGCGTCGGAGCCGAAGGCCAGCGGAACGCCGGCCTTGAGCATGGCCGCGTACGGGTTCAGGGTGCGGGCGCGCCCGGCGCCGAGCCGGTCGGCGTACATGCCCTGCTCGCCGCCCCACAGCGCGTCGAAGGCGGGCTGCACGGAGGCGGTGAGGCCGAGCTCCGCGAAGGCGGCGATGGTGTCCGGGGTCATCATCTCGGCGTGCTCGACGCGGTGCCTGGCGGCGCGGACGCGGTCCAGGCCGACCTTGTCGGCGGCGGCCCGGACCCCGGTGACCACGGCGGTGATCGCGGCGTCCCCGATGGCGTGGAAGCCCGCCTGGAGGCCCGCCTCGGTGCAGGCGGCGACGTGCTCGGCGACGGCCCGCTCGTCGAGGTAGTCGGTGCCGGTGTGCTCCGCGTCGGCGTACGGGGCGTGCAGGCAGGCGGTGTGCGAGCCGAGGGCTCCGTCGACGAAGAGGTCGCCGGCCGCCCCGACGGCGCCGAGTTCCCTGACCAGGGCGAGGTCCCGGTCGGCCCAGTAGCCGAAGACGCGGGGACCCGGGCGCTCGCGGGCGAGGTCGAGGAGCGCGGTGAAGTCCTCCGGGGAGGAGATCTCCGGGCCGCCGCACTCGTGGACGGAGCCGATGCCGAGGGAAGCCGCCCGGTCGAGGGCGGCCCGCTGGGCCTCGGCGCGCTGGGCGGGGGTCACGGCGGCCAGCGCGGCCCGGCGTACGGCGTGGTGGTCGTCCCGGGTCAGCGGCTCGTCACCGGCCGGCCGCACCTGCGGGACGAGCTCCAGCAGGGCGGTGGTCACCACGGCCGAGTGCACGTCGATCCGGCTCAGGTAGAGGGGGCGCCCGTTGGTGGCCCGGTCCAGCTCCTCCCGGCGCGGGGCGCGCCGCTCGGGCCAGCGGGCGGCGTCCCAGCCGTGCCCGAGGAGCACCCGGTCGGCGGGGCGGCGCTCCGCGTACGCGCGGACGAGCTCCAGCGCCTCCGGGAGCGAGCGGGCCCCGGTCAGGTCCAGGCCGGTGAGGGCGAGGCCGGCGGAGGTGGTGTGCACGTGGGCGTCGGTGAAGGCGGGGGTGACGAGCGCCCCGCCGAGGTCGACGACCTCGTCCACGCCCTGCGCGAAGGCATCGGCGGCGCCTTCGGAGCCGACCCAGGCGATGTGCCCGCGCTCGACGACCATCGCGGTGGCGAAGGGGTCGGCGGGACTGTGGACCTCTCCGCCGCGGAGGAGGACCGTGCGGGAGCCTGCGGCGGTGGGGGCGGGGGCTCCGGCGGCTGTGGCGGAGTCGGCGGTGGTGCGGTCTGTCATGCCGACAGTCTGGCGGGTGCGTCGCGCACCGCGGAACACGGCCCCGTCGTGGCGGCCGGGGGGAGTTCCCCTGCCCGCCCTTCGCCCGTTCCCCGGGGCTGCGCCCCGGACCCCGTTGCCGGGGCCGGCCCCGGACCCCCGTGCCTCGGACGCCGGCGAGGCTGGTGCCGGTGGGCTCAGATGCGGGGCGGGCGGGCCTCGTACGGGGTGGAGAGGACCACCGTCGTGCGGGTGGAGACGTGCGCCAGGGCGCGGAGGCGGCCCAGGAGGTCTTCCAGTTCCAGCGGGGTGGCCACGCGGACCTTGAGGATGTAGTTCTCGTCGCCCGCGACGCTGTGGCAGGCCTCGATCTCGGGGACCCCGGCCAGTCGCTCGGCGATGTCGTCCGGATCGCTCGGATCGAAGGGCTTGACCGAGATGAAGGCCGTGAGGGGCAGACCGACGGCCTCGGGGTCGACGACCGCCGCGTAACCGCGGATGACTCCGCGCTGCTCCAGTCGGCGTACTCGCTGATGGACCGCCGACGTGGACAGTCCGGTGGCCTTGCCCAGGTCCGTGTAGCTCATCCGCCCGTCCCGCACGAGCAGATCCACGATCTGGCGGTCCAGCTCCTCCATTGCGCTCATAGCCGCACAACTTACGGCCCCGAACCGTTCAGGCCCAGCCGTGTCCACGGATTGAGGCGGCACCTGCGACGGGCATGTGACCAAGGCCACAGGGGTAAGCGGGCGTACGGCGGCCGGATGTGGTTACTCGTGCCGTGCGACGGGAAGTGCTTGGGGTGGCCGTGGCCGAAGAACCTGCCCGCCCGGCCCACCCAAGGGGGAGTACATCCATGCTGAACACCAAGCGCGCCGGTCGCATCGAACCGGAGCCCCTGGAAATCGTCGAGAGCGGTTACGCCGACGACGACGAATACCTCGCATACGCCGAGGGCTTCGAGATCCACCACGCGACCTGCCCCGACTGCGGCCAGTCGATCGCCCTCGTCGCGGACGAGGAGTTCCTGCCGGAGCACGCCCTCTGCCTGACCCCGTGGAACCCCTTCGGGCTCACGGTGTGCGCGGGCACCGGGCGGCCCGCCTCCGACGCGCTGCCCACCCTCGTCTTCGGCGACGTCGAGGCCACGGAGCTGGAGCCCGTCGTCCACCTGGCGCTGCCGCAGGGGCTGGACTGGCGGACGCAGCCCTTCTCGCACGTCGGCGGCCCCGGCTCGCGGCCCGTGCGGATGCCGGCGCCCGCGGTGATGCCGCAGATGCGCCAGCACGCGCAGGCCGCCTGAGCCCGAGGACCTCTACCAGTACGTTCCCTGCACCATGGCGGCGAGACTGGCATGGTGCAGGATCAGGCTGTCGGGATCCTGCGGGACCTCGACCTCCCCGAAGTGCGCCTGCCGGTAGGCGATGCGCAGCATCACGATCCCGTGCCGCAGGGCGGCGTAGAGCGTGTGGAACTCCATGTCCCGCGGCGTGTGCCCGGTGAGTTCGGCGTACCGGCGTTCGATGTCCGCGCGGCGCAGGAAGTCCGGCAGTCCCGGCTGGCCGAAACTCACCGTCAGGTCCTGGAAGAACCGGTGCAGGTAGACGGTCCAGCCGAGGTCGACCTCGCGCGGGGCGCAGGCCGCCATCTCCCAGTCGAGGACGGCCACGGGTGCGAAGCCGTCGGCCTCGAAGACGACGTTGCCGATGCGCGCGTCGCCCCAGTTGAGGACGGCGGGGCCGCCCTCGTCGGCGGGCCAGAGCTCCTCGAGGCGGGCGAACGCCCGCTCCAGCAGGGGCGATCGGGACTTTCCGTCAACCACCCAGTCGTAGTAGGCCCGTTGGGCTTCGACGTGGCGGCGCAGCGGACTGCCTTCACCCTCCGGGAGGAGGAACCGCGCCTGTTCGGGCGGGAACTGGTCGTGCAGCCGGGCGAGCAGCGCGATGCTCGACTCCTGGAGCGCGGCGCGCTGCGCGTCGGTCGCGGCGTGCAGCCAGTTCCCCTCGTAGGTGTAGGGCATCACGTCGGGCGGTACGCGCCCTTCGGCGCGGGCCATCACGAAGAACGGGGCACCGAGCGGCCCGGGGTCCTCTTCCAGCCACTGCACGCGCGGGACCGGCAGGTCGGTGTGGGCGGCGACCAGGCTCATGACCCGGTGCTGGCGGGGCATGTCGTACGTCGGGAACACGGTGTAGGCGGCCGGGTCGGCGGCGAGGCGCAGCGCGCAGGCGCGGATCGGGGCGTCGGGGTGCTCTATGTCGAAGAGCAGGGTCTCGCTGGACATGCCGTTGGAGCCGGGGACGGAGATGTTGGTGACCTTCGCGCCGGGCAGCTCGGCGTCGAGCCAGGCGGCGAGGCGCCGGCCCAGCTCCTCGGGTTCGCGGGTGGAGGTACGGGGGCGCGGTGCCGGTCCTGCCATGGGAAACCCCTTCTCTGGATTGGCCGTTGAGGCGTACGCGGTTGGGGCCGGCGCTCGCTACGGGGCGACCGAGCTGTAGTCGGCGAAGCCGCTGGGGTCGTGGCGGCCGAAGCTGCCGTGCTCGAAGATGCCGTAGCCGGTGCGGCCTTCGAGGGTGAAGCGGGCCGAGTGGTCGGTGACCCCGAAGGCGGCCATGGGGTGGGCCGCGGGGTCGGAGAGGTCGTAGGTGCGCCGGTCGGTCCAGCCGCGGCCCTGCCAGGTGCCGTGCTGCCAGTCGGAGGCGGGCGGGTAGCCGGCCCCGACGGCGAGCGGGGAGGAGTTGAGGATCTCCACGCCGAGTTCGAGGGGTTTGCGGCCGGCCGGGTCGGTGAGGTGGACGACGGCGCTCTCGGGGTGGCGGCCGCCCGGGCGGTAGCGGATGTCGGTGTGCGGCCAGCCGAGCTGTACGTCGTGGCGGCCGTCGCCCTCGGGGAAGACCTGGACGGCCTCGCTGAGGGCCCGGTGGCCGTCGGCGTCCTCCTGGGTGATGACCATCAGGAAGCGGTCCTCGAACCGGACGGGGATCCAGAGCCAGTGGAAGCCTTCGGGGCGGTGCTCCTCGGCGGCGCGGCCGCCGTCCTCGCCGGGGATCGGGCGCACGCCCCAGCTCCGGTCGCGGGTGCCGGTCCAGTCGGCGTCGAGGGTGAACTCCTCCCCCTTGGCACGGATGGTGCCGGTGACGCTGCCGGCCTGGACGAAGCGGCGGCCTTCGAGGATGAGCCGGTCGCCCCGGCGCTGGGTGTGGTGCGGCTCCCAGACGGCGGGGAACCCGGCGGTCCAGGTGATCTCGTAGGAGAGCCCGTCGGGGTCCTCGGGGTCGGCGGCGCAGGAGAGGGTGAGCCGGCGGAGGGGTTCGTCGACGGTGATCCGGAGCGGGCCGACGGTGAGGTTCATGCGGTCGTCGGTGAGGGCGTCGGAGGCGCGGACCGCGAGGAGTTCGTCGCCGACGCGGAGGGTGGCGTAGGCGTCGATGACCCCGGCGTTGGGGTAGACCCCGAGGCCGAGGATCAGGACGGCGCGGCCCGCGTGGTCGAAGACGTGGAAGATGCAGCGGTCGTAGGCGTTGCGATCTCCGGTGACGAGGTGCTTCATCGACAACGGGGCCTGGTGGATGGGGTATTCGTCGAGCGGTACGGGCCGGTCGGCGGGCATGGCGAACCTCCGTGGACGGGTGCGGGGGGTGACACCTGAGCGGAAATGACGGTACGTCAGATTGCCGGGTGGGGACCAGGGTTGTGGCACGAACTGCCAAGGAGACACGTTCTGCGGGGGCCCGGTCGGGGCGGGCCTGGGACGGGGGCCGGCGGGGCCGGGGCGCGGGCGGTGCGGCCTGCCGGGCCCCGGGGCCCGCCCGACCCGCGGACGGTGGGGCCGGCCCGAGCCCGTCAGCGCGGCGGCCGGTCAAGACCGCGCCACGGGGAGCCCCCGGGGGCGGCGCGGGTGGACATCGGGCGGTCGTGCGCTTCCACGCGCTCGACGTCGGCGCTCGTCAAGGGTGGATGTCGATACCGCCGTCGTCCGTCCTCACCGTCACGGTGTGGCCGGCCTTGCGGTCGACCGGGATGTGGAGCGGCTGGTCAGCACGGTGAGCGTGGACCGCAGCAGGTTCACGGACAGTTCCGGAGCCGGCTGTGCGGGAATCTCCAGCCCGCACAGGGTGGCGTGCCGGTCGCGCTCGGCATCCGCGAGCCGGTGCAGCAGCCAGGCCGCCACCATGACCAGGGGTGCGCCGGTGAGGGCGACCGGCAGCGGTGCCGGAAGCGGGACGGGCCCTTGATGGTGCTGCTGGTCGCGGCGGTGTCCGGCCTGTCCGCGGTGCTGGTGGACCACCCCGGCGCCGTGGCGACGCTGTGGGTGGCCGCGGCGGTCGTCTGCGCCTGCCGGACGCGGATCTGCCGGCCGTACGAGCCGGGCAACTGAGCACCAGCGGTAGGGCGCCCGGTCAGTTCGTGGTGAGGCCGTCGATCAGGCGGTTCAGGAAGCGGGTGAAGGTGGCTTCGGGGGTGACGGGGCGGCCGGGGGACGCCAGGGCCTGCGCCAGTTCCGGGTGGTGGCCGTCCGCGGCCACGGCGGTGAGGTAGCGGATTTCGGCCGCCAGCCGGTCGGGGGACTGGAGGGCCGCGGCGCCGGCGAGCTCGTGGGTGACGTGGCCGGCCACGAATGCCGTGAGCTGGGCGAAGACCTCCAGCTTCGCCGCACCGTCCAGCCCGGTGGGCCGCAGGGCGGCCAGTGCGCGCTCCAGGAAGGCCAGGGTGTTGGGCCCGGGGGTGCGGCGGACGGCCAGGGCGGCGGGCAGCCAGGGGTGGCGGAGCATGTGGGCGCGCTGGAGGTGGGCGATGGCCTTCAGCTCGGCCCGCCAGTCGCCGGTGGGCGTGTGCGCGGCCGGCAGCTCGGCGCAGACGTGGTCGACCATCAGCTCCACCAGCGTCTCCTTGTCTGGGGCGTAGCTGTACAGCGACATCGCGCCGGCCCCGACCTCCGCGGCCACCTTCCGGATGGTGACCGCGTCGATCCCCTCCGCGTCCGCCAGCGCGACGGCCGCCGCCGTGATCGCCTCCCGGCTGTAGGAGGGCTTGCGGCCCCTGCGGGGCTGGGCGGAGCCCAGCCAGAGCTGCTCGGGGTCGACGCCCGGGGCGCCGCCTTCTCCTGCACGGGACATGTCCGCGCCTCTTTCCTTGATCGAGGCCCTTGCGCCTCTCATGCAAACATAAGCTATTCTCGTACATCGTACGGATAAAGAGGAGGGGCAGCACGATGGCAGCACGCATGAACGTTTCCGGGGCGAGGTCCACCACCTGGGCAGCGCCCGCCGGCAAGCCGCCGCTCGCCTCGCGGATGATGAGGGCGACCTGGCGCGGCCTCCCGGCCAAGCGGCACGACATCGGCTGGGAGCCGGGGCTCCAGGTGCCCGGCGCCGACGGCAGCCCGCTGATCACGGACCACTACTTCCCGCGCACCGAGGGCGACTTCCCCACCCTGCTCGTGCGCTCCCCGTACGGCCGGGGCCTGCCGTGGTCCCCGATGTACGGGATGCTCTTCGCCGAACAGGGCTTCCACGTGGTGCTGCAGAGCTGCCGCGGCACCGGCGGATCCGGCGGCACGTTCGACCTGTGGCGCAACGAGGCCGCCGACGGCCTGGCCACGGTGGACTGGCTGCGCGAACAGCCCTGGTTCAACGGGACGCTGGGGACCGTCGGCCCCAGCTACCTGGGCTACGTGCAGTGGGCCCTCGCCGCGGACCCGCCCCCGGAGTTGAAGGCGATGGTGGTGCAGGTGGGGCTGCACGATCCGCACGCCCTGTTCCACGCGGACGGTGCGCTCCGTCTGGAGAACGCCCTCGCCGTCGGCGCCGGCATGACGTACCAGCACCAGGGGATGGCGGCGTTCGTGAAGGCGACCCTGCGTCTGCAGCGGCGGCTGGGCGAGGTCACCACCGCGCAGCCGCTGCGCGGGGCGCACGTGTCCGCCCTCGGGGGCGAAGTGCCCTGGCTGGACGAGGTGATGGCGCACCCCGACGCCGAGGACGCGTACTGGGACGGCGCGTCGCTGGCAGCGGTCGCGGAGCGGCTGCGGGTGCCGACCAGCCTGGTCACCGGCTGGCACGACGCACTGGGCGAGCAGACCTTGGAGCAGTACCGCCGGCTCCGTGCGGCCGGCTGCGAAACCTCCCTGCTCGTCGGCCCGTGGACCCACACCTCCGCGCTGCAGCAGGGGTGGCCCGAGGTGTTCGCCGACAGTCTCGCCTGGCTGCGCGCGCACCTGTGCGGCGATCGCTCGGAGCTGCGTCCCACCCGGGTGCGCGTACACGTCGGCGGCGAGGGCGAGGGCGCGGGCGCATGGCGCGACATGGACGACTGGGATGCGCCGACCGCGGCCGCCGGCCCGTGGTTCCCCACCGCGCAGGAGCACCTGATCCGGCAGGCTCCCGCGGACCGCGCGCCCGTGATGACGTTCCGCTACGACCCCGGCGACCCCACCCCCTCGCTGGGAGGCCCCCTGCTCTCCCGTACGGCCGGTCCCCGGGACAACGGCGCCCTGGAGGTCCGGGACGACGTCCTGACCTTCACGGGCCCGCCGCTGACCGAGCCCCTGGACGTCGTCGGCCCGGTCTCCGCGCGGCTGAGCATCTCCACCGACACCGGCCACGCCGACGTCTTCGCCCGCCTGTGCGACGTGGACGCCCAGGGCCGTTCCGTCAACGTCTGCGACGGGCTGGGCCGGGTGCGGACACAGGGGCAGGAACCCTCGCGGATCACCGTGCCGATGAGCTCCACCGCACACCGTTTCGCCGTCGGTCACCGTGTGCGCTGGCAGATCAGCGGAGGCGCCCATCCGCGCTACGCCCGCGGTACCGGCACCGGGGAGCCGGCGCTGGACGCCACCGTCTTCGCACCGGTGCGCATCACGCTCCACGCCGACTCGGCCCTGCTGCTCCCGGGACGCGCCGACGGTTCCGAACCCGGCGGCAGCACCTCCGCCTGACCGGACGGCCGGATGACCGGACGACCGGACGACCGGACGGCCGGATGACCGGATCGGATCGCTGCGGTCGGGTCCCGCCGGGGTGCGACCGGGCAGGGTGGAACCCGACTCGAAAGGAGGCCTCGTGATCTCGGCACTCAACCGGCTCGTCGATCTCGTCGAGGAACACCTCGCGGAGGAGCTCGACGTCCACGGACTGGCCGCGGAACTCGGCACGACCGGGTACCACCTGCGCCGGATGTTCTCGTCCTTGGCCGGCATGCCGCTGTCGGAGTACGTGCGCCGGCGCCGCATGACCGTCGCCGCCGCCGACCTCGTCCGCGGCGGCGACGATCTGCTGGGCATCGCCGTCCGGTACGGGTACGGCTCGACCGAGGCGTTCGGACGCGCGTTCCGTGCCGTCCACGGCGCCGGCCCCCGTGACGTGCGCCGCGACGGAGGCCCCCTGCGCACACAGCCACGGCTCAGGATCCGCCTGACCGTCGAAGGGAGCACCCCCATGGACACCCGCCTCACCGACCGCCCCGCGTTCCGGCTGCTCGGACACGCGGCCCGGGTTCCGCTCGTCCACCAGGGCGTCAACCCGCACATCCAGCGGCACGTCACCGCGCTGCCGTACGAGGAGCACCTGCGGCTGAAGGCCCTCGGCGACACCGAACCGGCCGGACTGCTGGCGGTGTCGGACGACGTGGACCCCGACGGTACGGAGGGCAGCGAGCTGACCTACCTGCACGGGGTCGCCGCGTCCCGGGGGACGGCGGCCCCCGACGACCTGGACGCCATCGAGGTGCCGGCCGGCACGTGGGCGGTCTTCCGCACCGCCGGACCCCATCCGCAGGCCCTGCAGACGACCTGGGCCGCGACGGCGACCGACTGGTTCCCCTCCAACCCGTGGCGCCTGCGGCCCGGTCCCTCGATCGTCGCGGTCCTGGAGCGCGCGGAGGACTTCAGCACCGCGACCTGCGAGCTGTGGCTGCCCGTCGAACCGGCGTGAAGGATCGCGGACCCGGCCGGGCGGGAACCGGAGGGGGTCGGAGTGAGCCGGAGGGAGCCGGAGAGGGCCGGAGAGGGCCGGAGGGGGCCCGGAGGGAGCTGAGGGGAAAGGTCGAACGGATGGGCGGGGTTACCCGTGGGTCCGGTGGCGCGTTGGCCCGGTATGACCACGATGGAGACTTCCACGCCGAGGGTGGGGCGCCGTCGGCGGGCGCCCGCCGCAGGGTACGAAGAATCGGTTCGGCAGGCCCCCGACCCGCCCATCTACCGCGCGCTGCTCACCCGGTGGGAGGAGGACGGCCGGACCGTGCCGGGGCAGCGCGATCCGGAGTGGTCCCGGATCGCCTCCTCCCCGATCTGGCCGACCGGCCCCCTCTTCGGCGGCTGACGCGGCCGACGCGGCCGACGCGACTCACGCGACGGACGCGGCGGACGCGCCCGACCGGTCAGCGGGATTCCGGGCCCGCCAGGTGGCGGGCGATCACCATGCGCTGGATCTGGTTCGTGCCCTCCACGATCTGGAGGACCTTCGCCTCGCGCATCAGCCGCTCGACCGGGAAGTCCGCCGTGTACCCGTAGCCGCCCAGGACCTGGACCGCGTCCGTCGTGACGGCCATCGCCGCGTCGGTGCAGAAGAGCTTGGCCATGGCCGCCTGGCGGGAGAAGGGCTTGCCCGCGTCCCGCAGCCGCGCCGCCGCCAGGTACAGCGCCCGGCCCGCCTCGATCTTCGTCGCCATGTCGGCCAGCATGAACCGCAGGCCCTGGAAGTCCGCGATGGGGTGTCCGAACTGCTTGCGGTCCAGCGCGTAGGCCAGGGCCTCGTCCAGTGCGGCCTGGGCCACGCCGATCGCACAGGCCGCGATGCCGAGGCGGCCCGCGTCCAGGGCGGCGAGGGCGATGGTGAAGCCCTGGCCCTCCTCGCCGATGCGGCGCGTGTCGGGGACCCGTACGCCGTCGAAGTGCAGCTGGGCGGTGGGCGAGCCCTTCATGCCCATCTTCTTCTCGGGGACCGCGGCCGTGAGGCCTTGCGCGTCGCCCGGGACCAGGAAGGCCGTGATGCCCTTCGGGCCGTCCACGCCCGTGCGGGCCAGCACCGTGTAGAAGTCCGCGACGCCGCCGTGCGTGATCCAGGCCTTGGTGCCGGTGATCAGCCAGTCCTCGCCGTCCCGGACCGCCTTGGTGGTCAGGGAGGCGGCGTCCGAGCCCGAGGACGGCTCGGAGAGGCAGTACGCGCCGAGCAGTCCGCCGCCGAGCATGGCGGGCAGGTGGGCGCCCTGCTGTTCCTTGGTTCCGTAGCCGGCCAGACCGTGGCAGGCCAGCGAGTGCACGCTGACACCGAGCCCGACGGTCAGGCGGGCCGCGGCCAGTTCCTCCAGCACCTGGAGGTAGACCTCGTACGGCTGGTCGCCGCCGCCGAACTCGCCGGCGTACGGAAGTCCGAGCAGCCCGGCCTCGGAGAGCAGCGCGAACACCTCGCGGGGGAAGCGGCCGGCGTCCTCCTCCTCGGCGGCCCGGGGGCGGATCTCCCGCTGCGCGATCTCGCGCACGAGCGCGAGCAGGTCTCGGGACTCCTCGGTGGGCAGCGATCGGTCCACCTGCGGCGCACGGTCGGTCATGGCGTCGCTCTCCTCACGTTCAAGCACGGGGCGGCGCGTGAGGGTGGTACGCGTCGCCGGGTCTCGGGGCTCACAACCGATGGTGCCCTCCCGGATCGCGGGAAGGTCCTGTTCAAGGGGCTGCGGCGGTTGAGTATGCCCGATCAGGGGCTTCCCGTCACGGGTACGGGATCGTCCTCGGGCAGGGGCGGGGCCGGGCACTCGGGGACGAACTCCTCGATCACCGTCAGCGTCGCGCGCAGCGTGCGCACCAGCAGGGCTCCGACCGCGGCCCGGTCGGGATGGCCCGGGTCGCCGGGAACCCCGGTCCCGCGGCCCTCCCGGGCCTGCGCCGCGGCCACGGCGGGGACCTGCGCCGGCGCCTCGGCAGGGACTTGCGCCGGCGCCTCGGCCGGCGCCTCGGCAGCGCCCTGCGCCGGGATCTGGCCGGGCACCCGCTCCGCGGTGTCCCCCGGGCCGATCCAGTCGAGGGTGATGCCCTCGACGCCCGCCAGCCAGCCGACCAGTGCCAGCCGGGCGACCGGCGGGATCTCGCGGCGGCCGTACGCGCCTTCCGCGATGGTGGCCATGAGCTCCTCGCGGACGGCGTCGCGGATGGCCAGGACCTCGGAGTCCGAGCCGACGCCGCCGGTGACGATGGTGCGGTAGGCGGCCTGGTGGTGCTCGGCGTAGTACAGGTAGCCGTCGATGGTGGAGCGCACCCGCTGCGCGTTGGGCAGTTCGCTTTCCCCCGCGGCGCGGGCCACGAGCTCGGCCACCGAATCCTCGACGATGGCCAGGTAGTAGCCGCGCTTGCTCTTGAAGTAGTAGTAGATGAGCCCCTTGGCCACACCCGCGTGCTTGGCGATGTCGTCCATGGAGAGCGCGTCGTACGAGGTGTCGGCGAACAACTTCCGTCCGGTCGCTATGAGTTCGGCCCTCCGAACCTGCGAACGTCCGGTCGTTCCGCGCTGTTGACTATTATTCAAATTCAGCCCTAGCCTCGAACTGCCACAGGAAGCCCGCAGTATGGCAGACCCCTGGGCACCCCCCTTTGCACTCCCCCTGCGCACCGGACGACGTACGGGAGGAACACATCATGGGCAACAGCAGAACCAGTAGCACCTCCGAGGGCCGGGTCAACTGGAAGAAGACCGCCGCCGTGGCCATGCCCGCGGTCGTCGCGGTCGGGGCGATGGCGATGGTCATGGCGCAAGGCGCGCTCGCCGCCTCCTTCGCCGTTTCGGGGACCAGTTTCCAGGTCTCCTCCTCCAAGCTGAGCAGCAAGGGCCTGTCCTCCTACGTGCAGACGGACCGCTCCGTCGACGGCAAGGGGCATCCCGTCGCACTGCTCGGCATCGGCGAGGCCACCCTCACCGACATCTGCCAGGCCGCCGAGGTGGACACCCCGGTCGGCAAGGTGGTCTTCAAACTGACCGCGGGCGGCCCGGCCGGCAACGTCACCGCCAGCAATCTCGTCATCGACGGCGAGGACCTGGCCGGCGACGCCGTCTTCGGGACGGCCCAGATCGGCCGCGACGCCTCCACCCTCGACCAGGTCGGCGGGATCAAGGGCGAGGCCGGCAAGTTCGGCCTCCAGGCCGGGGACATCGAGGTCGTGGACGTGAAGTCGCACGCCTGGTCGGCGACCGGCGGCAACTTCCACCTCAAGGGCCTGAAGCTGAACGTCAGCCTGGACGGCAAGAAGTGCTTCTAGGCCCGCGCGGGTCCGCGGGGCCGGGCGGCGGGTGGCTGGAGCAGCGGCTCCCGCTGCCCGGCCCCCGGCGGCGGCTGCGCGCCTGGCGCCGCACCCGCCCCTTCTGGGGCGGGCTGCTGGTGATCCTGGGCGGGACCGAACTGCTGCTGGTCCCGCTCTCCCCGCTCACCGTGCTGGTCAGCCTGGGCCTCGGCGGGATCGCCGCCATCGGGATCGGCCTCGCGCTGATCGCCGCCGGCCTGTTCCTGTGGCTGCTGCCGCAGACCCGGGCCTACGTCTCGATCCACGCGCTGCTGCTCTCGGTGCTGTCCTTCGTGGCGACCAACCTCGGGGGCTTCCTCGTCGGGATGCTGCTCGGCATCGCGGGCAGCGCGCTGGCCTTCGGCTGGACCCCGCGGGCCGATGCGGAGGCGGGCGAGGAGGGACCGTACGTCCCGAGCCTGGACGGCAGCGGCCCGCGCACGCTGGCCGTCGCGCTCCCGGTGGTGCTGCTCGCCGCGCTGGTGGCGGGCGCCGGGGACGCGCGGGCCGCCGCCCAGGCCGGTCCGCCGATGGCCGCACGC
The DNA here is from genome assembly GCF_053593795.1 of Streptomyces sp. NPDC002104. Lineage (NCBI taxonomy): Bacteria > Bacillati > Actinomycetota > Actinomycetes > Kitasatosporales > Streptomycetaceae > Streptomyces > Streptomyces sp. NPDC002104. Next base: position 90,816 of record NZ_JBSFDF010000027.1, on the reverse strand, counting down.
ACTCCCCCGACCGTGACCACCTCGCTGTTCGCCCCGCAGGGGTTCGCCTTCGCCGGGGTCACCCAGGTCCCCACGGCGGACGGCCCGCTGAAGGTGCTGGTGCTGCGGATGAGGGCCGCCACCCTCACCGACTACCGGCTGCGCACCCGCGACGGTGACGACGAGTACGGGCTCGCCGCCAGGAGGCTCGACCTGAGCGGCGAGGTGACCTTGTACCTGACGAGGTTCAGCGGGTGCATCGAGGGACTGCTGTGCGTGACCTTCAGCCCGGACGGGCTGCCCGCTCCCCCGGTCATCCCGCCGTTCGTCTTCATGACCCAGGTGAGCGCGGAGCAGGCGCTCGTCACCTCCGACGTGATCAGGACCGACGACCTGCGGCTGGTGGCCTCGTGATCCCCGTCCAGGCCGCGCCGCTGTGGGCGTACGGCATCGGCGCGACCTTCGCGGTGGCCGCCGGACGCCAGCTCCAGTGGTGGGAGCGGTCGGTCCGGGGCGAGGGGGTCCGTACGAGGAGCCGCGCGGCCAATCCGTACCTGGCGCTCACCCTGCTCTACGCGGCCCTGCTGCCCGCGCCCACGGGGGCGTACCTGCTCTGGCAGAACCCGGCCTGGTCGACGATGCACGCGGCGCGCGACCACGAAGGGGTGTGGGCCGGCTTCGCCCTCTTCTACGGGGCCTCGGTGGTGGCCGGCGCGCTGCTCGGGTTCCTGGTGGCGCGGCTGTTCGTCCTGGTGGGGGCCGGGTACTGGGGGTATCTCCAGGCGGTGGCCGGGTACTTCCAGCTGTTCTTCACCCTGATCCACGGATGGGACGGCCGGGGGTACGAGCGGCTGCTGAGCGCCGATGCGCGGGCCCTCGCCGACTGGCCGGCCGAAGGCGTCGTGAACTCCGTACTGGCCTTCGCGACCTCGGGCACCTTCCTGGCCGTGCTGATCTTCGGGACGGCCGTGATCGGCACGATGCTGCTGGCCGAGATCGGCTGGCTGATGGAGGGCTGGCGGCTGCCGGGGGCGGCGGCGGACCTCAAGGTGCCGAGGGTGGTCGCGGTGGCGATCGCCGGGGCGGGGGTCTACGGGCTGCCGTTCGCGGGGGCGGTGGGCGCGAGCGTCCTCGTCCGGCTGCTGGGGTGGTGGGCCGGGGCCGGGGTGTTCGCCCTGCTGGCCGGGGTGGTGCTGCTGCCGGCACGCTCGCCCGTGCGGGCGCTGTACGGGCTGGTGGGCATTCCGGACGGGCACTGGCGGGTGGAGCCGGACCCGGAGGCCGGGGTGGAGGCCGGGGCCGCGAGGGAGGAGCGGGCCGTGGCTAGAAGAACCAGCCGACCTGGGTGACGAACATGGCCACGACCACGACCAGGGTCCAGCCGAGCACGTGCTCCAGCCAGGAGGAGGAATCGTCCTCGGGTCCGCCGGTGCGGACCAGGTTGCGGGCGCGGGCGGTGAGGGCGGCGCTGTGTGCGGTCATGTCTCCAATGTGACAGCGGGGGCGGCTCCCGCGGTAGAGACGATGGTCACGCGTGGCATGTCTCACGCCCCCGGCCGCGTGCTGCGGACCGGGGGCGTGAGGGGTGTGTGCGTGCGTGCCGGATCAGGTGGCCTGGTGATCAGGTGATCAGGTGATCAGGTGGTGCGGTCGCGGCCCGCCATGCCCGCCATGGCCAGGGCCAGGCACAGGGCGATGCCGCCGGCGAGGACGTTGCTCCACACCGTGCGGGTGGTGCTGACGTCGCCGGCGATGACGAAGGGCGCGACGATCGTCCACGCGGCGAGGCCGACCGCCGTCCAGGCCATGGCGTGGGTGCGCTCGTACGCGGAGCCGAGCCCACTCATGCACAGGCAGTACGCCAGGCCCGCGATCAGGTTGTTGATCGCCAGCGAGCTGAGCCCGCTGAATCCGGCGATCCACGGCGAGGCGGCGATGTAGAGGCCCGTCATCAGGGCCAGCGCCTCGACGATCTGGGCACTCGGCGTGCTGGTGACCCGCTCGAACCGCGAGCGCATCTCAGCGAGGTCGGGGTGGTTTTCGATTCTCGGTTGGGTGGTCATGGCGGGCTGCCTCCTCTGGAGAAGCTCCTATTGCCCTTGTGCCCTTTATGTTGCGCTTACAACCCATTCGGGGCAACGCGAAATTCTCACAGCACGCCGACCGCTCGCAGCGCGAGGACCTGGGCCGCGTTCGGCCGGATCGGACCGTAGAGGTAGCAGACGCCTCCGGTGCCGGAGACGACCTTGCCGGCCGCGTTGTGGCGCTTGGTCCGCAGCCAGTTGTTCTCGAACTCCCGGCGCCGGTAGACGCGGCGCACGGCGTTGTTGTCGGCCGAGTTCGGGTCGTTGGCGATCACGTCGCCCGAGGCGGTGAAGCCGATGACGGTCATCAGGTGGCCGGCCGTGCCGTAGCCCGCTCCCGTCAGCTCCTCGGCCGTGAAGGACTGGGAGGTGATGACCGGGACTCCGGCCCGGACCAGGGTCTCCAGGTCGGTCAGGGAACCGAGCCGGGTGACGACCCCCGCCATCTGCCGGTAGGTGGCGGCGTAGGCGGCGTTGAAGGGCCAGTTCCCGCAGCCCTTGTACGCGGCGTCGTAGGTGGAGCGGGCGGCATGGCAGACCTGCGGGTCCGCGTAGTCCTTCTTGACCCAGGCCACGGAACCGGCGCTGGCCCTGCGGCCCCAGAACTCGATGATCATCTGTGAGGAGGTCGGGCTGCACCAGGCCTCGCCGCCGTTGTCGTACTCGGGGTACTGGCCGGCGTGCGTCTCCTGCGAGTACCTCGGCACCTTCAGCTCGTGGGCCCCGCCGGAGGCGGTGGTGGCCGGGACCGAGAACCGGTCCGGAACGTCCGAGACCATGGCGCCGGCCAGCCACACCGTGGGGCCGCGGCTCGCGCCGGGCTTGCGGTACAGGGTCAGGCGCAGCCGCCAGTCCTTGATCCGCAGCCCGCTCGCGGGGGCGTCCACGGCGAGGGTGTCGGTCCAGACGGTGGACTTGCCGTCGGTCTGCCCGTCCACGGAGGTGCGCCGGATGTCCCCGTCCCCGGAGGCCCAGCGGCCCATCACGTACCAGGGGGTTGCGGTGCCGTCGGAGTAGGTACCGCGCAGTTCGGCCTGGATCCAGGTGCCGACCGGGGTGCGGGCGTTCCAGGAGGCGACGGCCTCGGTGGCGGGCACGGTGGAGGTGTGGACCGGGGAGGTCCAGGTGGCGTACTCCCAGGTGCTCTTCTTTCCGGTGTGCGGGTCGGCGTACTCCCTGCGGCCCGTCGGGGTCTTGATCTCCAGGCCGGGGCGGGCGCCGCCGATGGCGGTGGTGCCCTGGTGGAGGCCGGCGGTCCAGTGGGCGTACGAGTACCAGAACCGGTTGTCCACCGTCTTGCGGGTGGCTCCGGCGGCGACGGCCTCGGAGCCGGCCCCGGCCGGGGCGGCCTTCGGCTCCGCCGCGGAGGCTCGGCCGCCGGGGACGGTGGCGGCGGTGGCTGCCGCGAGGGCTACTGCCAGGAGGGCTCGGCGGGGTGTGGGTGCGGTCATCGGCGTGGCCCCCAGGGCTCGGTACGGCGGGTCGGCTCCCGCCCACCATTCCAGTTCCCGCCTGCGGGGCGGTGAAGCCGGGGGCCGTGTCGGGGTGACGGGCCCCGACTCCCCCTCCCGGGGGGGCGGTGACGGGGCGCGGCCCCCTCCACCGGCGGGCCCTGCGGGGCGGAGTTCCCCTACCCGCCCTTCCACCGTTCCCCGGGCTCCGCCCGGACCCCGTCCGCCGCGTGCGGCACCGTACCCGGGGGCCAGCCCCCGGACCCCCGCTCCTCAAACGCCGGAGGGGCTGACATGGCCCTCCGGGCCATGCAGCCCGCGGGCGTGTGGGTATGGGCCGGCGCCGGCCGAATCCAGCCTCGCCGGCGTTTGAGGCGCGGGGTCTGGGGCGGAGCCCCAGGGGGCCCGGCGCAGCCCGGGGCCCGACGGGTCAGGGCGGAGCCCGGGAGCCAGCGGGTCAGGGCGGCGCCCTGGGAACGGCGGAAGGGCGGGTCGGGGAACTCCGCCCCGCAGGGCAGCCCACCCGCACCCGCCCACCGGGCCCCGCCGGGACGGCGGTGGCGCCGGCCCCGTCCGGCCACCGCCGGACGGAGACCGGCCGCAGCGGCGCGAAGCCGCGGAGGCCCTCCAGGGCCGAGCCGCGAGCGGTACACCAGAAGGCGCGCGGTGGCCCGGGGTGGGGGGGCGTTTCTAGGATGGGGGGAGAGGACTCGGGGAGCCTGGTTCTGGGGTGATGCGTCATGCGCAGCTTCCGGGCCGTCACATCGATGGCCGCCGCTTCCCTGCTGCTCACCGCGCTGTGCGCGGGAACCGCACCCGCCTCCGTGGCGCCGCGGGACGTCGACGCGGCCACCGCCGCACGCCTCGACGCCGCGATCACCGCCGCCATGCGCAAGGCGGACATTCCCGGGGTGGGCGTCGGCCTGTGGTTCGAAGGCGGGGGTTCCTACGAGCGTGCCTTCGGCACCGCCGACACCCGCACGGGCGCGCCCATGAAGACCGGCCTCCACACCCGGATCGGGAGCGTCACCAAGACCTTCACGATCACCGCCGTCCTCCAGCTCGTCGACCAGGGCAAGCTCCGGCTCGACGCCCCCGTACTGCACTACCTCCGCGGGCCCCTCGCCACGAAGCTGGGGCGGGTGGCCGGTGCGGACGAGGTCACCGTCCGGCAGCTCGCCGACATGCGCAGCGGGCTGTTCGACTACACCTCGGACACCGCCTGGCTGGCCGGGCTGCAGGCCGATCCGAACCGCGCCTGGACCCCGCAGGAGGTTCTGGATGTCGCCTTCGCGCACCCCATGGACTTCGCACCGGGCGCCAAGTGGGCGTACAGCAACACCAACACCGTGCTGCTCGGTGTGCTCGTGGAGCAGCTCAGCGGCCGGAGCCTGTCCGACTACCTGCGCGACCACGTGCTCGAACCGGTCGGGCTGGCGGACACCGCGCTGCCGAAGGGCGCCGAGATCCCGAGCCCGTACACCCACGGCTACACGACGTTCTCGCCCGGCGGGAAGCGCGTCGACGCCTCCTCGTGGAACCCCTCGTGGGGGTGGGCCGCCGGGGCCATGACCTCCACCCTGGACGATCTGCACGCCTGGGTGCCCGCGCTGAACGGCGGGAAGACGAAGGACGGGAGTCCGCTGCTGAAGCCGGCCACCCAGACCGACCGCATGCGGGCCCTGCCCACCGGCTACCCGGGTGTGGGTTACGGCCTCGGGATCGCCGAGGTCAACGGCTGGGTCGGGCACAACGGTGAACTCCCCGGCTACGAGACGATCGCCGCCGGGCTCCCGAAGGACGGTGCGGTCCTCGTCGTCATCGTCAACTCGGACGAGGACCCGGTCACGGGCACGGGTACGGGTAGTACGGGTACGGCCGAGGACACCGGGAGTCTCAGCACCATCATCGGCAGGGCCGTCACCGAGATCGCCACGCCCGCCCACGTGTGGTCGCTGCCGGCCGCCGCGCAGCCGAACGCCACGCCCGGTACGACGCCCGGTGCCACCGGCTCCGGCGGCTGAGGGTGCGGGCAGCCGAGGCCATACGCTGGGTCCATGGAGACTCAGCCGTCACTTTCGTCCCGTTCCGCGCTCCAGCCGCTCGCGCGTGACATCCTCGCCGCGCCGCCCTCCCTCGGGCCCGTCCGCCTCGTCGGGATCGACGGGCACGCCGGGTCCGGGAAGAGCACCTTCGCCGGGGTGCTCGCCGACGCGCTGGGCGGGGCGCCCGTGCTGCGGCTGGACGATGTGGCCACCCATGAGGAGCTGTTCGGCTGGGTGGGGCGGCTGCGGGCTCAGGTGCTGGAGCCGCTCGCCGCAGGGCGGGCCGCGCACTGGGCCCCGTACGACTGGGTCGGGCGGCGGTTCGGTCCGGAGCGGGTGCTGGAGCCCGGTCCGGTGCTGCTGGTCGAGGGGGTCGGTGCCGGGCGGCGCGCCCTGCGCCCGCACCTGGCGCGGCTGCTGTGGATGGAGACCCCGCGGGACGAGTCGTGGGGGCGCGGGCGCGACCGGGACGGGCGCGAACTGTCCGACTTCTGGGACGGATGGGAGCGCGCGGAGCTCGCGCACTTCTCGGATGATCCTTCGCGCCCCTTCGCCGACACCCTGGTGCGCCAGAGCGGTACGGGATACGAGTGGACTTCCGGGGACGGTGGGGTGGCCGAAACCAGTGCTCGCGTGACGGAGCGTGACGAGTCCCCCCAGGCCTGAGGGGCGGCTCCAAGACCCTCTCCGCGGGCGCCTTCCGGCCGCTTGACCGGGGGGCCGGGGCGGCCTTACGTTCTGAAGAAGCGGCCCTCACCGGCCGCCCCGGACGCGAAGCCCCCGATTGTTCCCCCGTGATCGGGGGCTTCGTGTCGTCACCGGTCCCCCGCGCGTTCCCGCCCGGCACTCCGCCGTCGCGGCGTCGCAGGGGGCACATCCCGGCCGTTCCCTCACCCTGCGTCACCACGGACCGCTCCGTTGCGCAATCGGCAGGTCTTCGACGCACCCTACGTAAGGTGCGTAACCGCAGGTACGATGCACCCCTGATTTCATCGGCGCAGGGACAACTCGCGTGCGCATCGCGGGGGTTGCTGGGCACCACGGGGGCAGGCTTGTGGGGGATGTGATGGACTTCGCCGCGCACGGCAGCAGCGCGCACGCCCCGGCCGAACTCGCCTGGCTTCGGGGAGTGGACGCCTGCACGATGGGCGCCTATCCGCAGGCCGAGGAGGAGTTCCGGGCGGCCGTACGACTCGATCCCACCATGGCCGACGCCTGGCTGGGGCTGCACGCGCTCCGCGTCGACACCACGAACGCGTTATTGCGCATGTACGCCCACCGCGACCGGTTCGGGGAGCAGCGGGCCCGTCACCGGCGGACGCTGAACTCCTGGTACTGGCTGGGCTGGTGGGTGCAGCCGGTCCTGGAGACCCGGCGGGACCTGCTGCTGGCGCACGCCTCGCACTGGCTGGACGGGCGCCACGTCCCGGAGCTGGACCAGGCGCTGGCGGCCCTGCCGCCCGTGGACACCGACCCGCAGGTGCGTTTCCTGCACGCCTGCCGGGCGTACCTGGTCAAGGACTGGGAGCAGTTGGTCCGCTCCACCGAATCGCTGGTCGACGATCCGCTCCTGGGCATCGAGGCGGGCCTGTTCGGCGGGATGGCCCGGGTCCGGCTGGAGATGTACGGGCAGGCCGAGCCGCTGCTGTCGGCCTCGCTGATGCGCTGCCGCAGCGAGCAGCCCCAGCGCAAGGAGCTGCGGTACTGGCTGGCGCGGGCGCACGAGGGGACCGGGCGCAGCGCCGCGGCCCTGCCGCTGTACCGGGCGGTGCACCGGGTGGACCCGGCGTTCATGGACACGGCGGCCCGGCTGACGGCGATCGAGGACAGCGAGGACGCCGACGGCCTGGCCGGGTACGCGGGCGGCGGCGGCTACGAGGCCTTCGGCGGGCACGGAGCGGCCCCGTCGGGCGGGGACTTCGCGGCGGTGGCGCTGGGCGGCGGCGGTCCGGTCCAGGGGCTCGCCGCCGACGGGCAGCCGGACACGGACCCGCTGGCGGCGGCCGATCCGCCGGAGCCGCGGCACGGGGCGGGGACACCGGGGCCCGGCACGGGTCTGCCGGCCGGGGTGCGGCGCAAGGCCTCGCTGCCCGCCCAGCCGGGACCGGTGGGACTGCCGGCCGGGCCGGCGGATCCGGCGGCGCTGGCCGAGGCGCTCGCGGAGCTGGAGCGGATGGTGGGCCTGGAGCCGGTCAAACGGCAGGTGAAGGCGCTCTCCGCGCAGCTGCACATGGCCAGGCTGCGCACGGGCCAGGGGCTGCCGGTGCAGCCGCCGAAACGGCACTTCGTCTTCTCCGGGCCGTCGGGCACCGGCAAGACCACGGTGGCGCGGATCCTGGGCCGGGTCTTCTACGCGCTGGGCCTGCTCGGCGGCGACCACCTCGTCGAGGCCGGGCGCGCGGACCTGGTCGGCGAGTTCCTCGGGCAGACCGCCGTGAAGGCGAACGAGCTGATCGACTCGGCGATCGGCGGGGTGCTGTTCGTGGACGAGGCCTACAGCCTCTCCAACTCCGGCTACAGCAAGGGTGACGCGTACGGCGACGAGGCCCTGCAGGTGCTGCTGAAGCGGGCGGAGGACAACCGCGACCATCTCGTGGTGATCCTCGCGGGGTATCCGGCGGGGATGGACCGGCTGCTCGCCACGAATCCGGGGCTGTCCTCGCGGTTCACCACCCGGGTGGACTTCCCCAGTTACCGGCCGCTGGAGCTCACCTCGATCGGCGGGGTCCTGGCGGACGCGAACGGGGACCGGTGGGACGAGGAGGCGCTGGAGGAGCTGCGGAGCATCAGCGGGCACGTGGTGGAGCAGGGGTGGATCGACGAGCTGGGCAACGGCCGGTTCCTGCGCACGCTGTACGAGAAGAGCTGCGCGTACCGGGACCTGCGGCTGTCCGGCTTCGCCGGTGATCCGTCCCGGGAGGATCTGTCCACGCTGCGGCTGGCGGACCTGATGCAGGCGTACGGGGAAGTGCTGTCGGGCCGGGGCCCCCAGGAGCGTCCGGAGCCGCCGCCGCTGTAGAAGGCCTAGGGGATCTCCGGCGGCGGGCCGGAGCAGGCCGCGAAGGCGTTGAGGAGGAAGAGCGCGACGACCGCGGCGATCAGGAACCAGCCTCCCCAGAGGGGCCGTCCGCCGTACTGCTCGGCCCACTGCTCGTCCGCGCCGCCGTCGCCCAGCCTGCCTTGCACCAGCGCCCGGACCCGGTCCGCGAACTCCGGGTCCGCGGCCGCGCGTTCGCTCAGGACCGATGCGAGGGCCTGGGCCACGGCCGGTGCGTGGGGTTCGCGGTCGAAGGCGGCGACGGCGCCCACCCGGTCGGACGGCAGCCCGTCGAGGAGCACCTCGCGCAGCCGGCGCGCCACCGGGGAGGGGGCGTCCGGGTCCTCCCTCAGCAGGTCCAGCGCCTCGCGGACCGTGGCCCGCACGTCCCTGTCCCGCGCGTGCATGTCCCGTAAGTCCATGTCCAGGAAGTACGGGTCCCCGTCGTCGTGTTCACCGGATCGCATGAGCGCCCCCTCCCGCCGCCTCCTCACGAGTATGGCGGCCGGACGCCGCGGCCGGACCCCTCGTGCGACGGGTCCGGCGGCGGGCGTCAGCCGGTGAGCGCCCCCTCCGAGCGGGGTTCGGGCCTGCGGGCCTGCGGCGCCGTGCGGTGCGCGGGGTCGCGCACCTCGCCGACCAGGGTTTCCAGGACGTCCTCCATGGCGACGAGGCCCAGCACCCGGCCGGACGGGTCGGCGACCTGCGCCAGGTGGGTGGCGTCGCGGCGCATGACGGTGAGGGCGTCGTCCAGCGGGAGCGTGGAGCAGACCGTGGTCATCCTGCGCCAGACGCGCTGGGGCACGGCCCGTTCGCGGTCCTCCAGGTCCAGGACGTCCTTCACGTGCAGGTAGCCCATGAAGGCACCGCTGTCCGTGCGGACGGGGAACCGGGAGTATCCGGTGCGGACCGTCAGCTGCTCGATCTGGCGCGGGGTGACGGCCGGGCCGACCGTGACCAGCCGGTCCGGGGCGAGCAGGACGTCGGTGACCGGGCGGCTGCCCAGTTCCAGTGCGTCCTCCAGGCGCTCCTGTTCGACCGGCTCCAGCAGGCCGGCCTGCCGGGAGTCCTTGAGCAGGCGGCCGAGCTGGGCGGAGGTGTAGACGGCCTCGACCTCGTCCTTGGGCTCCACCTTGAAGAGCCGCAGGATCAGCGTGGCGCAGGCGCCCAGCGCCGTGGTGACCGGTCCGCAGACCCGTGCGAAGGCGACCAGTCCGGGGCTGAACCACAGGGCCGTCTTCTCGGGGGCGGCCATGGCGAGGTTCTTGGGGACCATCTCGCCGATGACCAGGTGCAGGAAGATCACCGCGGTGAGGGCCACCGCGTAGCCCAGCGGATGGATCAGGCCCTCGGGCACGTGGACCGCGTGGAAGACGGGTTCCAGGAGCCGGGCCACGGTGGGCTCGGCCACGGCGCCGAGGGTGAGCGAGCACATGGTGATGCCGAACTGCGCGGCGGCCATCATGCGCGGCAGGTTCTCCAGGCCGTGGAGCACCTGGCGGGCCCGCTTCGAGCCGGCCGCCAGGGGTTCGATCTGGCTGCGGCGGACGGAGACGAGCGCGAACTCGGCGCCGACGAAGAAGCCGTTGGCCAGGACGAGGAGCAGGGCGAACAGCAGTTGGAGCGCGTTCACCGGCCACCCACCTGCGCCAGCTCGGCCGAAGCCGAGGCGGAGGAGGCGGCCGGAGCCGACGGCGCGAGCCCGTCGACGCCGGAGCCGGGCCCCGCGGGAGCGGTGCGCACGAGGCGGACCCGTTCGGCGCGGTAGCGGCGGACCTGGCGCACGGAGAGCTTCCAGCCGGGCAGTTCGGCGCGGTCCCCGGGTGCGGGGATGCGGCCGAGCAGGTCGGCGACGAGTCCGGCGACGGTCTCGTACGGGCCTTCGGGGACCTCCAGGCCTATCCGGCGCAGGGTCTGCACGCGGCAGCTCCCGTCGGCCTCCCAGGACGGGCGGCCGTCCTCGGCGGGTACGGCGGCCAGTTCGGGGCTGCCGTCCTCCGCGAGGTCGTGCTCGTCGCGGACTTCGCCGACGAGCTCCTCCACGATGTCCTCCAGGGTGACGACGCCGGCGGTGCCGCCGTACTCGTCGACGACCACCGCCATGGGCTGTTCGCTGCGCAGCCGTTCCAGCAGCGGCTGCACCGGCAGGGAGCCGGGCACCAGCATCGGGGCCACGCAGATCCTGCTGACGCTGGTGCGGGCGCGCTCGTGTTCGGGAACGGCGAGGGCGTCCTTGAGGTGGACGACCCCGGTGATCTCGTCGATGCGCTCGCGGTAGACGGGGAAGCGGGACAGGCCCGTGGCGCGGGTCAGGTTGAGCACGTCGGCCGCGGTGGCCGTGTGCTGGAGGGCGCTGACCTTGACCCGGGGGGTCATGACCAGCTGCGCCGTGAGCTCGCCCAGCGAGATGGTCCGTACGAAGAGGTCGGCGGTGTCCTGTTCCAGGGCGCCGGCCTGGGCCGAATGGCGGACCAGGGAGACCAGTTCGCCGGGGGTGCGGGCGGAGGCCATCTCATCGGTGGGCTCCACGCCGAGCGCCCGGACGAGCCGGTTGGCGACGGCGTTCAGGCCGGCGATGACCGGCCGGAACACCCGGGAGAAGACGTGCTGCGGGCCGGCCACGAAACGGGCCACCTGGAGCGGCCGGGAGACGGCCCAGTTCTTCGGGACGAGCTCGCCGACGACCATCTGGACGGCGGAGGCGAGCAGCATGCCGATGACGACGGCCACGCCGGGTACGGCGCCCTTGGGGAGGCCGGTCGCTTCGAGCGGTCCGGCCAGCAGGGCGGCGAGGGCGGGCTCGGCGAGCATGCCGACCACGAGGGAGGTGATGGTGATGCCGAGCTGGGTGCCGGAGAGCTGGAAGGACAGCTCTCGCAGGGCTGCGACGACCGTGCGGGCACGGCGGTCGCCCTCGGCCGCGGCGCGTTCGGCCTCGGGTCTCTCGACGGTGACGAGGCCGAATTCGGCCGCCACGAAGAAACCGTTGGCGAGGATCAGGGCGAATGCCGCCACGAGCAGAAGTAGCGGGATGGTCATGCCGCCGCCTCCGTGGGGAGGGCGGCGCGTGTACTACCGGACGATCCGTCCATTGCTGGAGGGAGTCACTCCTCGAGTCGCAGGTGCCCACGGGCCTCGGGGTCCCGGGGCCGGTGGGAGGGCGCACGGTCGCGCCCCCACACCAGGTTAGTCATTGAGATCGCCGCCGCAATGGGACGCAGCGACGAGGTGGGCCGGGCTCAGTCGTTCTTTGAGCCGGTTCCGCGGGCTTCGGCCAGGGCGCGCAGGGCGCGGGCGTCGGCGATCGCCTGGGCCTTGGCGACCCCCGGCTGGATGCCGAGGGCGGGCAGGCTGGTGCCGTCGTTCAGGTCGAGGAACACCCAGGCGTCGCCGGGGCGGAGGTTGACGCGCAGGATCTGCGCCCACTCCAGGCGGCGGGTGGTCGTGAGGTTCACCACCGTGACCCCGGTCTCGTCGGCGACCACCTTGGGGCGGCTGAGCAGGACGAGGACGGAGGAGAGCAGGGCCGCGGTGAAGACGAAGGCGATCCGCTCACCGGGGTGCAGGGTTTCGAGGATCAGGGCGATCGCCGTGATCGTGACGAACATGGCGGCGCCCACGCCCAGCAGGACGGCCCGGGTCCGGGTCGGCCGGAAGGTGACCGGCAGGGCGGGCGGTACGGGCTGGGCGGTGGCGTCGGCCATGTGCGTCAGGTGCCTTCGGGGTGGTGCCGGATGGAGACGGGTGTGCGCGGCGGAACGCCGGCGGACCGTCAGAGGCGGCAGGCGTGGATCGAGGTGGTGAGGATCGCGCGCGCGCCGAGCTCGTACAGGTCGTCCATGATCCGCTGGGCCTCCTTGGCGGGGACCATGGCACGGACGGCGACCCAGCCCTCGTTGTGCAGCGGGGAGACGGTCGGCGACTCCAGGCCCGGGGTGAGGGCGACCGCGCGCTCCAGGTGCTCGGCGCGGCAGTCGTAGTCCATCATCACGTAGCTGCGGGCGACCAGGACGCCCTGGAGGCGGCGCAGGAACTGCTGCGCGCGCGGGTCCTCGGGGTCGGTGCCGTTGCCGCGGATGACGACGGCCTCGGAGGTCATGATCGGCTCGCCGATGATCTCCAGGCCGGCGTTGCGCAGGCTGGTGCCGGTCTCGACGACGTCGGCGATGATCTGGGCGACGCCGAGCTGGATGGCGGTCTCGACCGCGCCGTCGAGGTGGACGACGGAGGCCTCGATGCCCTGGTCCGCGAGGTGCTTCGCGACGATTCCCTCGTACGAGGTCGCGATGGTCATCCCGTGGAAGTCCTCGGGGCCCTTCGCGGTGCCCGGGATGGTGGCGTAGCGGAAGGTGGAGCGGCCGAAGTTCAGCGGCAGGATCTCCTCGGCGCTGGCGCCGGAGTCGAGCAGCAGGTCGCGGCCGGTGATGCCGATGTCGAGCTTGCCGGAGGACACGTAGATCGCGATGTCCTTGGGGCGGAGGTAGAAGAACTCCACCTCGTTCTCGGGGTCGACGACCACGAGCTCCTTGGACTCCTTGCGCATCCGGTAGCCGGCCTCATGGAGCATCGCCGACGCCGGTCCGGAGAGAGAACCCTTGTTGGGGACGGCGATGCGCAGCATGGGGCTTCCTTTGGTGCGTAGGTGCGAAAGGGATGTGCTGGTGTGCGGGTAGCGGGCGCGCGGACGCCCCGGCAGGGTGTGCCGGGGCCCGCGCTGAACTGCTGGGGTCCGGGGACCGCGGCCTAGAGGTGCGCGTAGACGTCGTCGAGGGAGATCCCGCGCGCCACCATCATCACCTGGACGTGGTAGAGCAGCTGGGAGATTTCCTCGGCGGCGGCTTCCTTGCTCTCGTACTCGGCGGCCATCCAGACCTCGGCGGCCTCCTCGACGACCTTCTTGCCGATGGCATGGACGCCCTTGCCGACCAGCTCGGCGGTACGGGAGGTGCTGGGGTCGCCGTTGGCGGCCTTGAGCTGGAGCTCGGTGAAGAGCTCTTCGAAACTCTTGGAGGGTGTGTTCGCCATGATGTCCCTAGGGTACGGGCTCACCCCGGTGCCCCCGTGCCGGGGTTCACCCCTTGGACTGGCGCCAGGGTTCGCTGACGCTGCGCAGGGTCATGGCCGTGGAGACGGCGGCGGTGACCGCTTCGTGCCCCTTGTCCTCGTTCGACCCTTCGAGTCCGGCGCGGTCCAGCGCCTGCTCGTCGTTGTCGCAGGTCAGTACGCCGAAGCCGACGGGGACTCCGGTGTCGATCGACACCTGGACCAGGCCCTGGGTGACGCCCTGGCAGACGTAGTCGAAGTGCGGGGTGCCGCCGCGGATGACCACGCCGAGGGCGACGATGGCATCGTAACCGCGGCCGGCGAGTACCTTCGCCACGACCGGGAGCTCGAAGCTGCCCGGGACGCGCAGCAGGGTGGGCTCGTCGATGCCCAGCTCGTGCAGGGCCCGCAGGGCGCCGTCCACCAGGCCGTCCATGACCTTCTCGTGCCACTGGGCCGCGATCACTGCGACGCGCAGGTCTCCGCAGTTCTTCACGCTCAGTTCGGGTGCGCCCTTGCCGCTCACAGCTCTGCTCCTCGTTGCGATTCGTGATGGGTGATGGTGATGGGTGATGAGTGGTGCGTGGGGTGGTGCTCGGGGTGGTGCCGCCGGGTGGTGCTACTGGTTGCCGCAGGCCGACGTGGGCGGGGCCCCTTCCAGCCAGGGCAGGTCGTGGCCCATCCGGTCCCGCTTGGTGCGCAGGTAGCGCAGGTTGTGCTCACCCGCCTCCATGGGCATCGGCTCCCGGTCGGAAACCTTGATGCCGTGGCTGATGAGGGCCGCCGACTTCTCGGGGTTGTTGGTCAGCAGCCGGACGCTGTGGACGCCGAGGTCGGCGAGCATCTGCGCGCCGGCCCCGTAGTCGCGGGCGTCGGCGGGCAGGCCCAGTTCCAGGTTGGCGTCGAGGGTGTCGCGGCCGCGCTCCTGGAGCTCGTAGGCGCGCAGCTTGGACAGCAGTCCGATGCCGCGGCCCTCGTGCCCGCGCAGGTAGACGATGACACCGCGGCCGGCGGCCTGGACCCGCTCCATGGCGGTGTGCAGCTGGGGGCCGCAGTCGCAGCGCTGCGACTGGAAGATGTCCCCGGTCAGGCATTCGGAGTGCATCCGGACCAGGACGTCCTCGCCGTCGCCGATCTCGCCGTGGACGAGGGCGACGTGCTCGACGCCGTCGACGGTGGAGCGGAACCCGTACGCGGTGAAGTGACCGAAGGCGGTCGGCAGGCTGACCTGGGCCTCGCGGCGCACGGTCGGCTCGGCGGAGCGGCGGTAGGCGATCAGGTCCTCGATGGAGATGATCGTCAGCCCGTGCTTGCGGGCGAAGGGGATCAGCTCGGGCAGCCGCAGCATGACGCCGTCCTCGCCGGCGATCTCCACGATGGCGCCGGCCGGGCGCAGGCCCGCGAGGCGGGCGAGGTCGACGGCGGCCTCGGTGTGGCCGTTGCGGACCAGGACGCCGCCGGGCTTGGCGCGCAGCGGGAACACGTGTCCGGGGCGGACGAAGTCCTCGGGGCCCGAGACCCCGTCGGCCAGGAGGCGCAGGGTGGTGGCGCGGTCGGCGGCCGAGATGCCGGTGGTGACGCCGTGGGCGCCGCTCGCGTCGACGGAGACGGTGAAGGCGGTCTGCATCGACTCGGTGTTGTGCTGGACCATCTGCGGGAGTTCGAGCCGCTCCAGCTCGTCGCCCTCCAGCGGGGCGCAGATCAGGCCGCGGCACTCGCTCATCATGAACGCGATGATCTCGGGGGTGGCCTTCTCGGCCGCGATGACCAGGTCGCCCTCGTTCTCGCGGTCCTCGTCGTCGACGACGACCACCGGCCGGCCGGCCGCGATGTCGCGGATGGCCTGCTCGACGGGGTCGAGCCGGAACGTCTCCAGCTCGACGTCGGGCACGGGCTTCAGGACGGGGTTCGGGTTCGAGGTCATGCCGTTGCTCCTTCCAGAGCCGGGGCGGTGGTGGTGCGGGAGCGGAGCCACCAGTCGCGCATGCCCCACAGGACGAGCGCGCCGTAGATGACGTAGACGAAGCCGGAGAACGCGTAGCCGTTGGCGAAGTTCAGGGGCACGCCCACCAGGTCGACCAGGAGCCAGGCGAACCAGAACTCGACCATGCCGCGCGACTGGGCGTACATGGCGACGACCGTGCCGACGAAGATGTAGGCGTCGGGCCAGGGGTCCCAGGACAGGGCCGGGTAGGCGGTGAAGAGGAGCGCGACGGCGACGGTGCCGACGGCGGCCGCGGCCACCAGGACACCGCGTTCGCGCCAGGTGGCGAAGCGGACGGCGAGCCCGCCGTCCTGGGCCTGCTGCCGGCCCCGGTTCCACTGGGCGTAGCCCCACGCAGCGACGAGCATGACGACGACCTGCTTGCCGGCGCTGCCGGACAGGTGGCCGGCCGCGAAGGCCACGAAGAGGATCACGCCGGAGAGGAACTGGGCGGGCCAGGTCCATATGGAGCGCCGCCAGCCGAGGGCGAGGGCGATCAGACCGATCGTGTTGCCGATCATGTCGGACCACTTGATGTGCTGGTCGAAGGCGGTGAACGCCTCCGAGTTCAGCCAGTTCAGGGCGCTCATCGTGCCGTCTCCCCCTGCCCGCCGTTCGCGCCGAGCAGCCGCTCCACGTACTTCGCCAGGACGTCGACCTCGAGGTTGACCGGGTCGCCGGGCTTCTTGATGCCCAGGGTGGTCAGCGCGAGGGTGGTGGGGATCAGGCTGATGGTGAACCAGTCGGCCGCTGCCTCGACCACGGTGAGGCTGACGCCGTCGACCGTGATGGAGCCCTTCTCGACCACGTAGCGGGAGAGGTTCTCCGGGAGGGCGACCTTGACGATCTCCCAGTGCTCGGAGGGGGTCCGGTCGAGGATCGTGCCGGTGCCGTCCACGTGCCCCTGCACCAGGTGGCCGCCGAGCCGTCCGCCGAGCGCCATCGGGCGCTCCAGGTTGACCCGGGAGCCCTGGGTGAGGGCGCCGAGGCTGGAGCGGTTGAGGGTCTCCTGCATGACGTCGGCGGTGAACTCTCCGTCACCGGTCTCCACGACCGTCAGGCAGACGCCGTTCACGGCGATGGAGTCCCCGTGCTTGGCGTCCTCGGTGACGACCGGGCCGCGCAGGCGGAAGCGGGAGGCTTCGGCGAGCTGCTCGACGGCGACGACCTCGCCCAGTTCTTCGACGATTCCGGTGAACACTCAGTGCTCCTTGAGGGCTGTGAGGGCAGTGGGGGCGGAGGGGGCCGGCGCGGGGACGGCGGTGACGCGGATGTCCGCGCCGATGCGGACGGTTTCGGTGATCCGGAGCCGGAGCGCGTCGGCGAGGGTGCCGATGCCGGCGTCGGCGAGGGCGAGCGGGCCCGCACCGAGGAGGACGGGGGCGAGGTAGCCGACGACCTTGTCGACGGCCCCGGCGGCGACGAAGGCGCCGGCCAGGGTGGGGCCGCCTTCGAGGAGGACGGAGCGGATGCCGCGCCCGTGCAGCTCGCGCAGCAGGGCGTCCACGGAGATCCCGTACTTGTCGTACGGGAGCCGGGCCAGCTCCACTCCGGCGAGGTGGCGGGTATCGGCATCCTCGGCGACGGCGATCAGGGTGGGCGCGGCCTCGTCCAGGACCCGGGCGGTGGGCCGGATGGTGGCGTGGGTGTCCAGGACCACGCGCAGGGGCTGGTCGGCGGCGGTGAACCCGTCGATCCCCCGTACCGCGAGGTGGGGGTCGTCGGCGCGCAGGGTGCCGGAGCCCACGACGACGGCGTCGGACTCGGCGCGCAGCCGGTGGACGTCGGCGCGGGACTCGGGGGAGCTGATCCAGCGGCTGGTGCCGTCGGCGGCGGCGATGCGGCCGTCGAGGGTCGCGGCGTACTTCCACAGGATGTACGGGCGGCCCAGGCGTACGGAGGTCAGCCAGGCGGCGTTGCCCGCTTCGGCCTCCTCGGCGAGGAGCCCGGCCTCGGTGTCGACGCCGGCGGCGCGCAGGGTGGCGCCGCCGCCGCTGGCCTGCGGGTTCGGGTCGGAGACGGCGTAGACCACGCGGGTGATCCCGGCGGCGATGAGGGCCTGTGCGCAGGGTCCCGTACGGCCGGTGTGGTTGCAGGGTTCGAGGGTGACGTAGGCGGTGCCGCCGCGGGCCGCCGGGCCGGCGGCGCCGAGGGCGTGGATCTCGGCGTGCGGGCCGCCGGCCCGCTCGTGCCAGCCTTCGCCCACGACGGTGCCCGAGGCGTCGGTGATGACGCAGCCGACGACGGGGTTGGGGCTGGTGGAGCCGAGTCCGCGGGCGGCGAGCTCGATGGCTCGGCGCATGGCGCGGGTGCCCGCGTCGGGGCTTGCGTGCGCGGCGTGTGTCGCCACCGGGTCCTCCTGCCTCATCGGGCACGGACTCCGGGGCCTGTCGGGATACGACAGATGAAGCGGGTAGCACACGCGGGGACGCCGAGGCCGGAAACACGGTCCGCTCGACGGCACGTCCCGAGGGATGTGCCGGTGGACCGCCGACGGCGGCGTACCGGTGACTGGCCCGCCGCGCACTGCCTCCCATCCGGACTTTAACCGTCGGTCCAGGAATTTCACCTGGTCAACCGGCCGCTGGCTGCGGACGGGTCGCGGACTATAACCGCCGGTTCGGAATTGCACCGACCCCGGAGTGCGCTGCTACTGGTACTGAAGCCAGTGTGCCACGGGTGATCGGCGGCCATGCGGGTGAGTCAATGTGGCCTGGGTCACACATGCGGTCACCCGCGGGCGCGCCGATTGCGCCATTCGACCGAATCCGCTCCCCCCGCACATGTCCGGAAGATCCCCTGGGCGATCCCTTTGACGGAACCCGCGCCGGGCCTTGCCGGATCGCGCACTTTGGTCCAGACCTATTGACGGGTTGGTCTAGTCCTCTTAACGTTCCCTTCATCTTCCCCGGGAGACAGCCCGTCAGATGTGCGCACGTCACGGGCCAACACGCACCACGTTTCAGCCTGTTGTGTCCTGCCATCCTCCCCTCCCCAGGAGGCACAATGCTGTCCCCCACCAAGACGCGGGCCATGCTCCTGACGTCCGGCGCCGCAATCGCCGGTCTGCTGGTCGCGGGGCTCTCGGCGGGCGTCTCGCACGCCGCCGACAACGAGTCCTGTCGCCCCGACGGTCTGTACAAGACCGCGGGTGTGGACGTCCCGTACTGCTCGGTCTACGACACCGAGGGCCGCGAGAAGATGGGCGCCGACCACCAGCGCCGCGTCATCGGCTACTTCACGGGCTGGCGCACGGGCAAGGACGGCACCCCCGCCTACCTGCCCAACAACATCCCGTGGTCCAAGGTCACCCACCTGAACTACGCCTTCGCCCACGTCGACGGCAACAACAAGATCTCGGTCGGCAACGACAACGCGAACAACTCCGCCACCGGGATGACCTGGCCGGGCGTCGCGGGTGCCGAGATGGACCCCGCCCTCCCTTACAAGGGCAATTTCAACCTTCTGAACAAATTCAAGAAGCAGTACCCGAACGTCAAGACGCTGATCTCGGTCGGCGGCTGGGCGGAGACCGGCGGCTACTTCGGCGACGACGGCAACCGCGTCGCGTCGGGCGGCTTCTACTCGATGGCCACCAACGCCGACGGCTCGGTCAACCAGGCCGGCATCAACACCTTCGCGGACTCCTCGGTCGAGTTCATCCGCAAGTACGGGTTCAACGGCGTCGACATCGACTACGAGTACCCGACCACCATGAAGGACGCGGGCAACCCACTCGACTGGCAGCTCTCCAACGCCCGCCGGGCCGGACTGGTCCAGGGCTACGACGCCCTGATGAAGGCCCTGCGCGAGAAGCTCGACCGGGCCGGCGCCGCCGACGGCAAGCACTACCTGCTGACCGTCGCCGCCCCCTCCTCCGGCTACCTGCTGCGCGGCATGGAGACCTTCCAGATGCAGAAGTATCTGGACTACGTCAACATCATGTCCTACGACCTGCACGGCGCCTGGAACGAGTACGTCGGTCCCAACGCCTCGCTCTTCGACGACGGCAAGGACGCCGAACTGGCGGCCGCCAACGTCTACGGCAGCTCCCAGTACGGCGGCATCGGCTACCTCAACACCGACTGGGCCTACCACTACTTCCGCGGCTCCATGCCGGCGGGCCGCATCAACATCGGCCTGCCCTACTACACCCGCGGCTTCAAGAACGTCCAGGGCGGCACCGACGGCCTGTGGGGCAAGGCCTCCGCGACCACCTGCCCGGCCGGCGCGGGTCTGACCAAGTGCGGTGACGGCGCGGTCGGCATCGACAACCTGTGGCACGACAAGGACACCAACGGGGTCGAGTCCCCCGCCGGTTCCAACCCGATGTGGCACGCCAAGAACCTCGAGAAGGGGATCGTCGGCGACTACGTCACCAAGTACGGCTTCCCGGCGAACACCACGCTGACCGGCACCTACGTCCGCAAGTACGACGCGAACCTGGTCGCCCCGTGGCTGTGGAACGCGCAGAAGAAGGTCTTCCTCTCCACGGAGGACGAGCAGTCGGTGGCGGCCAAGGCCGACTACGTGGTCAACCGCGGCATCGGCGGCACGATGGTCTGGGAGATGGCCGGCGACTACGGCTGGAACGCCGCGAAGGGCCAGTACGAGATCGGCGACACGCTGACCTCCGTGATGTACGACAAGTTCAAGGCGGCCTCCCCGTACGGCGCCAAGAAGTCCAACACCGCGCTGCCGACGCAGGCCGTGGACATCAAGACGGAGTTCAACGAGTTCAAGCTCGGCGACTCCAACTACCCGATCACCCCGAAGCTCAAGATCACGAACAACACGAACGCGACGCTTCCGGGCGGCACGGAGTTCCAGTTCGACTACTCGACGGCGGCTCCGGCCAACGCCTCCGACCAGTCGGGCTTCGGCACCAAGGTGATCAAGAGCGACCACACCGGCAGCAACGTGGGCGGTCTGAAGGGCGACTTCCACCGGGTCTCGCTGAAGCTCCCGGCGTGGCAGACGCTCGCCCCCGGCGCCTCGGTCGACCTGGCCTTCAACTACTACCTGCCGGTGTCCACGCCCTCCAACTGGACGGTGAACATCTCCGGCACCACGTACGCCCTCGCCGGTGACCTGGCGCGCGGCACCACGGTGGTCCAGCCGGGCAGCACCACGCCGCCCACGACCCCGCCGACCACCCCGCCCACCACGCCGCCCACCACCCCGCCGACGACTCCCCCGACCACCCCGCCGACCACGCCTCCGACCACGCCTCCGGGCGGTACCTGCACCAACCCGGCGTACGTCGCCGGCAACGTGTACACGGGCGGAAGCGTCGTCTCGCACCAGGGCCACAACTGGAAGGCCCAGTGGTGGACGCAGAACGAGACGCCCGGCACCACGGGCGAGTGGGGCGTCTGGAAGGACCAGGGCGCCTGCTGACAGCCCGCGCGGTGACCGCGTAGGTGAAGGAACGTGAGGACCCGGTGGCCCGGCGGCCACCGGGTCCTCGCGTTCCCCGGACCGCTCGGCGATCTCGCCGGGTCCGCCAACTTCCTTGACCGCGGGGGCTGTACGGTCCCCAGGTGGCGGGCTCGCACGGGGGCGCGCCGACCTGGGAAGGGAGCGGACACCATGGGCGGCATCCTGGTCACGGGAGGTACGGGGAACCTGGGGGCGCTGGTCGCCGCCCGGCTGCGGGAGGCGGGCCACGAGGACGTCCGCGTGCTCAGCCGGCACGCGCCCGTGTACCCGGTGGACCTGCTGGACGGCGCCGGCCTCGACGCGGCGACGGCGGGCGCCGAGGTGGTCGTGCACTGCGCGACCGCGACCCGCGGCGGCGACGAGGTGGCCGCCGGGCACCTGATCGAGGCGGCCCGGCGGGCCGGGACGGTCCGGAACATCGTCTACATCTCGATCGTGGGGGTGGACCGGGTCCCCCTCGGCTACTACCGGAGCAAGCTGGCGGTGGAGCGCTTGCTGGAGTCCTCCGGGCTCGGCGTGACGATCCTGCGGACCACGCAGTTCCACGATCTGGTGGCCCGGGTCTCCGGCACGGCGGCGAAGCTGCCGGTGGTCCTGCTGCCGAAGGGGGTCCGGGTGCAGCCGATCGCCGCCGAGGAGGTCGCCGAGCGGCTCGCGGAGCTGGCCGTACCGGAGCCGGCGGGCCGGGTCCCGGACATGGGCGGCCCCGAGACGCACGCGCTGACGGAGCTGGGCCGCATGTACCTGGCCGCGCGGGGCATCCGGCGGCGCGTGGTGCCGCTCCCCCTGGCCGGCAAGGCGTACGCCGGGTTCGTGCGGGGCGGCAACCTGGCTCCCGCGCACGCGGTGGGCAAGAAGACCTTCGCGCAGTTCCTGGCCGGCTGAGGAGGCGGCTGAGGGGGCGGCTGGGCGGCCCGCCGGCTGAGGGCGGCCCGCCGGCCGGGGCCGGGCGGGACCCGGCGCCTGCGGCCGTGGCCCCGGCGCCTCAGGCCGTGAAGAGGACGGACTGCGCCGACTCGCGGGCGGCGAGCCGCGCGCCCGTGAGCACCGCCGTGTCGCCGAGCGCCCCGGCGCGGACCTCGGTCGGGACCGGGCTCAGGGCGGTGAGCCGGCGGGCGACCCGGGCCGCCAGGGCGGGTCCGCCCGCGCGGCCGAGTTCCCCGCCGAGCACGACGCAGCCGGGGTCCAGGATCGCCGCGACGGCCGCCGCCCCCAGGGCGAGCCGTTCGGCCAGGGCCTCGAGGAACTCCGGTCCGGCCGCGCCCGCGACGGCCTCCTCGACCGGCCCGTCGTAGCCGTGGGCCGCGGCGAGCGCGGCCACCCCGGCCCGGCCGGCCAGCTCGTGGAAGCCGCCGTCGCAGTTCGTGGCCGACGGGAGGCCGCCCGTCCCGGGCACCGGCAGGAAGCCGATCTCCCCCGCTCCGCCGGAGGCGCCCCGGCGCAGCCGCCCGTCCAGGACCACGGCGGCGCCGACCCCTTCGCCGAGCCAGAGCAGCACGAAGGAGTCGAGGTCCCGGGCCGCTCCGACGCGCTGTTCGGCCAGGGCCGCCAGGTTGGTCTCGTTCTCCACCACGACCACCGCCGGCAGCCGCCGCTGCACCGCCGCGACCAGGTCCCGGTGCCAGGCGGGCAGCCCGGCGGTGTCGCGGAGTTCCCCGGAGCCGGGGGCCACCAGTCCCGGTGCTCCGATCACCACCGTGTGGAGCCGGTCGGCGCCGGCCTCGCGGACGAGCTCCTCCAGCCGGTCCACCGCCTCGTCCACGGCGTCCACGGGCAGGGCCGCCTGCGCCAGGGGCCGCCCGAGGAGGTCGGCGACGACCGCCGTGGCGCTGTCCGTCCGTACGTCGAGCGCGGCGAGGTGGGCCCGCCCCGCGACGATCCCGTAGAGCTTGGCGTTGGGTCCGCGGCGCTGTTCGCCGGACTCCCCGACGACCTCGATCAGTCCGGCCCCGGTGAGCCGTTCCACCAGGTCGGCGACGGAGGGCCGGGACAGACCGGTCAGCTCCTTCAGCTGGGGCGCCGTCAGGGGGCCCTCCTCCTGGAGGAGTTCGAGGGCGAGCCTGTCGTTGATGGCACGGGCCGTGCTCGGCGACGCGGGGGACGGAGCGGGGGACGCGGCGCGGGTGGAGGCGGTGGCGGCGGTCAGGGCCTTGGCAGGAGTCACGGAGCCCATCCTAGGAGTTCCGGGGGCTAACTATCAGGCAGGGTCCCTGATAGTTTACGTGTCATGACCGGGGAAACCGACCTCAGCCCGGCGCGACTGCGCCATGCCCGCTTCGCCATCGCCGGCGTCTTCTGCGCACACGGCGCGGTGACCGGCTCCTTCGCGACCCGCATCCCATGGATCCAGGAGCACGCGCAGCTCAGCGCGGGCACCCTGGGCCTGGCCCTCGCCTTCCCCGCGCTCGGCGCGGCGCTCACGATGCCGCTGGCCGGCCGCATCAACCACCGCTTCGGCGCGCGCACCGCCCTGCGGATGCTGCTGAGCCTGTGGACGCTCGCCCTGATCCTCCCGAGCCTCGCCCCGAACCTGTGGACGCTCTGCTTCGTGCTCTTCGTCTACGGGGCCACCGCCGGCATGTCCGACGTGGCGATGAACGCGCTGGGCGTGGAGACCGAGAACCGGCTGGGGCGCTCGATCATGTCCTCGCTGCACGGCATGTGGAGCGTGGGCGCCCTGATCGGCTCGGCCGCCGGCACGGTCGCCGCGCACGCCGGCGCCGATGCCCGCCTGCACCACCTGATCGCCGCGCTCGCCCTGACGCTGGCCGGGCTGATCGCCGTACGGGGCGTCCTGGACCTGCGCACCGACACCGGCGGGGAGGAGGCGCCGCCGCACTTCGCGCTGCCGCCGAAGTCCGCGCTGTTCATCGGCGCGATCGGTTTCTGCGCGGTCTTCGCGGAGGGCGCGAGCCTGGACTGGTCCGCGGTGTACCTGAGGGACGTGCTGCACACGGACGCCGGTCTCGCCGCCGCGTCGACGACCGCCTTCGCGCTGACGATGGCGCTGGCCCGGCTGGCCGGGGACAAGGTCGTGGACCGGTTCGGGCCCGTCCGCACGGTCCGCGCGGGCGGCGCCCTGGCCACCGCGGGCGGGCTGCTCGTGGTCACGGTCCACCAGCCGGCCGCGGCCCTGGCCGGGTTCGGCCTGATCGGGCTCGGCATCGCCGTGGTGGTCCCGCTCGCCTTCGCGGCGGCCGCGCGCAGCGGTCCGGCCCCGGCGCAGGCCATCGCCGGTGTCGCGACGATCACGTACACCTCGGGGCTGATCGCCCCGTCGGCCATCGGCGCGGTGGCCGACGCGACCTCGCTCGTGGTGTCGTTCGGGCTGGTCACGCTGCTGTCGTTCGCGCTGATCGTGGGGGCGGCCGTACTGCGGCAGCGGCCGGCGGCGGCACAGGTCCCGGCCGTCAACCGGGACGAACCTGCACCTATCCGGCCGTAATATGTCGCCTGGCCACCTACGTCCTCGTAGCGTGGCCACGCTCTCGGCGAGCGACGGCGAACGCAGAACGCAGAACGAACGAAAAGCGGTGGAACATGGGCCTCGGCGTGCGCTGGACCCTGCACGGAGACGGGCGCACCCCCGCCCCCGGCGCGGTGGTGCGGCCGGACGAGCGGCTGTCGTGGCCGCGGACCGCCGGGCTCGGTGCCCAGCACGTCGTGGCGATGTTCGGAGCCAGCTTCGTGGCGCCGGTCCTGATGGGGCTGGACCCGAACCTCGCGATCATGATGTCCGGTGTCGCCACCGTCATCTTCCTGCTGGCGACCCGCGGCCGGGTCCCCTCGTACCTGGGCTGCTCCCTCTCCTTCGTGGGGGTCGCGGCGGCGATCCGGGCGGGCGGCGGGGACAGCGCGGTCGTCACGGGCGCGGTCTTCGTGGTCGGCGCGGCACTGTTCCTGGCGGGGCTGGCGGTCCAGCGGTTCGGGGCCCGGATCATCCACGCGGCGATGCCGCCGGTGGTGACGGGCGCGGTCGTGATGCTGATCGGCTTCAACCTGGCGCCGGTGACGGCGTCCACGTACTGGCCGCAGGACCAGTGGACGGCCCTGCTGACGATGGCCTTCACCGGGCTGGCCGTGGTCTGCCTGCGCGGCTTCTGGTCGCGGATCGCGATCTTCCTCGGCCTGGTCTTCGGGTACGCCCTCTCCTGGATCCTCGACCTCGTCTTCGGCAAGATCCACTCGACGGTGGGCGGGCCGGACGCCGTGGACCACTGGCGGCTGGACCTGTCGGGCGTGGCCAGGGCCGACTGGGTCGGGCTGCCCACCTTCCACGCGCCCGCCTTCGAGTGGTCGGCGATCCTGATCGCGCTGCCGGTGGTCATCGCGCTGATCGCGGAGAACGCCGGACACATCAAGGCCGTCGGCGAGATGACCGGCGACTCCCTCGACGACAAGCTCGGCACGGCCATCGCGGCCGACGGCGCCGCCTCGATGCTGTCCACGGCGGTGGGCGGCCCGCCGAACACCACCTACTCCGAGAACATCGGCGTCATGGCCGCCACCCGCGTCTACTCCACGGCGGCCTACTGGGCCGCGGCCGGTTTCGCCCTCCTCTTCGGCCTGTGCCCCAAGTTCGGCGCGGTCGTCGCCGCGATCCCCGGCGGGGTGCTGGGCGGGATCACCGTGATCCTGTACGGCATGATCGGCCTGCTCGGCGCGCAGATCTGGATCAACGGCCGGGTCGACCTGCGCAATCCGCTGAACCTGGTGCCGGCCGCGGCGGGCATCATCATCGGCGTGGGCGGGGTCCAGCTGCACATCACCGACAGCTTCGAGCTGGGCGGGATCGCGCTCGGCACGATCGTCGTGATCACGGGCTACCACGCCCTGCGGTACTTCGCCCCGGCGCACCTGAAGCAGCAGGAACCGCTGCTGGACTCGGGGACCTCGGCGTACGACGAGACGGCGGGGGCCGAGGGCGGCGCGGGGGGCGCGGGGGACGCTTCCGCGGACCCCGGGGACAAGCGGGGTTGACGGAGTTTCGCCCGAACCGGCGAAGCGTACGGCCAAGTTCCCCTGATCGCGGCCCGCGGATGCGACGCTGCGTCCCATGGTCCCCATGGAAGCGGTGCTGGCGCGGATGCGCGCCCTGGACGAGCGGCTCCCCGAGCGGGACGGCGTCGCCGTCTTCAACCGGGTGTACCTCACGGTGACGCAGTCCCTGCACGAGGGGATCGCCCACGGCGCGTTCCCCTCGCCCCGCCGGGCGGAGGCCCTCAGCGTCCGCTTCGCGGAGCGCTATCTGACGGCGGTGGAGGCCGACCGGGCCCCGGCCTGCTGGCGGCCGCTGCTCCAGTACCGCCGCCACCCCGGGATCCGGCCGCTCCAGCACGCGCTGGCCGGGATCAACGCGCACATCGGCCACGACCTGGCGCTGGCGGTGGTCGCCACCTGCCGTTCGCTCGACTGCGAACCGGCGGCGCTCGAAGCGGACTTCGACCGGGTCGGCGACACCCTGGTCTCCCTGGAGGAGCACATCCGGGAGGACCTGATGCCGGGCCCGGACCTGCTGGAGGTCGCGGACCCGCTGACGCACTTGCTCGGCGCGTGGAGCCTGGAGCGGGCCCGTGCGGGGGCCTGGGCGTCGGCCCGTCTGCTCTGGTCGCTGCGGCGCTCCCCCGACCTGGCGGAGGAGTTCACCGAGTCCCTCGACGCGGGCGTCGGCCTGGTCGGCCGCTGCCTCCTGACCCCGACGGGCTGATCACCGTACCCTGCGGGGCGAAGTCCCCTACCCGCCCTTCCACCGTTCCCCGGGGGCCGGCCCCCGGACCCCCGCTCCTCAAACGCCGGAGGGGCTGAGATCGCCCGCGGAGCGGGGTCCGGGGCGGAGCCCCGGGGAACGGGCGAAGGGCGGGTAGGGGACCCCGCCCCGCAGGGCCCGCCCACCCACATCAGCCCCGGGCGGCCGGAGCCGCCACACCGACGCGCCCCCGCCGGACGGAGTCCGGCGCAGCGCCGCGAAGCCCGGGAGGCCCGCCAGGGCCGAGTGGTGCGAGTGGTGCGTGAGGAAATCAGTCCTCGGGGAGTTCGACCGGGGCTATCTCGTCGTAGACGTCGCCCGGGCCCGGGTTCGTGGAGTCCGTGGAGCCGCCGAGGTGGTGCATGACGCCCCAGACGGCGTTGAGGGCCGTCTGGACCGCGCCCTCCGCCCAGCCCGCCGTCCAGGAGATGTCGTCGCCCGCGAGGAAGATGCCGCGCTTGTCCTCGGGGAGCCGGTCCTGCATGAAGTGGGTGAACAGGCGGCGCTGGTAGCGGTAGTGGCCCGGCAGGTTGGCCTTGAACGCACCCATGAAGTAGGGCTCGTTCTCCCAGGACACGGTCACCGGGTTGCCGATGATGTGCCGGCGGATGTCGACCTTCGGGTAGATCTCGCCGAGGGACTTCAGCATGACCTCCATCCGCTCGTTCGCGGACAGCGGCAGCCACTTCAGGCTGTCGTCGCACCAGGTGTAGGAGAGGCAGATGACGGCCGGCTTGTCGGGGCCGTTGTCCAGGAGGTAGGTGCCGCGGGTCATGCGGTCGGTCAGGGTCATCGACATGACGTCGCGGCCCGTTTGCTCGTCCTTGTCCAGCCAGAAGGGCCGGTCCACCGGGATGAAGAGCTTCGAGGACTCCATGTAGTGCGTGCGCTCGATCGCCGTCCAGTGGTCGATCGGGAACAGCGTGTCGTCGCACGCGATCTTGGAGAGCAGCATCCAGGACTGGGCCGTGAAGATCGCGGCGCGGTACGTGCGGATGTCGCCCGAGGCGTCCGTGACCGTGATGCGGTTGCCCGCCGTGCGGTGCAGGCGGGTGACCGCCGGGCGCGGGGTGCCCCCGTGCAGGGAGGACAGGGAGGTGCCCTGGGCCCAGTGCACGATCTTCTCGGGCTCGCGGTCCCACATGCGCAGCGGGAGCTGCTGCGAGCCGCCCACGATGCCGCGGTGGTGGTCGTCCGCCTCGGTGTAGACGACGCGCAGGATCTCGAGGATCGAGTTCGGGAAGTCGGTGTCCCAGCCGCCGGTGCCGAAGCCGACCTGGCCGAAGATCTCGCGCTTGCGGAAGGACTTGAAGGCCTCGGACTTGCAGAGGAACCCGTAGAAGGTCTCGTCGTCGAGCTTCTCGACGAGCTTCGCCCAGATCTCCCGGATGCGCGGGACGTCCCGCTCGCGCATCGCGGTGTTCATGTCGGAGAAGTCGGCGCCCTCGTCCAGGCAGGCGTTCCACGCGGCGGACACGTCGCGGTAGACCTGCGGGAGGTCGGCGATGGTCTCGGCGTAGTGGGTCTCGCCCTTGAGGTCGACCACCGTCGAGGGGGTGGCCTCGGCGAGCGGGTTCGGGAAGGGCTCGGTGACCAGGCCGACGAGGTCGATGTAGTGCTGGAGGGCCGTGGAGGACGGCGGGAAGCGCATGGCGCCCATCTCCGCGGTCAGTTCCTCGGTGCCCGCGCCCTCGAAGCCGACGGTGCGCAGCCGGCCGCCGATCTGGTCGGCCTCGTAGATGACGGGCTTGAGGCCCATCTTCATCAGCTCGTACGCGGAGATGATGCCGGACAGCCCGCCGCCGATGACGGCGACCTCGGTGCCGTGCTCGGTCGCCGGTACCTGCCCGAGTCCTGCCGGGTGCGCGAGGAAGTCGTCGTACGCGTAGGGGAAGTCCGGGCCGAACATCGTGATCGGCAGCGCGCCGTCGCTGTGCGGGACGGCGGTGGTGGGCACCGTGGACGTCATGGGGTACGACTCCTAGCGGGGTGGGGCAGGGGGAAGGGCGAGCGGTGGGGGCGGGGCGGCGGGCTCGCCGCCGGCCGCGGTCAGACGAGCGAGGCGTACAGCCCCGGGCGCCGGTCGCGCAGGTACGGGTTGGTCTCGCGCGAGACGCGGAGCAGTTCGGGGTCGGCCTCGCCGAACACCAGCTCCTCGCCGCGGCCGGCCCGGGTCCGGGTGACCCCGTCGGGGCTGGCCAGGCAGCTGAGGCCGACGAACTCGAACTCGCCTTCCGGGCCGGTGCGGTTGACGTACGCGATGTACATCTGGTTCTCGAAGGCCCGTACGGGGACCAGCTGTTCGGCGACGAACTGGAACGGGTGCATCTGCGCGGTCGGCACCAGGAGGAGGTCGGTGCCGGCGAGCGCGTGCGCCCGGACGTTCTCGGGGAACTCGACGTCGTAGCAGATCATGACGCCGACGCGGAGGCCGCCGAGGTCGGCCTGGACGACGGGGGTGTCGCCGGGGGTGAAGGCCGCCTGCTCGAAGCAGCCGAAGAGGTGGGTCTTGCGGTAGTTCGCGAGCCGTTCCCCGTCGGGGCCGATGAGCTGCGCCGCGTTGTAGACGGCGTCGCCGTCCCGCTCGGGGTAGCCGTAGAGCACGGCCAGCCCGTGGCGGCCCGCGATCTCGCCGATGGCGCGGGCGGACATGCCGTCGGCCGGTTCGGCGAGCCGGGCGATGTCCTCGATCTCCAGCGCGTAGCCGGTCAGGAACATCTCCGAGGTCACGAGGAGCCCGGCCCCCGCCTGTGCGGCGCGTGCCGCGGCCTCTTCGAGCGCCTTCAGGTTGTCGGCGGTGTCGCCGAGCCGTCCGGAACTCTGGAGGAGGGCGGTGCGCAGCGGGGGCATGGGCGTACCTCTGTGGCAGGAGGGGTGGGGGTCCCTCAACGGTACGTTCGTGCGTTCGACCGGGACAAGGCGTGACCGTTGCGCTCCGCGCATCGATTCGTTGCGCATCGGCGGGAGAAGGCGGCGATTCGTTGCGTGAAAGCCGGACGAACGGTCCGAAGGTCCTGCCCGGGGGGTCTACCGGCCCGGGCGGAAGGCCGGGTGCACGCTCAGCCTGCGCAGGTCTTCCAGGATGTCGGGGGCGTGGTTGGAGACGACCCGGCCGCTCCAGCCGTCGCAGAGCGCGGGGACGGTGAGCGTGCCGTCGTGGTCGTGCCCGGCGGCCTCGTAGGCGCGGCGGAGCGCGTCGTACGCGGCCGCGTCGGATCCGGCCGCGTCGGAGCCGGCCGGGTCGGAGCCGGGCCGCAGGACGGTCAGGGCCACGGTGTCCCGCAGGCCGAGTTCGGCGAAGGCGGCGGTGACGCCGAGGCAGCTCGGACAGTCGTCGGCGGCGACGAAGAGCCGGTACCGGTGCGGTACGGGCGAGAAGCCGGTGCCGATCCGGCCCCGCAGGACGGCGGCCCGCACGCCGCGGCGCTGGGCCGGCTGGACGGCCGCCTGGACGTAGGTCTGGACAGCGGTCTGGGCAGCGGTCTGGGCAGGCGTCTGGACATGGGTCTGGGACATGGTGCTCCTCGGTCTGCGTACGTGCATATGTACGCGCTTATGTGCATACGTGCGTGCGTGCTCGGCGGGCCTCAGGCGGCCGGGGCCGTGGCACTGCAGACGCGGAGGAGATCGATGTGCAGCCGGCGGGTGAGCCAGGAGCGGCGCAGCGGGGTGGTGGCGGCGGATGGTGCGGTGAGCATGTCCACCGTGCCCCCTTCCTGTCCGCGACCCCCATTAGGCTGGCGTTCGCAGTCTCACGGCACCGCCAGAGGCCGTCAAGACCGCCCGCACGAGTGCCTGCGCCCGATCGAAGGAAGCTTCCGCCCATGTCCCGTGAGTCCCGGCCCGAAGCGGTCCTCGACAATCCCGTCTGGGCCGCGCTCGACGGCCCGCACCGGAGCTTCGCCGAGCCCGGTCCCGCCGGACTCGCCGCCCGCTACCCGGCCGGGGTTTCCCCCTTCGCCGCGCTCAGCGACCCGGAGGATCCGCGGGCCTGGGCGGATCTGGCCGAGCTCGCCGGCCCCGGCCGGGAGGTCTGGGTGACCGGGCTGCCGACCCCGCCCGCGGGCTGGGAGACCGTGATGTCGATACCGGGCGTGCAGCTCGACGGCCGCGCGGTGGAGGCCAAGGAGGAGCCGGAGGCCGTCGTCCTGGGGCCCGCCGACGTGCCCGAGATGCTGGAGCTGGTCGAGCTGACGCGGCCCGGCCCGTTCGGGGAGCGCACCGTCGAGCTGGGCACGTACCTCGGGATCCGCCGCGGCGGCCGGCTCGTCGCCATGGCGGGCGAGCGGATGCGGCCGCCGGGCTGGTCGGAGATCAGCGCGGTGTGCACGCACCCCGAGCACCGGGGCGAGGGGCTCGCCGGGCGGCTGATCCGTGCGGTCGCGGCCGCCGTGGAGGAGCGCGGGGACACCCCGTTCCTGCATGCCGCGGCGCAGAACACCTCGGCCGTCGGGCTGTACCTCTCGATGGGGTTCACGCTGCGCCGCGAGCCGGTCTTCATCGGGCTTCGCACTCCCGACACGAAGCATTAACACGGATTGACATTCCACCCGTTGTGACCCGGTCCCGCCTGATCTAGCGTCGGTAGGACGACCGGAGCACGAGGTGAAGGGGGTGGCTGGGCATGACCGTACGAACCGCCGGTGAAGCCCTCACCCCGCGCCGCACCGTGCGGCTGCACTCCCGCGCGCACATCGACCTGCTGCGCGTCGCCGGCTCCCTCTGTCGTTCCTGATCAGCGTTCCGCGCCCCGCGCCGCGCACCCCGCGTTCCGCGCGTCTGCTCCTCACCTTCGCCGCGCCGCCCGATCAGGAGGCCGTTCCACCATGCCCGTGCACCCTTCCCCGACCACCACCCCCGGCCCCGCTCTCCACCTCGCCGTGGCCCTCGACGGAGCGGGCTGGCATCCCGCCGCCTGGCGCGAACCGGGGGCGGACGCCGACCGGCTGTTCACCGCCGGCCACTGGGCGGCGCTCGTCGCCGAGGCGGAGGCCGGGCTGCTGGACTTCGTCACCTTCGAGGACTCGCTGAGCCTGCAGTCCACCGATCCGGCGGGGCCCGACGGCCGCACCGACCTGGTACGGGGCCGGCTCGACGCGGTGCTGGTCGCGGCCCGGCTGGCGCCGCTGAGCCGGCACATCGGGCTGGTGCCGAGCGTGGTGGCCACGCACACCGAGCCCTTCCACGTCTCCAAGGCGCTCGCGACCCTGGACTACGTGAGCCGCGGGCGCGCCGGGCTGCGCATCCAGATCTCCGAACGCCCGGACGAGGTGGCCCACTTCGGGCGCCGTGCGGGGGTCCTGGACCAGGTCGAGCTGTACGGCGAGGCCGCGGACCACGTCGAGGTGGTGCGCCGGCTGTGGGACAGCTGGGAGGACGACGCCGAGATCCGCGACGTGGCCACCGGACGGTTCATCGACCGCGCCAAGCTGCACTACATCGACTTCGAGGGCCCGCACTTCAGTGTGAAGGGCCCCTCCATCACCCCGCGGCCGCCCCAGGGCCTGCCCCCGGTCAGCGCGCTGGCCTCGGACGCCGCCGCGTACCCCTTCCTCGCCCGGTCCGCCGACATCGGCTACGTGACGGCGCGCAACGCCGACGAGATCCGCACCGCCGTCGCGGCGCTGCCCGGCACCCCGCACCTGTTCGGTGAGCTGACGGTCTTCCTCGACGAGCAGCCGGCCGCGGCGGAGCGGCGCCTCCAGCGGCTGGACGCCGTGCACGGGTCCGCGTACACGAGTGACGCCCCCGTCTTCGCGGGGACTCCGGCGCACCTCGCCGACCTGCTGCTGGAAGGGCAGGAGGCCGGGCTGACGGGCTTCCGGCTGCGGCCGGGGGTGCTCGCCCACGACCTGCCGGCGATCACCCGCGGCCTGGTCCCGGAGCTCCAGCGGCGCGGGGTGTTCCGGCAGGCCTACGAGGCCTCCTCGCTCCGCGGCCTGCTGGGGCTCGAACGCCCCGCGAACCGTTACGCCGCCCCGGCCGCGGCGGTCGCCGCCACCGCTTCTCCCGCCACCGCCTCCCCCGCCGCCTGATTCCCCAGGAAGGACCGACAGCAGCCATGAGCAAGCCGCTCAAGCAGATCCACCTCGCAGCACACTTCCCCGGGGTCAACAGCACCACCGTGTGGAGCGACCCGGCCGCCGGGAGCCAGATCGACTTCGATTCCTTCGTCCATTTCGCGCGGACCGCCGAGCGCGCGAAGTTCGACTTCCTCTTCCTCGCCGAGGGCCTGCGCCTGCGCGAACAGGGCGGTGAGATCTACGACTTGGACGTGGTGGGCCGCCCGGACACCTTCACCGTGCTGGCGGCCCTCGCCGCCGTCACCGAACACCTCGGGCTGACCGGCACGATCAACTCCACCTTCAACGAACCGTACGAGGTGGCCCGCCAGTTCGCCTCCCTCGACCACCTGTCGGGGGGCCGTGCCGCCTGGAACGTGGTGACCTCCTGGGACGCCTTCACCGGGGAGAACTTCCGGCGCGGCGGCTTCCTGCCGCGCGAGGAACGCTACGAGCGGGCACGGGAGTTCCTGGACACCGCGCACGAGCTGTTCGACTCCTGGGACGGCGGCGAGATCCTCGCCGACCCGCTCTCCGGGGAGTTCCTGCGGGACGCGGGCCCCGGCGCCTTCGCCCACCGGGGCAAGCAGTTCGACATCTCCGGGCACTTCAACGTGCCGCGCAGCCCCCAGGGGCGGCCGGTGATCTTCCAGGCGGGCGATTCGGACGAGGGCCGGGAGTTCGCGGCGGCCTCCGCGGACGCCATCTTCGGGCGGTACGGCACGCTGGACGAGGGCCGCGCCTTCTACGCGGACGTCAAGGGGCGTCTGTCCCGGTACGGGCGCACCCCCGACGAGCTGAAGATCCTGCCGGCGGCGACCTTCGTCCTCGGCGACACCGACGCCGAGGCGCGGGAACTGGCCCACGAGGTGCGGCGCCTGCAGGTCAGCGGGGCGACCGCGATCAAGTACCTGGAGCACGTCTGGAACCGGGACCTGTCGGCCTACGACCCGGACGGGCCGCTTCCGGACATCGATCCCGAGCCCGGGGAGAACACCATCGCGCTGGGCCGGGCGAGCGTGCGCATGAACCGCGATCCGGTGGCCGTGGCGCGGGAGTGGCGGGAGCTGGCCGCCGCCAAGAAGCTGTCGATCCGGGAACTGGTGATCGAGACGACCGCCCGGCAGTCCTTCGTCGGCTCGCCGCTCACCGTCGCCCAGGCCATCGACGCCCTGGTCCAGGCGGACGCGGCCGACGGATTCATCCTGGTCCCGCACCTGACCCCCGGCGGGCTCGACGCCTTCGCGGACACCGTGGTCCCGCTGCTCCAGGAGCGCGGGGTGTTCCGCCGCGCGTACGAGGGGCCGACGCTGCGCGACCACCTCGGCCTGGCCGCGCCGCGCGCGCTCGCCCCGGTCCGCGGCTGAAGCACCCCGGCCCGCGGTCGAAGCCGCAACCACGACCGCAGCCACGGCCGCTCCCGCACCCGTACGACCGCGTGCCCGCCCGCGGGCCCGCGACCGAAGTCCGTCACAGAGAAAGGGGCACACCATGCCCGGCATCCCGCTCGGGGTCCTCGACCTCATACCGATCCCGTCCGGTTCCACGGCGGCCGAGGCCCTGCGCGGCACCGTCGACCTGGCCCGGCAGGCCGAGCGGTTCGGGTACACCCGCTACTGGTTCGCCGAGCACCACCTGAACGTGGGGGTCGCCGGGACCTCTCCCGCCGTCGTGCTGGCTCTGACCGCCTCGGCCACCTCCACGATCCGCATCGGCTCGGGGGCGGTCCAGCTCGGGCACCGTACGGCCCTGTCCACCGTCGAGGAGTTCGGCCTGCTGGACGCGGTGCACCCGGGGCGGATCGACCTCGGTCTGGGCCGCTCGGCGGGTGGTCCGCCCGTGCGCCGGCCCGGCGCCGAGCCGCCGGTGGCGTACACGACGGCGAACGGGCTGCGCATCCCGAAGCCGTTCTCCTTCGCCCACCTGCGCGATCACCCGCGCATCGCGCTCCAGCACCGTCTGCTGCAGCTGCCGGGGGCCACCCCGCAGGAGTACTCCGAGCAAGTGGGCGACGTACTGGCCCTGTTGCGCGGGGAGTACCGCTCGCCGGAGGGGGTGGAGGGGCACGCCGTACCCGGGGAGGGCGCCGACGTACAGGTGTGGATCCTGGGCAGCAGCGCGGGGGTGAGCGCGGAGACGGCCGGGGCGGGCGGGCTGCGGTTCACGGCGAACTACCACGTGAGCCCGGCGAGCGTGCTGGAAGCGGCCGAGGCCTACCGGGCGGCCTTCAAGCCCTCGTCGGAGCCGGGCGGGCTGGACCGGCCGTACCTGAGCGTGTCCGCCGACGTGGTGGTGGCTCCGGACGACGACGAGGCCCGGGAACTGGCCACCGGGTACGCGCCCTGGGTGCACAGCATCAGGACGGGCGACGGGGCGATCCCCTTCCCCTCGCCGGAGGAGGCCCGGGCGCTGACCCGGGACTGGTCGGCGGCCGACCACGAGCTGGTCTCGGACCGGGTGGAGACCCAGTTCGCGGGCTCCCCGGCCACCGTGGCCGACGCGCTGGAACGGCTGTGGGAGGCGACCGGCGCGGACGAGCTGCTGATCACCACGATCACGCACGGGCACGCCGACCGGGTGCGCTCGTACCGGCTGCTGGCCGGGGAGTGGGCCCGCCGGGGGCACCTGCGCTGGTAGGGCCGGCGGGGCTGCCGGCCCGGCGGCTGGGGGCTGGGCGGCCCGGCGGCTGGGCGCCTGGGCGGCTGGGGCCGCGTCCCTCGATCCCGGGTTGCGGCAGGCGGGGTTTGGTGCGGTGCGGAGCGGTCACACGCGCAGGAGACCTGCCGGCGAATCCAGCGCGAAAGGAACCGTCATGACCCCCAGGGCCTCCAGGGCGACCACGTCCACCGCACCCTCCGCGACCCCCCGCATCCCCGCGCCCCGTGTGGACCGGCTGCCCGGCTCCGCCGGACACAAGTGGCAGTGGCAGACCCGTGCGGCCTGCCGCGACCTCGGATGGAACCGGTTCTTCCATCCCGCGGACGAGCGGGGCGAGGACCGGGAGCAGCGCGACGCCGCCGCGAAGCGGGTCTGCGCCGAATGCCCGGTGCGCGCGGCGTGCCTGGACCACGCCCTGCGCACGCGGGAGCCGTACGGGGTGTGGGGCGGCCTGACCGAGGAGGAGCGCCGCACGCTCGCCCGCTCCCGGACCGGCAGGGGCCCGGCCGGCGGCGCCGCCGCCGCGCCGTCCACCGCGCCGGACGGACGGACCGGACGGAGCGGGCCCGCTACGCGGGCGCGCCGGAAGTGAAGCGGCGCAGCAGCGGGGAGAGGACGAGCACGGACTTGGTGCGCTCCACGAAGGGCTCGCCCGCGATCCGTTCCAGGACCCGCTCGAAGTGCCTCATGTCGGAGGCGAAGATCTGCACGAGGGCGTCCGCGTCGCCGGTGACGGTCGACGCGGACACCACCTCGGGGTAGCGCTCCAGCCCCCGCCGGATGTCGTCCGGCGAGGTGTTGTGGCGGCAGTACATCTCGATGAAGCCCTCGGTCTCCCAGCCCATCGAGGCGGGGTCCACGCGGACGGTGAAGCCGGTGATGGCCCCTTCGGCACGCAGCCGGTCCACACGCCGCTTCACGGCGGGGGCCGAGAGTCCGACCTCGGAGCCGATGTCCGCGAAGGAACGGCGTGCGTCCTTGGCGAGGGCGTGCACGATGCGTTCGTCGAGATCGTTCAGTCGCACTGCGCGTGGATCACTTCTCTGCTGTGGCCGGTTCTGCTGAGGCCAGTCGGGAGCGGCGGATGCCGTACAGGAAGTAGATCACGAGCCCGACGGCCATCCAGCCACCGAAGACCTGCCAGGTGACGGCGTCGAGGCTCCACATCACCCAGGCACAGGCGAGGAAGCCGAGGATCGGCGTGAGCGGGAACAGGGCCACCTTGAAGGTGCGCGGCATGTCCGGGCGGGTGAAGCGCAGGATGATGACGGCAACGTTGACCAGGCCGAAGGCGAACAGCGTGCCGATGCTCGTGGCGTCGGCCAGCTTGCCCAGCGGGATGGTGGCGGCGAGGAGTCCGCAGAAGAGACCGACGATCACCACGTTCGCGCGGGGGACGCCGGTGCGGGCGTTGACCTTGCCGAAGGCCTTGGGCACGAGGCCGTCGCGGGACATCGCGAAGAGGATGCGGGTCTGGCCGTAGAGCACGGCGAAGACGACCGAGGCGATGGCGACGACCGCGCCCGCGGCGAGGACGACGCCCCAGACGTTGTGGCCGGTGACGTCGGTCATGATCTGGGCGAGCGCGGCCTCGGTGCCCTCGAAGTCCTGCCAGGGCATGGCGCCGACGGCGACGAAGGCCACGAGGACGTAGAGGACCGTGACGATCAGCAGCGAGAGCATGATCGCGCGGGGCAGGTCGCGCTTGGGGTTCTTGGCTTCCTCACCGGCGGTGGAGGCGGCATCGAAGCCGATGTAGGAGAAGAAGAGGGTGCCGGCCGCAGCGGTGATGCCTTCCCGGCCGAGCGGGTTGAAGTTCGAGTAGTTGCCGGACTTGATGCCCATGGCACCGATGCCGATGAAGAGCAGCAGGGTGACGATCTTCACGCCAACCATGATCGAGTTGATCCGGGCGCTCTCCTTGGCCCCGCGCATGAGGAAGACCATGGCGAGCAGGACGACGACGAGCGCCGGCAGGTTGATGAAGCCGCCCTCGCCCATCGGGGCGGAGATGCTCTCCGGGATCTTGACGCCTATCGTCCCGTCGAGGAACTCGTTGAGGTACTCGCCCCAGCCGACGGCGACCGCCGCCACGGAGACCCCGTACTCCAGGATCAGGCACCAGCCGCAGACCCAGGCGACGAGCTCGCCCATGGTGGCGTAGGCGTACGAGTACGAGGATCCGGAGACCGGCACCGATCCGGCCAGCTCCGCGTAGGAGAGGGCCGAGAACAGGGCGGTCAGGCCCGCGATGACGAAGGAGATCGTGACGGCGGGGCCGGCCTTGGGGGCCGCGGTGCCGAGGACGACGAAGATGCCGGTGCCGAGCGTCGCACCGATGCTGATCATCGTGAGCTGCCACATGGTGAGCGAGCGGCGCAGCGAGCCGCCCTCGCCCTGGCCGCCCTCGGCGACCAGCTGCTCCACCGGCTTGCGGCGCAGCAGGGGGTGGGCCGCCTTGGGGCGCTCGGGGGTGAGCGGTGGCGCCTGGCCGTGATCGAGCACGAGGGGACTCCTTGTCACTGCGGGTGGGGTGTGAGGCGTCGACCGCAGCGGTCCGGAGCAGGAGCAGGCCGAGAGGGCCTGGGCATGCGGACCGCCGAGCAGGCGGTCCACGCCACTCCACGTACAGCGAGTGAGCCTACGAGCTGAGTGATACCGCCCGTAATGCACCATCCTTGCACATAGGCGACTGATCGTTGCGCGGATCTGTCCTGGATGGTCCTTTGTTGCGCGGGGATGATCGATCAGTGCGCGGGCCACCTCGACCGGCATTCTTGACACTTCGTCAGATCTGCCGCAGCGTGCCGCCATGGACCTGGACGTGCTCTACGAGATCGACGTGCCGCGGCCCTGGCGGGGAGCCCACCCGCACGGCCAGCGGGCCGCTGAGCAGCGCGCTTACCGGGAGGCGGTGGAACAGATCCGGCTCGCCGACCGGATGGGCTTCCGTACCGTCTGGGCGGTCGAGCACCACTTCCGCGAGGGCCGCTCGCACTGCCCGGCCCCCGAGGTGCTCCTCGGACACCTGGCGGGGCTGACCGAGCAGATCCGGCTGGGCTTCGGCGTGACCCTGACCCCCTTCGCCTTCACCCCGCCGCAGCGGATCGCGGAGAAGGTCGCCACCGTCGACGTGCTCTCCGGCGGCCGGGTGGAATGGGGCACCGGCCGGTCCACGCCCATGGAGCAGGCGGCCTTCGGGGTGGACCGGGAGAAGTCCCGCGAGGACTGGCGCGAGGCCATCGAGATCGTGACCGGAATGTGGCGCGAGGAGTACTTCGCCTATGAATCGGAGCGCTTCACCTTCCCGCGCCGCATGGTCACCCCCAAGCCGGTGCAGGATCCCCACCCTCCCGCCTGGATGGCGGCCACCTCCCCCGGCTCCGCGGAGGTCGCGGGCGCGCACGGCCTCGGGCTGCTCTCCTTCTCGATCATGCAGCCGCTGGAGGCGATGGCCGCCCAGGTGGCCGCCTACCGGGCCGCGGCCGCCGCACCGAGCCCCCTCACCGACGTCACCACCGACCGGGTCGCCGCCTACACCCTGGTCCACGCGACCGGGCCGC
Source organism: Streptomyces sp. NPDC002104 (assembly GCF_053593795.1). Classification (NCBI taxonomy): domain Bacteria; kingdom Bacillati; phylum Actinomycetota; class Actinomycetes; order Kitasatosporales; family Streptomycetaceae; genus Streptomyces; species Streptomyces sp. NPDC002104. Next base: position 51,722 of record NZ_JBSFDF010000027.1, on the reverse strand, counting down.
GCGCCGAGCCGGGCCCCCGGGTCTGGGAGTCGGTCGCCTGGTGGTACTCCAACCTGGCGCGGTTCACCCTGGAGTGGGAGCTGCCCCACCTGAGCCCGCAGGAGCGGGAGCGGACCTTTCCTCTGCTCACCCCGATCATCGAAGGGAACGTGCCCGTACGGGAGTTCAGCGACGGGGACATGATCCTCATCGGGGACGCGGAGACGATCGTCGCCAAGGCCAAGCGGTACGCGGACCTCGGCGTCGACCAGCTCATCTGCTACGTCCAGTGGGGGTACCTGGAGCACCGGGAGATCCTGCGGACCCTGGAGATCCTGGGCAAGGAAGTCATCCCGGAGCTGGCCCGCCACACCCCCCGGAAGGCGTCCGCGTGAGCGAGGGCCCCGACACCGCTTCCGCGGCCGCCGACGCGGCCCCCGACACCTCCCCCGTCCCCGACTACGCCGCCCTGCACCGCCTCGACGGCCGCGCCCTGGTCCTGCTCGGCGCCGGCAACGGCATCGGCCGCCAGACCGCCCACGCGCTCGCCGCGGGCGGGGCCCTCGTGCTGTGCGTGGACGTGGACGAGGAGCGGGCCAGGGCGGTCGCCGCCGAGACCGGGGGCGTCCCGTACGCCGCCGACGTCACGGACCGCGAGACCGTGCGGGAGCTCTTCGCCGCGGCGCCGGAACTGCTCGGCGGCCGCCCGGTCGGCGGGGTCGTCGACATCGTCGGCATGGCCCGGTACGCCGCGCTGCCCGAGCTGGACGACTCCGCATGGGACTGGCACTTCGACCTGGTGCTGCGGCACGCCTGGCTGGCCGTCCAGTACGGCGGCGAGGCCGTCGCGGCGGCCGGCGGCGGCCCGCTGGTCTTCGTCGCCTCCGTCTCCGGACTCACCGCGGCCCCGCTGCACGCCGCGTACGGCGCCGCGAAGGCGGGACTCATGTCCTTGGTGCGCTCGGCGGCGGTGGAGCTGGGCCCGCGCGGAGTACGGGTCAACGCGGTGGCGCCGGGGGTGGTGTGGACCCCGCGGGTCGCCGCCCTGCTGGGTCCGCAGGGGCGCCGGCTCAACGCGGAGAACGCTCCGCTGGGCCGGGTCGCGGAGCCCCGGGACATCGCGGCCGCGCTGTATTTCCTGGCTTCGCCGCAGTCCTCGTACATGACGGGGCAGACGCTGGTGGTGGACGGCGGCGTCGCCGTGAAGTTCCCGTACCCGACGGTCGGAGGCGCACGATGAGCACACGGGAAGCCGGACCGGACGCGGACGCGGACGCCGGGCCGCACACCGCCGCGGACGCCGGGCCCTGGCTGGACCCCGGGCCCTTCCTGCGCGGTGTGGCCTGGCTGGACGGGGGCCGCCCCGTGCGGGCCGACCCGGCCGACACCATGCGGCTGCCCTGGGACACCGGCGAGCGGGCCACGCTGCCCATCGGGGTGCGCCTGGAGTTCACCGCGCCCGGCGCCCGGGCCGTGGAGATCCACTACCGGGCGACCGTGCCCGGCCCCACCGACGCGCTGCGCGACCTCGCCCACGGCTTCGCCCTGTGGGACCGGCACGGCGTGGTGAGCGAGCTGTACACCGAACCCGCCGCCGAGGCCGTCGTACGGATCGAACTGCCCGGCGGCTCCGGCCCGTTCACCATCCACCCGCCCGAGACCCAGTCCCCGCTGATCCTCGGCCTGCGCGGGATCGGCGGCCCGGTCGCCCCCGCGCCGCCGGCCACCCGCTGGGTGGTGCACGGCGACTCCATCACCGAGGGCTGGTGGTCCACCCGGCCCGCGCACGGCTGGCCCTCGGTGGCGGGGCGCGCCCTCGGCTGGGACCCCGTCAACCTCGGCTACGCGGGCGCCGCGCGCGGCGAGCTGGCCTGCGCCGAGCAGATCGCCGGACTCCCCGCCGATGTCATCACCCTCGCCTTCGGCACCAACTGCTGGTCCCGCGTGCCGTTTTCGGCCCCCCTGCTGTACGAGACCACCCGCGCGTTCCTCGAACTGGTCCGCCAGGGCCACCCCCGGACCCCGCTGCTCCTCCTCTCCCCCGTGCTGCGCCCCGACGCGGAACGCACCCCGAACAAGCTGGGCGCCACCCTGGGCGCCCTGCGGGACGCGATGGAACGGGCCGCCCGGGAGCGGATCGCGGCCGGGGACGAGCGGCTGGCGCTGCTGCCGGGGCGGGAGCTGCTGGGCCCCGAGCACCTGGCGGACGGGCTGCACCCGAACGACGCCGGACACCGCACGCTCGGCCTCGCTGTGGCCACGGCCATGAGGCGGGCCGGGTTCGACCTGGGGTGAGTGAAACAGCCCACATCGGGGGAATTGAACAGATCGGCTCCGACGAGGCGTGTCCTGCGCAGAGTTGCCGCCGCCCCACTCCGCTCGGACGGATGGACGCGGCGGCGCAGGCAGGGACACACACGTGGGAGAGATCAACATGGGCATCAAGCGCGGAACCACCCTGGCGGCCGTGGCGGTCGTCGTCGCACTCACCGCGACCGCGTGCGGCGGGAGCGACTCGGCGGGCGACACGGCCAAGCCGGCCGGAGCGGTCGCCGCTCCCTCCCAGGCCCCCTCCTCGGGCGACGGCTACGACTACGGCTCGGGATCCGACGCGGCCGCCTCCGCCGGTGACGCCAAGCCCGGCGGTCAATTGGCCATCGCCCAGGACGAGAAGCTCGGCTCGGTACTCACCGACAGCGCGGGCTTCACCCTCTACCGCTTCGACAAGGACACCGCCGAGCCGTCGAAGTCCTCCTGCGACGGGGACTGCGCGAAGACCTGGCCGGTGGTCGCGGCCGGCGACGCCACCGCGGCCGCGGGCATGGACCCGGCGCTGCTGGGCGAGGTGGTCCGTACCGACGGCAGCAAGCAGCTGACGGTGGCGGGCTGGCCCGTGTACCGGTTCAGCAAGGACACCAAGGCGGGCGACACCAACGGGCAGGGCGTCGGCGGGACCTGGTTCGCGGCGGCCCCCGACGGCAAGAAGGCGGCGAAGGCGGCCCCCGCGCCGGCCGGCGCGGGCCAGGCCTCCGGCGCGCTGACCGTGGCCAAGGACCCGAAGCTCGGTGACCACATCGTCGACGGCAACGGCATGACGGTCTACCGGTTCAAGCCGGACACCGCGTGGCCCATGGTCTCCAAGTGCGAGGGCGCCTGCGTGGCCAAGTGGCCGGTCGTGCCGCCGGTGGACCGGGCGAACACCAAGGGGATCATCGAGAAGAACTACCTGGTGCTCGACCGCCCCGACGGCAAGAAGCAGCAGACGGTGAACTGCTGGCCGGTCTACACCTTCACCGGCGACAAGAAGGCCGGCGACACCAACGGCCAGGGCGTCGGCGGCACCTGGTACGCCGTCGCCCCCGACGGCAAGCTCATCACGGTCCAGTAGCCCCAATAGCCCCAATAGACCAATAGAGCCAGTAGACCCGCCGGCCCCGCCGGCCCCGCCGGCCCCGCGCCGACCGGCGCCCCCGCGACCACCCGACCGCGCGGCCCCCGCCTCCCCTCCCCCCGGGGCGGGGGCCGCGCACCGTTTCGCACCGGCCGGGCGGAACCTAGACTCCGCATCATGCTGCGCGTACTGGCCGTCGACGACGAGAAGCCCCTGCTGGAAGAGCTCCTCTACCTGCTGCGCTCGGACCCGCGGGTGCTCAGCGCCGAGGGCGCCTCGGACGCCACGGAGGCGCTGCGCCGGATCACGCGGGCGCTGGAGAGCGGCCCGGACGGGGCCGACGTCATCGACGTGGTCTTCCTCGACATCCACATGGCGGGGCTGACCGGGCTGGACATCGCCCGGCTGCTGGCCGGGTTCGCGCGGCCGCCGCTGATCGTGTTCGTCACCGCGCACGAGGGGTTCGCCGTACAGGCCTTCGACCTCAAGGCCGTGGACTACGTGCTGAAGCCCGTACGGCCGGAGCGGCTGGCCGAGGCCGTGCGGCGGGCCTGGGAACAGTCCGGGCGGTCCGGGGAACAGCCCGTGGCGTCCGCCCCCGAGGCCGTGCCCGCCGTACCGGCGGCCCGCGCGGCCGCCCCCCGGATCCCCGGGTCGCCCGTCGCGGCGACCGCCGCCCGCGGCGCGGACCGCGCGCCGGACCAGATCGCCGTCGAACTGGGCGGCGTCACCCGCTTCGTGGCGATCGCCGACATCGCGTACGTGGAGGCCCAGGGCGACTACGCCCGGCTGCACACCGACGAGGGAACCAGCCATCTGGTGCGGATCCCGCTGGCCACCCTGGAGGAGCGGTGGGCGGCGCGCGGGTTCGTTCGCATCCACCGCCGCCACCTGGTCGCGCTGGCCCGCATCGACGAACTGCGCCTGGACTCCGGGACGACCACGGTCCGCGTCGGCTCGGCCGAACTCCAGGTGAGCCGCAGACACACACGGGAGCTGCGGGACCTGCTGATGCGCCAGGCGATGGGCTGACCCCCCCCCTGATCCGGGGCGCAGCCCCGAGGCAGGTCCGGGGCGCAGCCCCGAGGCAGGTCCGGGGCGCAGCCCCGGGGAACGGGCGAAGGGTGGGTAGGGGACAGCCCCGCAGGGCCCGCGCCGACCGTCCGGCGCGGCGGCGGACCGTTCACCGTGCGGGCGGGCGCGTACGGCGATCCGCCCGGGCCGTCGGCCGCAGCGGCGGCCTGACCGGCCGCCCGCGCGGACCCCCGCGGGTATCGTGGATCTTCGGCCCTGGGAGGTGGCAGATGTCCGAAATCCAGGCGCTCCTCGACGCATTGACCGGACTGCCCCGCACCCGGCCGGCCGGTCCCGCCGAGGCCGAGGTGCTGCTGGCCCGCCTGCGGAGCGCGGCCGCGCGCTGGGCCGACGTCCTGTACGAGGCCCACGAGGGCGCGTACGGACAGCTGCCGCCCCGGGCCGAGGCGGCCCTGACGCTGGCCTTCCGGCGCGCCGAGGAATCGTACGTGGAGCTGGAGATCGCCCTGCGGGACTGCGCGGAGCACCGCGATCCCGCCCGCTGAGCCATATCCGGCCTGACCTGCGAGCGGGCCTGTCGCCCGGTCCGGGGGCGTGCGTAGACTCCCGGAGCCCCGGCACACGGCCGGGATCCGACACCCGCGCCGGGCCGCGCCCGCGCCCAGCCGAAGGACCGTCCCGGTGAACCAGACGTACGCGCTGACCGCGGTCGCCGTCGTCGTCCTGGTCACGGTGCTGGTCGGCGCGCTGGGCCTGCGGATCTCCCGGACCACCTCGGACTTCTACGTGGCTTCGCGCACGGTCGGCCCGCGCCTCAACGCGGCGGCCATCGGCGGCGAGTACCTCTCGGCGGCCTCCTTCCTCGGCGTGGCCGGGCTGGTGCTGCTCCAGGGGCCGCAGATGCTCTGGTACCCGGTGGGCTACACCGCCGGGTACCTGGTGCTGCTGGTGCTGGTCGCGGCCCCGCTGCGCCGCTCGGGCGCGTACACGCTGCCCGACTTCGCCGAGGCCCGGCTCGAATCGCAGGCGGTGCGCCGGATCGCGGTGCTGTTCGTGCTCGGCGTCGGCTGGCTGTACCTGCTGCCGCAGCTCCAGGGCGCCGGCCTGACGCTGGAGATCCTGACCGGGGCCCCGCACTGGGTGGGCGGGGTGGTCGTCGCCTGTGTGGTGACGGCGGCGGTGGCGGCCGGCGGGATGCGGTCCATCACGTTCGTGCAGGCCTTCCAGTACTGGCTGAAGTTCACCGCCCTGCTGGTGCCCGCCTTCTTCCTGCTGGCGGCCTGGGCGGGGGACGGCGCCCCGCGCGCCTCCTTCGACGCCCCGGCGGTGTTCCGCGAGCACACCGCCGTCACGCTGGCCGAGGACGTACGGCTGTCCCTGGACGAGCCGCTGACGGTGACGGTGACCGGGCAGGTCGACGGGCGGGCGTACACCGGGCAGTCCGTGACCCTCGGCGCCGGGCAGCATTCCGTACGGGCGCACGCGCGGCTGGAGTTCGCCCCGGACTCCGCGGTGCCGCAGAGCCGGGCGGAGGGCGGACCCGGGGTGTCGAGCTGGTCGGAGCCGTTGTCCGGGGACCGGCCCGAACTGCGGCTGTACGCCACGTACGGGCTGATCCTGGCCACCTTCCTCGGGACCATGGGGCTGCCGCACGTGGCGGTGCGCTTCTACACGAGCCCGAACGGCGGGACGGCCCGGCGCACCACGCTGGTCGTGCTCGGCCTGGTCGGCGCCTTCTACCTGCTGCCGCCGGTCTACGGGGCCCTGGGCCGGATCTACGCCCCGGAGCTGGCCCTGACCGGGGAGGCGGACGCGGCGGTGCTGGTGCTCCCGGACCGGCTGGTGGGCGGGTTCGCCGGGGAGCTGCTGGGGGCGCTGCTGGCGGGGGGCGCGTTCGCGGCGTTCCTGTCCACGGCTTCGGGGCTCACGATGGCGGTGGCGGGGGTGCTGCACCAGGACGTGCTGCCTTCGCGCGGGGTGCGCAGCTTCCGGGTCGCGGTGCTGGTGGCGATCCTGGTGCCGCTGGCCGGGAGCGTGGCGGTGACGGAGGTGCCGGTGGCGGACGCGGTGGGGCTGGCCTTCGCGGTGTCGGCGTCCTCGTTCTGTCCGCTGCTGGTGCTGGGCATCTGGTGGCGCGGGCTGACACCGCCGGGGGCGGTGGCCGGGCTGGTGACGGGGGGCGGGGCGGCGCTGAGCGCGGTGCTGGCGACGCGGGCCGGACTGGCGCCGGCGGGGTGGGTGAACACGCTGCTGGCGTGGCCGGCGGTGTGGTCCGTCCCGCTGGGGTTCCTGACGATGGTGGCGGTGTCGCTGGGCACGCGCGGGCGGATCCCGCCGGGCACGGCCGCGACGCTGGCCCGGCTCCACCTCCCGGAGGCGGTGTCGGAACCGGCTCCCGCGGGCGGCGGCGGCCCCGCGGGCGGCTCCGGGGCCGCCGGTGCCGATGCTGCCGCCCGGGCCGGAAAGAGCAGTGCTCCGTGACCGGAGCCGCGCTCTGCGACCGGAGCGGCGCGCACAGCAGAGACCGGCGCTCCGTCCCGGAGCACTGCTCTCACTCAAGGGCGGCACACGCTGACCGGAGCACTGCTCACCACGAGAAGCAGCACACCACGACCGGAGCACTGCTCGCGGAGGAGGGCGGCACACCATGACCGGAGCACTGCTCTCGGTGCTCGTCGCGGCCGGCGGGGCGCTGCTGCTCGGCCTCGGCTGGGCCGGCGGCCGGTGGCACGCCCGGCAGGACGAGCGCGCCCTCGGCCTCGACCTGGGCACCCCCGTCGAACGGGCCACCTTCCACACCCTGCACACCGCCTCCCTCGCCGCTCCCCCGCTGCGGGCCGGACTCACCGAGGACGCCGCCCGCAAGGCCGCCAAGCGGCTGCGCTCCCTCCTCGGCACCGAGGCGCTGTGCCTGACCGACCGCGGACACGTCCTCGCCTGGGACGGCCCGGGCGCCGATCACCACGAGCGCCGGGCGATGGCCCGGGTCGCGGTCATGCTGGACTCCGGGCGCAGCCAGAGCGTGCGCACCGAGTGCGAGCGGCCCGACTGCCCCCTCAAATGGGCCGTGGTGGCCCCGCTGACCGGCGAGGACGGGATGCTGGGCGCGCTGGTGGCCTACGGGTCGCGGGAGTCGGCGGTGCTGGTGCGGGCCGCCACCGAGGTCGCGCGCTGGGTGTCCGTACAGCTGGAGCTGTCCGAGCTGGACCGTTCGCGGACCCGGCTGATGGAGGCCGAGATCAAGGCGCTGCGCGCACAGATCTCCCCGCACTTCATCTTCAACTCCCTCGCGGCGATCGCCTCGTTCGTACGCACCGATCCGGAGCGGGCCCGGGACCTGCTGCTGGAGTTCGCGGACTTCACCCGCTACTCCTTCCGGCGGCACGGGGAGTTCACCACGCTGGCCGAGGAGTTGCGGTCCATCGAGCAGTACCTGGCGCTGGCCGGGGCCCGGTTCGGGGAACGGCTCAAGCTGACCCTGCAGGTGGCGCCCGAGGTGCTGCCGGTGGCGCTGCCCTTCCTGTGCCTGCAGCCGCTGGTGGAGAACGCCGTCAAGCACGGGCTGGAGGACTCCACCGAGGAGTGCCGGATCACCATCGCAGCCCGGGACGCGGGCGCGGAGGCGCTGATCACCATCGAGGACAACGGCGTCGGCATGGACCCGTCCCTGCTGCGCCGGATCCTGGCCGGGGAACAGCCGGGCTCCTCCTCCGGCATCGGGCTGCCCAATGTGGACGACCGGCTGCGCCAGGTCTACGGGGACGGCCACGGGCTCGTCATCGAAACGGGTGTGGGCGCGGGCATGAAGATAACGGTCCGGATTCCCAAATACCGTGCAGGGGTGCACAGTTCGGCCTCACCTGGCCGAATTCCCCGGCGCTGAGCGGCCCGCGGCCTGCCATTCTGGAAGGGGCGCGAACGACCGGAGGGATCGCCGACGTGCGGGTCGGGCGAGAACAGCACCGCGACGAGTGCCGTGCCGTGGTACGGACATGGGTGCGGGGGGCCATCGGCGGGGAGGGCGGCGGAGCCTGCCTGCTCGTGGAGGGGGAGCCCGGCGCGGGCCGCACCTCCTTCCTGCGCGAGGCGCTGGCCGACGCGGCCGCGCTCGGATGCCGGGTCCGGTACGGGGCCGCCGAGTCCCTGGGCGCCGGGCTCCCGCTGCGCGCGGCGCTGGACTGCCTGCATCCGTCCGGCCCCGGCCGGGCCCGGGCACTGGCGCTGCTCCGGGAGGCCGCCCGGTCGGCCGAACCCGGCGGGGCGCTGCTGGCGGCCGTGGACCTGCTGGCCGCCGACGTCGAGGAGTGGTGCGCGCGGCGGCCCCTGCTCCTCGCCCTGGACGACCTCCAGTGGGCGGATCCGGCCACCCTGCTGCTCTGGCGCCACCTCGCGCGGGCCGCGCAGCGGCTGCCGCTGCTGCTGCTGACGGCCCGGCGGCGGCTGCCCCGGCGGCCGGAGGTGGAGGAGCTGTGCGCCTCCCTGGGCGGCGGGCCGGGCGGGCGCACGCTCCGGCTGGAGCCGCTGACCGGGGCGGAATCGGCCGCGCTGGTCCGGGAGGTGCTGGGCGCGGCGCCCGGCCCCCGGCTGCGGGAGGCCGCCGGGCACGCGGGCGGCAATCCCCGGCTGCTGCGGGAGCTGCTCGCGCACTGGTCCGCCCTCATCGAGGTCCGCGCCGACCAGGCCGAACTCACCCTCCCCGTGGCGGACCTGCCGCCACCCCCGGAGTCGGCGACCCGTGAGCTGGGCCGGCTCCCCCGGGCGGCCGTGGCCACGCTCCGGCAGGCCGCCCTGCTCGGACCGGCCTTCACGGCGCGCGAGCTGGCCCTCGTACGGTCGCTCCCGGTCCGGGACCTGCTCGCGGACCTGGAGACGCCCCTGGTCACCGGGGTACTGGAACCGGCCGCCCTGCCCGCCGGACTCCCGGCGCCCGGCGGCGACGCCCTGCGCTTCCGGCAGCCGGCCGTACGGCTGGCCCTGTACGCGGAGCTCCCCCGGGCCGCCCGCAGCGCCCTCCACCAGGACGCCGCACGAGCCTTCGCCGCGGCGGACCTCGATCCCACCCGCACCGCGGCACAGCTACTGGCCGGCGGGGCGCTGGAGCCGTGGGCGGTGCGCTGGACGGCGGAGTCGGCCCGGGCCCTGATCACGGCGTCCCCCGAAACGGCGGCGGCACTGCTGAGCCGCGCGGTGGAACAGAGCGCGGCCCAGGACGCGGAACGGGGCGTGGACCCTGGGCAGGACCAGGATCCAGCCCCGGAACGAGGCCCGGCACGGGACGCGGCACAGAACCCGGGACAGGACCCGGAACATGGCCCGGAACAGGCCCCGGAACGGGACGCAGAACAGAGCGCGGAACCGGAACAGGAACCGGCACAAGGCCCGGGATGGAGCGCGGGGCAGGACGCAGAGTCCGCGGCGCAGACCGCACGACGGGGCACCGAACGGGCCCCGGGGCGACCCCAGGCGCACGACGCCGGACCCAGGTCGTCTCCTTCGGATCCCGCCGGGCCGGCGATGCCCGGCACCATGCCTGGCCACACTGCCGAGGCGACCCCATACGCCCCGTACGCGAACGCCCCGACAGCACACCCGGACCCGGCACCGGACGCCGCGGACTCGCCCGACGCGACCCGGAGGAGCCGACCTGACCGGGAGCGGCGCGCGGACCGGACCCCCGACCGGCCCGGGAGCCAGTACCGGGAGGCCCTGGAGGACGGGCTCGCCGAGGCCGCACTGATGCTGCGGCGGCCCGAGTCCGTGGAGCTGATCCGCACGCTGCGGGAGCGGGCGCAGGATCCCGCGCGGCGGACCGCGCTCGCCTTCAAGCTGGTGTCGGCGCTGATGATCCAGGGGGACATGGCCCAGTCCCTGGAGATCACCGAGGAGGCCCTGGCCGAGGCAGCACTGGCCGAAGAGGCAAAAGCCGGGGCGGCCGGGGCAGTGCCGGCCGAGAAGGCCCTGACGGCTGGGGCGACAGCCGAGGCGGCGCCGGCCAGGACGGCGACCGGCAAGGCAGTGCTCGCCGGTCCGGCGGCAGCCAGTGCGGTGACGGCCGAGGAGGGCCTCGCGGGTGAGGCGACAGCCGAGGCAGCCCTGGCCGGTCCGGCGACAGCCGCAGTGGGGACGACCGGAGCGGCGTCGGCCGGTCCGTGGACAGCCGGGGCGGCGGCAACCGCCGAGGGGCCCGGGGCCGAGGAACCCAGGGCCGAGGAACCCAGGGCCGAGGGGCCCGGGGGCAAGGGACCCGGGGGCAAGGGACCCGGGGCCGAGGAACCCAGGGCCGAGGGGCCCGGGGGCAAGGGGCCCGGGGGCAAGGGACCCGGGGGCAAGGGACCCGGGGCCGAGGGACCCGGGGGCAACGGACCCGGGGCCGAGGAACCCGGAGGCAACGGACCCGGGGCCGAGGAACCCGGAGGCAACGGACCCGGGGGTGTCATGCGGTTGCGGCTCGAGGCGTGTCGGGTGTTGGCGCTGGCCGATCTGCATCGGCCCGAGGAGGCGTACGCGCTCGCCGGGCCGCTGGTGGAGCGGGCTCGGCTGCTCGGTGATCCGCTCTGCGGCGCGGAGGCCGAACACGCCATGTCCTTCGCGCTGTTCCACCTGAACCGGGGCCGGGAATCGCTGCGTCACGTCGCGGCCGGGATCGCGCACGCCCGCCGCAGCCCGGCCGCCAACGACATGCGGCTGCTGCTGCTCGCCAACCAGGCCGAGGGCCATCTGCGGTTCGACGAGCCGCACTCCGCCGCCGCGGCGCTGCGCGAGGCCCGGGAGCTGGCGGCCCGGACCGGTTCGACGGGCCGGCTCGTCGTCACGGAGGTGCTGCTGGCCGATCTGCGCTACCGGCTCGGCGACTGGGACGCCGCGCTGGCCGGCCTCGCCCGGGCCGAGGGCATGCCCGTCTCGGACGCCTGGCTGCCGGTGCTGACCCGCGGGCTGCGCGCCCTGATCCTGGGCCACCGGGGCGAACAGAGTTCAGCGCGGGCGGAGTTGGCTGCGCTCGGTCCGGCGGCGTACGAGCCGCCCGCGGCCCGCCGGCACACCGCGCAGGTACTGCTCGCCCGCGCGCTGCTCGCGGAGCGCGACGGGAGCCCCCGCGCGGCGCTGGAGGCGCTGCTGCCCGCGCTGGAGGACGGCGTGGACGAGGCGGTGGCCTTCGACCGTCCCTGGGCGCTGTCGGAGGCGGTCCGCCTCGCGCTGGAGGACCGGGACACCGGTACGGCCCGGTCGGCGCTGGCCGCCTGCGCGCGCACGGCGGCGGCGCTGCCGGAGCAGCCGGGTCCGGCCCTGGCGCTGCTGCGCTCCCGCGGGCTGTTCGCGCAGGACCCGGAACTGCTGGTGGAGGCGGCGGCGCTGGCACGGGGCGGGCTGGTGGCGGGCCAGACGCTGGAGGACCTGGCGGTGGCCCGGGCCTGGCACGGGGACCTGCCCGCCGCGCGGTCGGCGCTGACCGGCGCGGTGGCCTCGTACGAACTCCTCGGTGCCCGCTGGGACATCGCCCGGGCCGACGCCCGGCTGCGGAGCCTGGGGGTGCGGCGGGGCAGCCGGGCGGCCCGGCGGCGGCCGGCGCGGGGGTGGCAGGCGCTGACTCCGGCGGAGCTGAAGGTGGCACTGCTGGTCGCGCGGGGCCGGACGAATCCGGAGATCGCCTCGGCGCTCTTCCTGTCCCGCCGGACCGTCCAGACCCATGTCTCGCACATCCTGGCGAAGCTGGAGGTCCGCTCACGCGCGGAGGTGGCCGTCGTCGTAGCCGGGCAGGAGGGCGCGCAGGGCCCGCAGCGCGTAGTACGTACGGGACTTGACCGTGCCGGCCGGTACGCCGAGCGCCTCGGCGGCCTCGCAGACGCTGGCCCCGCGGAAGTAGATCTGGAGGAGGACGGCCCGGTGATCGGGGCTGAGTGAGCGCAGGGCGTCGCGGACGTCGAGGACGGCGACGGAGCGTTCGGTGCGGTCCTCGTCGGCCGGCGACTGCTCCAGCCCGTCGGGCCCGACCTCGGTGGGGCGCGACAGCCGGGCCCGGCGGGCGTCGATGGCCACCCGCCGGGCGACGGTGTACAGCCAGGGCCGCAGGGAGGCGTGGGCGCCGTTCTCCAGGGCTTCCGGGTTCTTCCAGGCGCGGAACAGGGTCTCCTGGACGAGGTCTTCGGCCCGGTGGCGGTCACCGAACGTGAGACCGAGGAGGAATCCGTGGAGCGCCTTGCCGTGTTCCCTCTCCAGCCGGGCGAGGGCGTACGCGTCGGTGCGGCGGCGGGGGACCGTGACGGTGCCGGCGGTCGCGGACATGGGCGACATGGGCTGCCCCTTCCGGGTCGGGATCGGGTCGGGATCGGGTCGGGATGGCGCATCGGGATGCGCGTCGGTGTGCAAGTCCCCATACAGGTGCGTGTGCACCGAGCGTGCCGGACCGCGCGCGTGGAGTTATCCGCCGCCTGACGTATCCCACCGCACCGTGCGCCGACCGGTCGTCCCCCGTCGGTGAACGGTCGTCCCCGGGGTGCGGCGGCGCGCGGAGCGGTACGCGAACGGCCCCGCCGCCGTCCGGACGGACGGCGGCGGGGCCGCGAGGGAGGGGGCCGGGGGAAGGGGCTCAGTCCCGGGACGGGTCCAGCACCACGAAGTCGGCGTTCGACGGGTCGAGGCAGACGGCCAGCCGTCCGACGCCCTCGGCGTCCGCGGGCCCCATCTGCACGCTGCCCCCGCGCCCGGTGACCTCGGCGACCGCGGCGTCACAGTCGGTGACGTGGAAGACCGGGTGCCAGTACGGCCGTCCGCCCGCCACCGCGAGGTCCTCCGCGGTGAGTTCCATGAGCCCGCCCTGCATGCTCCCCTCGGGCTGCCCGGCGGGGGTGATCAGCGTGTACGTGCCCTCGCCGCCCGGCATCCGCATGTCGCTGAACTGCCAGCCGAAGACGCTCCCGTAGAACTCCCGGGCCGCCGCGGCGTCGCTCGTGTACAGCTCGGTCCAGGACAGCGAGCCCGGCTGGTCCACGAGGTCGACGCCCTTGTTGTCCCCCGGCTGCCAGACGGCGAACTGGCTCCCGAGCGGGTCGCTGAACTGCGCCATCGTGCCCCACGCGTCCAGCTTCCTCGGCTCGACCCGGACGGTGCCGCCGGCGTCCCGAACGGCGCGGGTCGTGGCCTCGGCGTCGGGGACGCTGTAGTAGATCATCCAGGCCGGGCGGGCGCCCTCCTCGGTGAGCTTGCCCAGCCCGGCGACGACCTTCCCGTCCTTCCGGAACATGCCGCCTTCCATGTCCTCCCCCTCGTCCATGGACTCGAAGTCCCACCCGAGGACGGCTCCGTAGAAGGCCGCGGTGGCGGGGACGTCGGGTGCGCCGAGGTCGAGCCAGCAGGGGGAGCCGGGGACGAAGTCAGTGGTGATCATGACGACTGCCTTTCGCGGATCGGGTACGACCAGCGTGGCATCGCGCACCCGCCCCCGCCCGTCGGTCCGCGGGCGGGGACGGCGCCGGGATTCCGCGGCCCGGCCGGCGTTCGGCCGCCACCGGGGTCCCGGGGCCACCGGGGCCCTACGGCCGTACGTCCCCGAAGGCCCGGCGGGCGAAGTGGGTCAGTGCGTGCTCCTCGCGCAGTTCCCGCAGGCGCTGGAGGGCCGGAGCTCCGTAGATGCGCTCCAGCAGGTCCGTGTCGAAGTCGTGGGTGCCGTAGAGGTACGGCCGGCCGCCCGCCTCCGCGCAGGCCTCCAGCAGTTCCCGCAGGACGCGCTTCGTCTCGGAGATCCCGCGGGAATCGGCCGTCGCGGCCGCCGTGAAGATGCCGATGAGGTACTGGACCGGGGCGTCGACCACGGGTGCCAGGACGAAGGGCGTGGCCGCTTCGGGGCGCCGGATCACCAGGAAGTACAGGGCGACCAGGGTCTCGGAGAGCGGGTACGCGTCGAGCATGCCCTCCACCTTCTTCGTGAAGAGCCGGAAGCCCTCCTCGTCGAAGACGTGGTCCACCCACATGTTCGCGTGGGAGTCCTCTTCGAGCAGGTGGTGGAGGTGCTTCGCGGTTTCGCCGTGGCTGAAGAGCATGTAGTCCGGGACCAGGAACTCCTGCGCCGGATCCGCGGGCGCGGGCGCGTCGTCGGTGAGCGAGACGTGCGAGTACCAGGCGGCCCGGTCGTACATGCCGAAGAAGCTCGACACCCACGGTTCCTGGACGCCGTCGATCATGAATTCCGTGAGGTCGGCGAGGCCGGTGTGCTCGATCCGGGCCGCACGGGTGACGGGCCGGTACGGAACCGTCCTCAGGACCACCTTCCTGATGAATCCCACCTGTCCCAGGCCGCCGAGGGCGTAGCGGAACAGCTCGGGGTTCTCCCGCTCGGAGCACCGGCGCGAGCGGCCCGTCCCGTCGACGAGCTCGATCTCGTGCACCTGGTCACTCTGGATTCCGGAGCGGCAGGACGCGAGGCCGAATCCCCCGATGGAGAGGTTCCCGCCCACCGTGATGTCGAGGTAGCTGGGGAGGACGGGGTTGGAGCGGCCGTGGCGGTTGAGCCACTTCTCCAGTGCGAGCCAGGTGATCCCGCTCGGGACCTCCACGAGGTGTTCGTCCCCCACGAACCGCGGAGCCGCCTGCGGGCGGTAGTTGTCGATGACGACCCCGGGGGAGAGCGTCTGGCCGTTGGTCGAGCGGCCGGCTCCGCGGACGGTCATGTCCCGGCCCGCCGCGGCCGCCTCCCGCATCGCCCGCGCCACGGTGTCGCCCTCGTCCTCCCGCACCACCGCCTCGGGCGGTACGAAGGAAGTCCGCCCGAAGTCCCGGCTGAATGCGTCCACCTGTCTTCACCTCTCCACGGCCTGGGGCAGCACGACGCGTCGTCGGCGGCCGCCAGTCTGGGCCGGGGCGCTAGCGCAGCACTCGGACGGGCGGCGGCGCGGCAGAACGGCTGAGCGGCAGCTCGGCAGAAAGGCAGAGCGGCAGAGCGGCAGAACGGCAGAACGGCAGAACGAACGGCGGACAGCACTGCGCCGGGGCCCCCACGGGGACCCCGGCGCAGTGGTGAGGCGGTGACTAGCTCCAGCTGGCGTGCAGCGGCTTGCCCTCGGCGTAGCCCGCCGCGGACTGGATGCCGACGACGGCCTTCTCCTCGAACTCCGCGAGGGAGGCCGCACCGGCGTAGGTGCAGGAGGAGCGGACGCCCGCGATGATCGAGTCGATCAGGTCCTCGACGCCGGGACGGGCCGGGTCCAGGAACATCCGCGAGGTGGAGATGCCCTCCTCGAAGAGACCCTTGCGGGCGCGGTCGTAGGAGGACTCCTCCGAGGTGCGGTTCTGGACCGCGCGCGCGGAGGCCATGCCGAAGGACTCCTTGTACAGGCGGCCGTCGGCCGACTGCTGCAGGTCGCCCGGGGACTCGTACGTACCGGCGAACCAGGAGCCGATCATGACGTTCGAGGCACCGGCGGCCAGCGCCATCGCCACGTCGCGCGGGTGGCGGACGCCGCCGTCGGCCCACACGTGCTTGCCGTGCTTCTTGGCCTCGGCCGCGCACTCCAGCACCGCGGAGAACTGCGGGCGGCCCACGCCGGTCATCATGCGGGTGGTGCACATGGCGCCGGGGCCCACACCGACCTTGATGATGTCGGCGCCGGCGTCGATCAGGTCCTTGACGCCCTCGGCGGCGACGATGTTGCCGGCCACGATCGGGACCTGCGGGTCGAGGGCGCGGACGGCCTTGATCGCGTTGATCATCGATTCCTGGTGGCCGTGCGCGGTGTCGATGACGAGCGTGTCGACGCCCGCGTCGAGCAGCTGCTTGGCCTTCTCCACGAAGTCGCCGTTGATGCCGACGGCGGCGGCGATGCGCAGCTTGCCGTTGGCGTCGGTGGCGGGGGTGTACAGGGTCGCGCGCAGCGCGGCCTTGCGGGTGAGGATGCCGACGAGCCTGCCGTCCTTGTCGACGGCGGGGGCCAGCTTGCGGTGGCCTGCGTCGAGCTTGGTGAAGGCCTCGCGGGGGTCGATGTCGGCGTCGATGAGCAGGAGCTCCTTCGACATGACCTCGGAGAGCTGGGTGAAGCGGTCCACGCCGGTCAGGTCGTGGTCGGTGACGACGCCCACCGGGCGGCCGTCCGCGTCGACGACCACGCCGGCGCCGTGCGCGCGCTTGGGCAGCAGGGACAGCGCGTCGGCGACGGTCTGGGTGGGGGCCAGCGTGATCGGGGTGTCGAGCACGAGGTGGCGGGTCTTCACCCAGGAGATCACGTCG
This sequence comes from Streptomyces sp. NPDC002104, assembly GCF_053593795.1. Lineage (NCBI taxonomy): Bacteria > Bacillati > Actinomycetota > Actinomycetes > Kitasatosporales > Streptomycetaceae > Streptomyces > Streptomyces sp. NPDC002104. The sequence continues at coordinate 35,103 of NZ_JBSFDF010000027.1, read as the reverse complement.
GTGACGACGTCGATCGGGATGTCCTGCGGGATGACGACGATGCCGCCGCGGCGGGCGACCGTCTCGGCCATCCGGCGGCCGGCGATGGCGGTCATGTTGGCCACGACCAGCGGAATGGTGGTGCCGGTGCCGTCAGGCGCGGAAAGGTCGACGCCCTGGCGGGAACCGACCGCGGAGCGGCTCGGCACCATGAATACGTCGTCGTACGTCAGGTCGTACGGCGGCTTCAGGTCATTGAGGAAACGCACGTGCAGAACATCCCAGTCGTTCGGAGGTGACCCCGACAGGGCAGTCGAGGAACGCACGTACTTCATTCTCACACGACCTGGAGTTCACACCGCCCCGGCGAAACGTCCATGACATGTGGGGCCGGATGGTCGGTTCCTACGGGACTTTGGCCCTCCGGGCGGGCAGTGGCGGGTCGGCCCTGCCCTGGACGAACCCATGGGCCGGGCCCTGGACGGGACCCTGGGCCGGGCCGTGCACGGGACCCTGGGCCGGGCCGTGCACGGGACCCTGGGCCGGGCCGTGCACGGGACCCTGGCTCCACGCCAGCGGAAGGATCGTTCCGCCGTACCGGACGGCCGTGAACTCGGCGGCGATGGCGAGCGCGGTCTCCTCGGGGGTCGCCCCGCCGAGGTCGAGCCCGATCGGTGAGCGCAGCCGGGCCAGCGCGGCCGGCGCCACCCCCTCGGCGCGCAGCCGGCGCGCCCGGTCCTCGTGGGTGCGGCGCGAGCCCATGGCTCCGACGTACCCGAGCGGCAGCCCGAGCGCGAGGGCGAGCAGCGGGACGTCGAATTTGGCGTCGTGGGTCAGTACGCACACCGTCGTACGGGAATCCAGGCGGCCGGCCTCCCACTCCGCGGCCAGGTGCCGGTGCGGCCAGTCCACGACCACCTCGTCGGCGTCGGGGAACCGGGCCGCCGTGACGAAGACGGGCCGGGCGTCGCACACCGTGACCCGGTAGCCCAGGAAGGCGCCGACGCGGGTGAGGGCGGCGGCGAAGTCGATGGCCCCGTAGACCAGGAGCCGGGGCGGTTCGGCGGCCGATTCGACGAGCAGGGTCAGGGGCTGCCCGCACAGGCCGCCCGCGGTGCCCAGCTCGGCGGTGCCGGTGCGGCCGGCGGCGAGCCAGCCCCGGACCCGCTCGGCGGCGGCCCGGTCCAGCTCGGCGCCCCCGCCGAGGCGGCCCTCGTAGGAACCGTCGGCGTGCACGGCGATGGCCCGGCCCAGCTGTTCCGGCGGCCCGCAGACCACCCGGCCCAGCGCGGAGCGGGTCCCGCCGCAGGCCGCGTCGAGCACGGCGCCGATGACGGGCCGCACCGGGTCGAGCCGGCGCACCGGGGTGATCAGGACGTCGAGGACTCCCCCGCAGGTCAGCCCGACCGCGAAGGCGTCGTCGTCGCTGTATCCGAAGCGGTGCACACTGCTGTCCCCGGAGCCGATCGCCTCCAGGCACAGCTCGTGCACGGCGGATTCCACGCAGCCCCCGGAGAGGGAGCCGAGTGCGGTGCCGCTCGCGTCGACGGCCAGTGAGGCGCCGGGGCCGCGCGGCGCGCTGCCGCTGACGGCGACCACCGTGGCCACGGCGAAGTCCCGTCCGGCGGCGCACCACGCGCGTAGCTCTTCGGCTATGTCGAGCATCAGCGGATGAACTCGCGGCGCGGGCTCTGCCCGGGGAGGACCGGTCTCGGTGGCAGGACGGGGGGTCCGGCGGCGTGGGCGGCGATCGCGCGGGTGGGCGCGGTGCGGACCGGGCCGGGGTACGGCTCGGCCTGTGACGGGTGGGGGCTTCGGCCGCGCGCGCCCAGCAGCATCGCGGCGTGGGCGACGCTGGCGAGGGTGGCGTGGTGGTGCCAGCCGCGGAAGGAGCGGCCCTCGAAGTCCCGGATGCCGGCGGGTTCGCAGACCTCGGTGAAGTCGAGCGCGACCCGGTCGGTGAGCTTGGCGAGAAGGAACAGCTGCGCGAGCGGCCGGTCCCCGATGTTGGTGATCCAGAACTCCGAGGGCAGCAGGGCGGTTTCGGTCCAGGCCCCGACGAGCAGCAGCGGTGTGGGCGGCGCCGGTACGAGGCGGTCCTCGCCGGGGGTGGCGAAGATGGCGGCCGAGGTGAGCAGGGTGACCGCTCCCTCGGCGCGGCCGTGCCGGGTCCATTCGACGACCCGGCGCTGGGAGCGCAGGGAGTCGATGAGCTCACGGGCCGGTGCGGTGTGCGGTCCGGGTTTGTGCCGGCCGGCCCCGCCGAAGGAGACGGGCAGGGTGCCGTCCACTTTGAATACGAAGGGGATGTCCTGCATGGCGAACGATTCGATGCACTGCGGCAGTTCGGTGTTGGACACCTCCATCACCACGGGCCGCCGCTGGAGTTGCCAGGTGGCGGCCATCCGCTGGACCGCGTGCACCGCGTCCTGGGCGGGGGTGAGCGAGCGGGCGGTGTCGGGGATGCCGGCCCGCCGGCGCCGCAGGAGTTCCGCCGTCCAGGGCCCGGGGAGGGTGAGGGTCCATTCGACGGGGAAACCGGCGTCGCTGGAGGTCAGCCAGATCCCGCTGGCCTGCTGACAGTTGGCGGTGCGGCCCAGCTGGGGGACGAACTGCCGCCCCACGCCGACGGACCGGTCGCCGGCCTTCTCGATGACCATGGGCTGCACCACCCAGGCCAGCGGGCGCTGCGCGGTGCGTTCCAGGTGCTGGGCGAGGGAGCGGCGGACCGGGGTCCAGTCCCAGGGGGATTTGCTGATGAACTGCTGGAGGCTCTGCTCGACGGAACTGGCCCCGGTTCCGGCGATGTTACGAATTGTTTTCTTGCCGTTCGTCTGCACCAGGCCGTTCAGGTATACGCGGGCCCAGTTTCGCTGGTCCCGCCGGGGTAACGACTCGAAGAAGAGCGAGATCAGTACGTCGATCAATTCGGAGATTTCCTTCGTGGATTCCTCCGGCAGGACTACTCGAGCCATCTGGGCCTCCCCCGCGACCAGCTAGATCCATTACCCTACTTGGCCGCGGAGAACGGCCGTAGGTCCCGGCGGCTACTTCCTGAGGTCGCTGGCAGTTTCGAGCCGCTCTTCCTCTACCACGAGGGGGATGGGGATCTGGTTCGCCGCATAGTAGAGCGCGATCAGGAAGTGTGCGACGAGAGTGAGCGGAGCCGAGAAGAACGCCAGGACGACGGTGCACGGGTAGGCGATGGCACCCAGACCGAAGCGGACCCTGGTGGCTCGTGCGCCGTCCTTGTCCACTTGGTCGTGGAAGAGGTGTCCGACGCGGGTGACGTACCACCAGAAGGCCAGGAAGGCCAGGGCGTAGGCCACGGTGAGGAGGCTGTAGAGGACGGCCGCGTCGTTGGCCGATCCGCCTTCTTCCATGAGGTGTTCGGCGAGCACATTGGTGGTGTACGGAACCACCGATACCACCATCAGCACCAGGAGGTTCAGGAACAGCAAAGGGCGGTCGACGCGCTTGATGTGACTGAAGATGGTGTGGTGGTTCACCCACATCACGCCGATGATGAGGAAACTCACCACATAAGCGGCGTAGTGCGGCCACTGTTCGCGCACTCCGTGCCAGAAGTCGGAGCCGGTTTCTTCCGGAACTTTCAATTCCAGGACAAGGATGGTGATGATGACCGCGAATACGCCATCACTGAATGCCTCGACCCGGCCGGTTTCCGTTTCCATGACCTCCCCTTCACGCTTCTTGCATATATCTACGGCTGTCGCACATACGGGGAGGGTGCACATCCCCACCCTCCCCGCACACGCTACCCAGATTTCCGCAATCAGCCGCCGAATCCGGCAGTCTGCCGCCAGATCCGGCCATCCCGGACCACGAGCGTTCCGAACGCGTGCTCCGGTTCGCCGTTCAGGTTCATGATCGCCCGGTAGAAGATCGTGTCGTCGGTCTCGACGTACTCCTGCAACTCCACGAGGGTGGGCTTCACCGTCAGGTACCCGGTGAACGTCTCGCGCACCGCGTCGATGCCGACGGAGACGCCCTCGAAGCGCAACAGCACGGCGTCGTCGGTGTAGTTCTTCATGACGGCCTCGATGTCCAGCGCGGCGAGCGCGTCCATCTGCCGGACGAACACCGGGTGCAGCGTGGAGATGTCGTACTTGGGCATGTCGACTCCCTTTCAACTCTTCCGTGTGGGTGGATCGGTGGGTTCCGTGGCCGCGGCCGGCGCGGCGCAGGACGGATCGGTCCCGGACAGCGGCAGCCGGACGGTCATCCGGGTCTCCCCCGGCCGCGAGCGGGCCGTGATCGAACCGTGGTGGCGCTGGGTCACGATGCGGTAGCTGAGGTGGAGACCGAGTCCCGTGCCCTTCCCCACGTCCTTGGTCGTGTAGAAGGGTTCGAAGATCCTCGGCAGGGATTCCGCGGGGATGCCCGAGCCGGTGTCGGCGATCTCCACCACCATGCAGACGCCTTCGACCCGGGCCCGCAGGGTGAGGGTGCCGGCGCCCTCCATGGCCGCCGCGGCATTGTCGACCAGGTTGGTCCACACCTGGTTCAGCTCGCTGGGATAGCCCGTCAGTTCGGGCAGGTCCGGGTCGTACGCGCGCACGATCCCGATGCCGGCGAGCTTGGCACGCAGGACGACCAGCGTGTTCTCCAGCCCGTCGGTCACCGCGAACCGCTGCTCGGGGGCCCGGTCGAGATTGGCGTAATCGCGGGTGGCCGCCACCAGCTGCGAGATCCGCGGACCGGCCGCCCGCAGCTCGGCGGCGAGCGAGCGGATCTCCAGGAGGGCCGCCAGATGGTCCAGGGCCGCCGGCAGGGCCCGCTCGCCGACCCCCTCCAGCCGCTCCAGCAGCCCGCCCAGGTTCAGTCCGAGGTCGGAGACGCCCGAGCCGAGCAGTCCCGCCCGCTCCGCGCCCGCCTCCTCGGCCCAGTCGGCGATCTCCTCCTCGGCGTCCGCCTGCGCCAGCGGATCGGTGACCTCCGGCGGCGCCGCCTTGTCCAGCTCTTCGGCGAGCTGGTCGAACACGGCGCACTCGGCGCCGGTCGCGGCCGCGCCCCAGGCCCGGGCGGTGCGGGTGAGCTGGTCCAGGGCGGGCGCCAGTTCCTGCGCGGCCCGGGCCACGGCGGCGGCGGGATTGTTCAGCTCGTGGGCGAGGCCGGCCGCCAGGGTGCCCAGCGCCTCGACGGTGGCCCGTTTGCGGGCCTGGACCTCGGAGGACTTGATCCGCCAGGCCAGCACGGGGATCAGTACGGCGGCCACCCCGTGGCAGCGGGTCAGCATCTCGAAGAAGACCGGCTTCGCGTACGCCACCACGGTGGTGGCCGGCCCGCTCGCCGCGGCCGTGGCCACGTACGCCCCGTCCGTCAGCAGCGGCAGCTCGCCGGTGAACCGGTGGGCGGCCGAGGGCTTTCCGTCGTGGTCCTCGGCGGCCGCGCTCTCCTCCTCGGTGGAGTGCCGGGTCAGGACCTCCTCGCGGCCGTCGACGACCTTGGTGACCACCAGGCCCCCGGAGAGCAGGACGTGGAAGCCCGTGGCCTCCTCCCCGTCGCGGAACAGGACCTCCCCGTCGGCGAGCACCCGCGGTGCGGAGACCGAGACCAGCCAGTCCAGCTGCTCCTCGGTGAGGCCCTCGAAGATCTCCAGCCCGCGCAGGGCGGTGCGCAGCGCGGCCGTGTCCGGGGCTCCGGTCATGCGGTGCTCCCTTCCGTCCTGTTCCGGGCCGCCAGCCGCAGGGTGGCCAGCAGGGCCAGGGCGCACACCGCGGCGACGGTGGCCATGAAGCCGACCGAGGTGCGGTGCAGTCCGTGGATGTTGGTGAGCAGTCCGGCCAGCACCGCCGGCACGCTCATCGCGAGGTACGCGAACACGTAGACGGCCGCGGTGAGTTCGCCCCGGTGGGCCGGTTCGGCCAGGGCGCTCAGGGCCCGGAAGGAGCCGAGGAAGGCGGCGCCCCAGCCGGCTCCGAGTACGGCGGTGGCCACCAGGAACACGGGGGCCGAGCCGAGCCCGAGCGCGAGGAGCACCAGGGCCAGCCCGCTCAGCAGCCCGAGCAGGCCGAGGACGGCGGTGCGCAGGGCCTCGGTGCGGCCGAGCAGGAGCTGGGCGGCGGTGGCGGCTCCGGCGAGGAGGGCCACGGTGGCTCCGCCGACGAGGTAGTTGGTGCTCTTGAGCAGGGACAGGGCCAGGTGCGGGCCGAGCGAGAGGTAGAACCCGCCGACCGACCAGACGGCCACGATGGTCAGGATCAGCACGGCGAAGCGGCCGCGCACGGCGGCGGGGATGTGGATCCGGTGCGGGGCCAGCGTGAAACGGCCCCGTGGCGCCGGCCCGGACGCACTCCCCGCCGCCCGCCCGGCCGCGCCCTCCGTGGCCCGCCCCGGCGCGCTCTCCGCCATCCGGGCCACGCCGACCAGGGAGACGGCGAAGGCCCCCACGAGCAGCAGGTAGGTCAGCACGGTCGGAGCGGGTGCGTACTGCACCAGCAGCCCGGCCCCGATGCCGCCGAGGCCGATGCCCACCGTCGGGCCGGCGCTGTTGACCTGGGCGCCGAGCGCGGGCCGCGACCTCGGGGCGAGTTCCAGCAGGGCGGCGCCCATGGCCCCCGTGGCCAGGCCCACCGCCAGCCCCTGCACGGCGCGGGCGGCGAGCAGCAGCCCGAGCCCCTGGGCCGAGGCGAACAGCCCCATGGCGACGATCGCCAGGACCAGCCCGGCGGCGAGGACGGGCCGCCGGCCGAGGGTGTCGGACAGGGAGCCGAACAGCAGGAGTCCGGCGAGCACGGTGACGGCGTACAGGGCGAAGACCACCGTGATCATGCCGGAGGACAGGCCCCACTCCTGCTGGTAGAGCACGTAGAGGGCCGAGGGGACGGAGGAGGAGAGCATCAGCAGGACGAGGACCGCGCCCACCACCCAGAAGCCGGAGCTTCCCGGTGCGCCCGCGGCGCCGGCGGCTGGACGCAAGGGGACCCCCGTGGTGGTCGTGGACGGCGCGGTCCGTGCTGTCGTGGGCAACGGTTCCACTGCTTCAACTCCCCCGTCGTGGGCGGTCAGGCGGGTGCCTGCACGGCCCTCGTGAGCGCGCGGGCGGTGAGTACGCCCGCGAGGTGGCCGAGGTACTCGGCCGAGGTGCCGCGCCCCGGGACGAACAGCTCCCGGGGTTCGGCGCGGAAGGCCGCCAGCACGTTCTCCGTGGTGTACGGCCCCCCGCCGATCCGTTCCTCGACCCCGCGCAGCCGCTGCGCGCGGGCGGTGGCCCCGGTGACCGCGATGCGCGGCCCGTCGGGGGTGATCCGTACGGCGACGGCGCAGACCGGGTAGCGGGTCGCCCGGTCGGCGGTCTTCTCGAAGGCGGCGCCGCCGCCGGCGACGACCGGGACGAGCAGGGCGGTGACGACCCTGCCCGCCGGGACCCCGGAGGCGGCCAGTTCCTCGGCGGTGAGCGTGGACACCCCGCCGGGACCGGCCAGTTCGGCCGTGGCGCCGGCCGCGAGGGCGGCGACGGGCAGGTCGGTGGCCCGGCCGGTGGCGGCGAGGTTGCCCCCGGCGGTGCCGAGGTTGCGGACCTGGGGGTCGCCGTTGGCGCGGGCCGCGGCGGCGATCTCCGGGGCCCCGGCCAGCACCAGGGGGTCGGCGGCCAGTTCGGCCAGGGTGGTCAGGGCGCCGATCCGGAGCCCCCCGGGGACCGGCTCGATCCCGCGGAGCTCTTCCAGCCGGCGCAGGTCGACGAGGAGGGAGGCCCGCTCCTCCCCCGCGCGCAGGCCGGGCAGCAGGCTCTGCCCGCCGGCCAGCACCCGGGCGCCGGGACGGCCGGCCAGCAGGGTCAGTGCCTCGTCGAGGCCGACGGGGCGTACGTAGTCGAACTCGGTGAGGATCACTGGGCTTCCCCTCTCAGGCGGCGCCAGACCTTCTCGGGGGTGACGGGCATGTCGATGTGCTGCACGCCCAGGTCGGACAGGGCGTCGACGACGGCGTTGACGACGGCCGCGGCGGGCGGCACGGTGGCGATCTCGCCCGCGCCCTTGGCCCCGAGCGGGTTGTGCGGGGAGGGCGTGGTGGTCTTGTCGAGGGTGAAGAAGGGTGCGTCGGCGGCGCGCGGCAGCGCGTAGTGGTTCAGGTCGCGGCTGACGAGCTGCCCGTCCGGGTCGTACTCGGCGTGCTCCATGAGGGCCTGGCCGAGGCCGTGCAGGATGCTGCCCTCGATCTGGCCGAGCACGATCTTCGGGTTGCCGATGTTCCCCGCGTCGTCGACGGCGGTGTAGGCCACCACCTCGGTCTCGCCGGTCAGTTCGTCGATCTCGACGACCGCCACGTGCGTCCCGAAGGGGTAGTTGAAGTCCGGCGGGTCGAAGTGGGTGGTCTCGTCGAGGGCGGGCTCGATCTCGGGGGGCAGGCCCCAGCCGTACCACATGGCCATCGCCAGCTCGGCGAAGGTCTTGGTGTTCTCCTCGTTGCCCTCTTCGAAGACCTTGCCGTCCGCGTAGACGACCTTGTCCTCGGGGACGCCGAGGAAGACGGCTCCCGCCTTGACCAGCTTGCTCTTGATCTTCCGGGCGGTGAGGGCGATGGCCGGCGCGGCCATGCTGTAGGAGCGCGAGCCGTAAGTGCCCTGCCCGTACGGGGCCTTGAGCGTGTCCCCCTCGTACACCTGGACCGTCGCCGGGTCGATGCCGAGTTCGTCGGCGGCGACCTGCGCGAAGACGGTGCCGTGGCTCTGGCCGGTGGAGGCGGAGCCGACGGTGACGGTGACCTCGCCGGTCGGGTGCACCCGGATGTTCGCGCTCTCCCACGTACCGCCGAGCATGCCCTCCTTGGACATCCGGGTGGAGGGGCCGACCCCGCAGATCGCCACGTAGGAGGCGATGCCGACACCGAGCCGCTTGCCGCGGGCGCGGGCCTCGGTCTTGCGGGCGGGCATGTCGGCGTAGCCCGAGAGCTCGATGGCCCGGTCGAAGTTGAGCTGGTAGTCGCCCGAGTCGTAGGTCCAGCCGAGCCCGTTGTCGTACGGGAACTTCTCCTTCGGCACCAGGTTCAGGCGGCGCACCGCCGCCGGGTCCATGCCGATCTCCGAGGCGTAGCGGTCCACGAGCCGTTCCATCAGGAACGCGGCCTCGGCCCGCCCGCTGCCGCGCTGGGCGCCGAGCGAGACGGTGTTGGTGAAGGCCGCGTAGACCTCGCAGAACGCCGCGTCGATGTCGTACATGCCGCTGATGGAGCGGCCCATCAGGGCGGTGGCGACGCCGGGGCCGATGGTCGAGGGGTAGGCGCCGAGGTTGGCGTAGCTCGTGCAGCGCACGGCGGTGATCCGGCCGTCGCGGGTGCCGGCCAGGGTGACGTGCTGGCGGTGGTCGCGGCCCTGGACGGTGGAGTTCATCAGCCCGGTGCGGGTGTCGACCCATTTCACGGGCCGGCCGAGCGCCTTGGAGAGCAGCAGGACCAGCGGCATGTCGGGGTACAGGTACCCCTTGGTGCCGAAGCTGCCGCCGACGGTCGGGGCGACGACGCGGAGCTTGTTGAAGGGGATGCCGAGGACCAGCGCGGAGAGCAGGAAGCGGTGGTTGTGCGGGCCCTGGGTGGAGGCGTACAGCGTGTACTCGCCGGTGGCGGGGTTGTAGTCGCCGACCGCGCCGCGCGGCTCGATGGGGCTGTTGATGGTGCGCTGGTTGACCAGGTCCAGCTCGACGGTGACCTCGGCCGCGGCGATGGCCGCGTCGGTGCGGTCCTTGTCGCCGCAGGTCCAGTACGCGTTCAGGTTGCCGGGGACGGCCTCGTGGAGCTGGGGCGCGCCCTCGGCGAGGGCCTCGTCGGCGCGGGTCACCACGGGCAGCGGTTCGTACTCGACGGAGATGGCCGTGAGCGCGGCGGCGGCCTGGCGCGGGGTCTCGGCGACGACCACGGCGACGGGGTCGCCGACGTGGCGCACGGTGTCGCCGGACAGCACCGGGCGGGAGCCGGGAAGTCCGTAGGGGTGGGGCGGGAAGTGGCTCTCGACCCCGCCGGGTATCCAGATGCAGGGCAGCGGCATGACGTCGGTGAAATCGGCCGCGGTGGCCACCTTCAGCACGCCCGGCAGCTGCTCGGCGGCCTTGGTGTCGATGGAGAGGATCCTGGCGTGGGCGACGGGGCTGCCGAGGATCGCCATGTGGGCGGTGCCCGGCAGGTCGATGTCTCCCACGTACGTGGCCTCGCCGCGCAGGAGCTGCGGGTCCTCGCGGCTGTCCAGCGGCTGTCCGAGCAGGCCGTTGCCCTGGACCGGCGCCTGGAGCGGGGTCTCCCCCGTGACTGCGGTCATCTCCCTCACCCCTCCTGTCCGGACGCGGCGGCGGTGGCCGGCTGCGCGGTGCCCTGCTCCACGGGCACCTGCGCGCGGGCCGCGGAGCAGGCGCGCTGCACGCCCCGTACGACGCTGTGGTAGCCCGTGCAGCGGCACAGGTTGCCGGTGAGCCATTCGCGGATCTCGGGCTCGGTGGGCGCTTCGCGGTCGGAGGTGTTGTCGACCAGTTCCCCCAGGGCCATGACCATCCCGGGGGTGCAGAAGCCGCACTGGGTGCCGTGTTCCTCGCGCAGGGCCTCCTGGAGGCCGGTGAGTTCACCGCCGGGGGTGGTGACCCCCTCGATGGTGGTCACCGCGGAGCCGGCGGCCGCCGCGGTGAGGATCAGGCAGCTCTTGACGGAGCGGCCGTCGAGGCGGACGACGCAGGTGCCGCACTGGCCGGTGTCGCAGCCGACCTTGGTGCCGGTCAGTCCGAGGCCCTCGCGGAGCCGTTCCACGAGCAGTTCGTTCGGCTGCGCCGAGAACTGCTCGGGTCTTCCGTTGACGTTCAGTGAGAGGTCCATGCCAGCGCCTGCGCTTCCGTGAGCGGCCGGTTGAAGAGGGGCCCGCCGGGCTGCTGGAGAATTCCTCCGGAGTGCAGCGGACCGGTGTCCACGGGAGCGAATCCGAGATCCGTGATGATTCCCGCGACTATTTCTTTGGCTTTCCCGTCGTCGCCCGCCGTGAAATGGGCCAGACGCGGGCCCGGTGCGGTGCCGGCGACGGCGAGCGTCTCGAAATGCATGGTGTTCAGGGATTTCACTATCCGGGTCCCCGGATACCATTCGGCGACGAGTTCGCTGGATCCCCGGCCGCCGAGGTTCCGGGCGTTGCCCGGGCCGTCGAAGGCGTTGGTGGCGTCCACCAGCACGGTGTCCCGTACGGCTTCCGGGGGCAGCAGCCCCTGCACGCCGTCGAACGGCAGCATCAGGACGAGGACTTCGGAGCGGGCCGCGGCCTCGGCGGGGTACGCCGCCGAGGCCGCGGGGCCCAGTTCGGCCAGCAGGGGCGCGAGGCTCTGCGGGCCCCGGGCGTTGGCGAGCACGACCTGGTGGTCCGCCGCCACGAGGATCCTGGCCAGGGTCGATCCGATCCGGCCCGTTCCGATGATGCCGATCCGCATGAGGGCTCCTCAGGTGGTCTCAGTACGAGCGCGGGACGTCGGCCCGGAACACGGCCGGGACACGGCCGGGACACGGCCGCAACACGGTCCGGGCCGTCGGCGGGGACGTCAGTCCATGCCGATCCAGACCGACTTGGTCTGGGTGTAGCTCTCCAGCGACTCGGGGCCGCACTCGCGCCCGTAACCGGAGGCCTTGTAGCCGCCGTAGGGCACGGAGGGGTCGTACTGGTTGTAGCAATTGACCCAGACCGTGCCGGCCTTGATCTGCGAGGCGACCCGGTGGGCGCGCCGCAGGTCCTTGGTGTGGACTCCGGCGGCGAGGCCGTACGCGCTGTCGTTGGCGATGCGCACGGCGTCCTCCTCGGTGTCGAAGGGGATGATCGACAGGACGGGTCCGAAGATCTCCTCCTGGGCGATCCGCATGCCGTTGTCGACCCCGGTGAAGATGGTCGGCAGGAAGTACAGGCCTTCGGAGGAGGCCCCTTCGGGGGTCCAGCCGGTGCCGCCGGTGCGCAGGACGGCGCCTTCCTTCTCGCCGACCTCGATGTACGAGCTGACCTTGTCGAACTGGCCGCGGTGGGCGAGCGGTCCGAAGAGGGTGGCCGGGTCGCGCGGGTCTCCGGGCAGCAGGGCGGCCGCGCGGGCCACGAGCCGTTCGACCATCTCGTCGTGGATCGGGCGGTGCAGCAGCAGCCGGGAGCCGGCGGTGCAGATCTCGCCCTTGTTGTAGTAGATGCCGAAGAAGGCGAGTTCCTCGGCGGCGTCGAGGTCGGCGTCGGCGAAGACGATGTTGGCGGACTTGCCGCCGAGCTCCATCGTCACCTTCTTCAGGGTGCCGGCCGCCTTGCGGATGATCGACTGGCCCACGGAGGTGGAGCCGGTGAAGGCGATCTTGTCGATGCCGGGGTGTCCGGTGAGGGTCTCGCCCAGCTCCACGCCCGGACCGGTGATGACGTTCAGCACCCCGTCCGGGATCTCCGCCTCCTGGAACAGCTCGGCGATCTTCAGGGCGGTCAGCGGGGTGGCGGGCGAGGGCTTGTGGACCACCGTGTTCCCGGCCGCGAGGGCCGGGGCGATCTTCGTCATCGACAGGAGCAGCGGGAAGTTGAAGGGGGTGATCGCGCAGACCACGCCCAGCGGTTCGCGCAGGGTGTACGCGAGCTGCCCGCCGGCCGGGGCCCGGGAGGAGCCGTCCACCCGGGTCACGGCGCCGGCGTAGTAGTGCATGAGCTGGGCGGCCATGGGGGCGTCGACCGTGGAGGAGAAGGCGAACGGCTTGCCCATGTCCACCGTCTCCAGCAGGGCGATCTCCTCCAGGTCGCGCTCGATGAGCTCCCCGACCCGGTTCAGCCTCAGCGCGCGTTCCTGGGCGGACAGTCTGCTCCAGGGACCTTCCTCGTACGCCGTGCGGGCGGCGGCCACGGCCGCGTCCGCGTCGACGGCGGAGGCCTGGGCCACCGGCACGATCTCCTGGCCGTCCACGGGACTGATGTCCGGTTCGGTGCGGTGGTCCTGGGCCGGGACCCAGGTGCCGCCGATGAACAGTTTCCCGGGGTTGGCCAAAGGCTGGTCGCTGAGCGCGCGCTGGGGCATGGCGGTGGCTGCCTTCCGGTTTCGGGTGCGAGGGGCTGGGCGGCTAGCCCTGCGCGAGCTGACGTAAGAACGTCTCCGCGAGGGCCTTGGAGGAGTAGGGGTTCTGGCCGGTGGTGAGCTTGCGGTCCACCACCACGTGCGAGTCCCAGATCGCGTCGGCCTTCTCGTAGCGGGCGCCGAGCCGGGTGAGTTCGGCCTCCAGGATCAGCGGGAGGCGGCCGGCCATGTTGGTGACGAGCTCCTCGCTGTGCGAGAAGGCCGTCATCCGGTACCCCGCGAAGGGCCACTGGCCCTCGCCGTCGCGCAGGGCCAGCAGGGCGGTGTGCCCGTGGCAGACCGTGGCCAGGGGCTTGTCCTGGGCGATGGCCCAGCGCAGGATCTGCGCGAGCTCGTCGGACTTGGGCAGGTCCCCGATGGCTCCGTGGCCGCCGCTGATGTAGATCCCGTCGTAGTCGGCGATGTCCTTCTCGCCCAGGCTCTCCAGGGCGATCGGGTTTCTCAGCTGCGGGGTGTTCTCTATGACGCGGGTGTACTCCGCCGCGCTGGCCGCGTCCGTGTCGGCGGATCCCTGGGGGCGGACCCACTGGAGGAACTGGGGGTCGATGCTGGTCGCGTCGACCGTCGGGGTCTCGCCCGCGATCGTCGCCACGTCCACGGTGTGGCCCGCGTTCTTGAAGAGGGTGTAGGGAACGGCGAATTCCTCGGCCCAGAAACCCGAGGGGTGTTGTTCCCCGTCCAGCAGATGAAGCGTGGCCTTGGCCGTCATGACGACGAGAATCTTCATGACTCTTCTCCTTGGTCCGTCTGGATTCGCTGCCGATTCAACACGCCCCCCGCTAGGGGCGTAAGGGGGAGGCGTCAGGCCCGTGATACTTCGTCACGTGCGTCCAACGCCGAGATGATGGTGCGGAATTCACCGACCAGTGGATGGTCGGGATGAGCTTCGGAGAATATGCGTTCCCCGTAGAGTGCGGCCATTTCCGGAACATAGGGAAGGATTCCGGCCAGGGGCGTCCGGTAGACGTTCTCGGCCCGCCGCCGGGCGGCCGCCCGGTCGATGCCCTCGGGCGCCATGCTCATCACCAGGGTCCGCCGGCAGGCGAGCCGGCCGGTCAGGGCGATGGTCTCCTCGACGCCGAGGAGGTCGATCCGGTCGGCCCGGGCCATGATGAGCAGGACGTCGGCGCTGGCCATCGCGGTGACGGACTCGTTGTTGAGCCCGGCGTGGGTGTCGAGCAGCAGGACGTCCAGGGCGTGGTGCACGGCCAGCCGGTCGAAGCCCTCGGGCAGCAGCCCCACGTCGTAGCCGGTGGTCATGAGTTCGCGCAGGGCCGCCGTCCCGGTCCGCGCCGGTACGACGTACAGGGTGCGGCCGCAGCCCGTGACGACTTCCTGGGCGGCGGCCTCGATCTCGCACCGGCCGAGCAGGTAGTCGGCCAGCGAGGGGCCGGGGCGGAGCCGGAAGAGCAGGTCCAGGGTGGGCGACTGGATGTCCGTGTCGATCACCCCCACCCGGCGTCCCTCGCCCGCCAGGAGCAGGGCCAGGTTCGCCAGTACCGAGGACTTTCCGGTACCGCCGCGGTACGAGTGCACCACGATGGTCCGGGTCATCAGGCCACGACCTGGCAATCGGCCCCGCCCGCGTGCGGCCCCCGCGCCGCGCGTGGCCGGTGCAGGGCCAGCATGGTGACGTCGTCGTGCTGTTCGGCTGTTCCGGTGTGCTCGCGTACGGCCGTGTCCATGCGATGAACCACCTCCCTGCCGCTGACCGGGGGGCCGGACAGCAGCTGCAGCATCCGCTCGTCCCCGAGGAAGCCGCCGCTGGGGCAGCGCGCCTCGGGCACTCCGTCGGTGAACACGAAGAGCGTGTCGCCCGGGTTCACCTGTGCGTAGCCGAGCGTGTACACACAGTCCGGGAGCACTCCGACGGCCGGGCCGGTGACCTCCAGCGTGCGCGGCTCGCCGCCGTCCCCGTCCAGCAGCAGCGGCGGGTTGTGGCCGCCGTTGATGTAGACGAGGGATCCGGTGAGCGGGTCGAGCACCCCGAAGAAGAGGGTGGCGAAGTAGCCCTGCCGCAGGTGGTTGCGGGTCAGGTAGCCGTTGGTGGCGGTGACCGCGTTGAGCAGCGGGGTGGCGCCGACCACGGGAATGCGCCGGCTGTTGCCGGTCCGGCCGGCGGCCACCAGGTGCTGGAGGCCGCTGTTCTCGGCGGTGTGCCGCAGCAGGGAGCGGATGAGCGCCATGAAGAGCGCGGCTCCGACCCCCTTGTCGCAGACGTCGGCGACGACGAAGGCCAGGCGTCTGCCGCGGGAGAGCTCGAAGACGTCGTAGAAGTCCCCGGCGACCTGCCGGGCGGGCCGGAAGCACACGTCGATCTCCCAGCCTTCGGGGACCGGCAGGGATTCCGGCAGGAATCCGGCCTGGATCTCGCGGCCGATCTCCAACTCCTTCTCGTATCCCATCAGTTCGGCGCGGGCGTCGGCTTCGCGCAGGGTGCGGCCGAGTCCGGCGCGCTCCGAGCAGCTGTGCAGCCGGGCCCCGACGAGGGCGGGCAGGAAGGGCGGTACGAGGTAGTCGTGCCCGATCCGGACGTGTTCCTCCAGGGCGGCGAACTCCGTCACGGTCCAGACGACGACGATGGGGGCCCCGGCCCAGCGGCGCAGCCGGCGCACGGCGGTCCGTACGGACTCCCCGTCGGCCTGGGCCGGGGCGAGCAGTACGTCCGCTTCGGGCAGCTCCTCCAGGGGGCCGGCCAGGAGTTCGGCCAGCGTGCGCGGAACGAGTGCCGCGCCCATCTCCTCCAGTGCTCCGAGGAGTTCCAGGGGAGGTGGCGGGTACTCGTCGAGGATGATCACGGTTGTGGAGGGCATGGGTCCGTCCCCTCAGCCATCACAGTCAGCGTGCTGATGTTGCGGCCGTCCCTGCGTACGTAGTCGAACTCGTCCACGCTGGTCAGTGCGAGGTGGATGCCGAGTCCGCCGATCCGGCGCCGCTCGGGAGCGGTGTGCGGTTCGGGCGGCAGTCGCCCCCGGAGGGGGTCGAAGGCCGGGGCGCGGTCCTCCAGGGAGATCCGTACCCGGCCCGGGCCGGAGCGGCCGCGGACGGTGATCCGTCCGTCGCCGCCCCGGTACCCGTGCATCACGATGTTGGTGGCCAGCTCGTCCACGGCCAGCCGGATCCGGTACGAGGCTCCCTTGCCCAGGCCCGCGCTCCCGGCCAGCCGCAGGACGAGCGCGGCGATGTCGCCCAGTGCCTCCAGGGTGGCGGGCACTTCGAGCTCGGCGGACGTCCTCGCCGTCTTGACCGCCTCGTCCATCGGGGTCAGTCGTCGGAGAGCACGATGCTGCGGTCGAGCCCGGCCGTCCGGATGGTCCGGGAGACGGGCTCGATGGCGCCGACCACCTTGATGGTGACGTGGTTGCCCACCTTCTGCTGGGCGAAGACCAGGGAGCGCAGTCCGGCGCTGGCCATGTAGCCGACGCCGGCCATGCGGATCTCGACGGTGCTGGTGCCGTGGCCGGCGGCCTTCTCGATGGTCTGGTGGAAGTCCGGCGCGGTCTTGGCGTCCAGTTCGCCCTCCAGCTCGATCACGGTGGTGTCGCCCTCGATGCTCAGGGACACGGAAAGCGGCATGTCAGGTCTCCTTCGTACGGGGGCGGGGCTAGAGCTCGGTGTCGGGCGTGCGGCCGACGAGGATCACGACCGAGCGCGGACCGATCAGGTACTTGCCGGCGTTCTCCAGTTCGAGTTCGGCGCCGGGGGTGCGGATGTCGTACGGGGCCGGGGCCCCGGTGTCCGCGAAGAGGTGCCAGCTGCGGCCGCCCGGGAGGGCGGGCAGTTCCAGGTCGTGCGCTTCCCAGTGGGAGTTCATGGCCACGTACACCACGTCGTCGTCACCGGTGCCGCAGCGGGCCACCGCCAGCAGCCGGCTGTCCGCCGACCAGTCGGGCTGCCAGGCCCGCTCCCCGTGCCAGCTGATGTCGGGCAGCCCGAGGCTGTCGCGGAGCTGTCCGGTGGGGTGCAGGGTGGAGCGCAGCTCGCGGTGGTGCTTGCGGAAGGCGATCATCTCCCGCGTGAACCGGAGCAGTTCGGAGTTCTCGTCGACCTGGTTCCAGTCGAACCAGGACAGTTCGTTGTCCTGGCAGTACGTGTTGTTGTTGCCCTGCTGGGTGCGCGCCACCTCGTCGCCGGACAGCAGCATCGGGATGCCCTGACTGGTGAAGAGGATGGCCAGGGCGTTCTTCATCTGGCGCAGCCGCAGCGCGTTGACCTCGGGATCGTCGGTCGGTCCCTCGGCTCCGCAGTTCCAGCTGGCGTTGTCGTTGCCGCCGTCGTTGTTGCCCTCGCCGTTGGCCTCGTTGTGCTTGTCGTTGTACGCGACCAGGTCGGCCAGGCTGAAACCGTCGTGCGCGGTCAGGAAGTTGACCGAGGCCGAGGTTCCGCGGGTGGAGTAGAGGTCGGGCGATCCCGCGACGCGGGTGGCGAGTTCCCCGGTGACCCCGGGGTCGCCCTTGAGGAAGCTGCGCACGGTGTCGCGGTACTTGCCGTTCCACTCCGCCCAGCGGCCGTACGCCGGGAAGTTGCCGACCTCGTAGAGGCCGCCGGCGTCCCAGGCCTCGGCGATGAGCTTGGTGTGCCGCAGGACGGGATCGTAGGCGAGCAGTTCCAGCAGCGGCGGGTTGGGCAGCGGGGTGCCGTCCGCGGAGCGGCCGAGGATGGCCGCGAGGTCGAAGCGGAACCCGTCGATGTGGTAGTCGGCGACCCAGTGGCGCAGGCAGTCGAGGACGAAGTTGCGCACGACGGGGTGGTTGCAGTTGACGGTGTTGCCGGTGCCGCTGAAGTTGAAGTAGTACCCCTCGGGCGTGAGCATGTAGTACGTGGCGTTGTCGAGCCCCTTGAAGGAGATGGTGGGGCCCAGCTCGTTGCCCTCGGCGGTGTGGTTGAAGACGACGTCGAGGATGACCTCGATGCCGGCCGCGTGCAGGTCCTTGATCAGGGTGCGGAACTCGTCGCCCTGCATGCCGTAGCGTCCGGTGGCCGCGTAGCCGGCCTTGGGGGCGAAGAAGGAGACGGTGTTGTAGCCCCAGTAGTCGAAGAGCTGCTCGCCCGTCTCCGGGTTGGAGCGCATGTTGTCGCTCTCGTCGAACTCGAACACCGGCAGCAGCTCGATGCAGTTGATCCCGAGCTCCTTCAGGTACGGGATCTTCTCCCGCAGCCCCGCGAAGGTGCCGGGGGCGGTGACCCCGGAGGAGGGGTGGCGGGTGAAGCCGCGCACGTGGGTCTCGTACACGACGAGGTCCTCGGCGGGCGTGCCCAGCGGGGTGTCGTCGCCCCAGTCGAAGTCCTGGAGGCAGACGCGGGAGCGGTACTGGTAGCCGCGGCTGCGGTCCGGCTCCACGCCCCACACGTCGCGGCCGGCGATCAGCCGGGCGTAGGGGTCGGAGAGCACCTGGCGGGCGTCGAAGCGGTGGCCGGTGACGGGGTCGTAGGGTCCGTCGGCCCGGTAGCCGTACTCGATGTTCTCGTGGTCGAGGCCGAAGACCGTCATCGCGAAGACGCTTCCGGTGCGGAATTCCTGGGGGAACTCCAGCTCGGCCATCGGCTCGGGCTCTCCGCGCTTGTAGATGACCAGGGTCATGGAGGTGGCCTGGTCGGAGAAGACGGAGAAGCTGACCCCGCCGGGGACCACGTTGGCCCCGAAGGGGAACGGTTTGCCGGCGCGGACGCGGTACCCGCCCACCTCGTGGGTCGGGTACGCGTCGACGCGCAGCACCTGTTCGGACGACGACTCGCTCATCGCGCGGCCCGGGCGGCGGCGGGCTTGGCGGCCGTCTTGACCGCGGCCTTGGCGGCGGCCTTGGCGGCGGCCGCCTCGGCCTCGCCGGTGGAGAAGAAGTCGAGGAACCCGGTGGCCGACATGACGAACCGGACTTCCTCGCTCACCCCGTAGAGGGTGACGGCGACCCCGGCGTGCTGGGCCTCGCGGTAGACGACGAGCAGCGTGCGCAGCCCGGCGCTGGAGACGTAGGTGACGGCCGTCAGGTCGATGCGCAGCGGCCGGCCCTCGCGGACCAGCGGCAGCAGGCTCTGCAGCAGCGATCCGGAGGTCTCACTGTTGATCTCGCCGGTGGCGACGAGTACGGTGCCCGCCTTGTTGCGGCGTTCCTTCACGTTCAGGGTCATTGCTTTCCCCTCTGGGTGGGGCGCCCCCGTTGAGCGCTACTGGGCGGTCGGGCGGAGCCGGACCTTGACCTTGACCCGGCCCTGGACGTCGGGCAGCCGGACGGTGAGTGCGTCGGCGTCGAAGTCCGTGTACGGCTTCTCGTCGATCTCGACGGACGCGATCCGCACCGAGCCGGCGGGGAGCAGGTCGGGCGAGACGCGCAGCACGCGGTCGGGCAGGTTCGTCGGGTCGGGCTGGAAGTGGAAGTCCATCTCCCGGCCGTTGACGAGCAGGTTGTTGTAGACGGCGGACAGGTAGCAGAGCTCCGCCGAGTGGTACATGGACATCGAGTGGCTGCCCTTGAGCCGCTCGGTCCCGAGCAGGTACGGGGTCCCGCTCGCGAGCACGTTGAAGTAGACGGCGCCCTCGTCGTGGTCGAGGAAGAAGGTGTTGTAGAAGGACTGGGCCTGCCGGGCCTCGCGCAGGAATCCGTCGCCGCCGACGGTGCCGTTCAGGATGAGGTAGGCGAGGATCGCCTGCTCCTGCTGCCACCAGGCCTTGCGGTCGTGCCAGGCGAAACGATACGTCTCCTCGTCGCCGTGCTTGACGCGCTCGACCACGTCGTACCAGCCGCCGCGCTGCACGTCGCTGCCGACGGCCGGCATGATCTCGCCGATCTTGCGGGCGAGCTCCTCGTAGGCCGGCTTGGCCTTCAGCGAGTTCATCCGCATCAGGTTCCAGGCGATCTTGAGGTTGTGGCCGACGACCGCGCGGTTCTGCTGCCAGCTGTGCGCGGTGTCGTGGGACCAGTCGCGGAAGAAGCGCTCCTGGACGAAGGGGCTGTTCTTGTAGTCCGGGAACTTGTCGGCGATCGTGTCGAAGGTGTACTCCAGGAAGTCCGCGTAGCGCTGCTCCCCGGTCGCCAGGTACAGGTTGATCAGGTACGCGGGCGCGTGGTCGCCGACCGAGTTCCAGTTCTTGCGCTCCGCGTTCTCCCCGAGGGACTCGTGGTCGGCGCTGAAGAGGATCGGGTCGATGTGCGAGTAGTAGCCGCCCTGCTCCGGGTCCTTGAAGAACTTGTCGAACAGCCGGATGGTGGCGTCCGCGTCGTTCTTGATCCGGATGTCGCCGGTGACGCGGTAGGTCTGGATCGGGCCGGCCAGCGCGTAGATCTGCTCGTACATCGGGATCGCGTCGTAGTCGTCGGAGAACTCCGAGGTGAACAGCTTGCGTTCGCTGTCCCCGTCGACGCTGATGCCGTGGTACCAGAAGACCACGTCCTCCTCGCTGTCCACGACGCGCATGTGCTTGCGCAGGTACTCGGTGCCGCGCTCGGCGACCTCGAGGTACTCGTCCTTGCCGGTCAGCAGGTAGGCCGAGGCCATGCCGTAGACCAGGCGGGAGATCGTGTCGGTCTCCTGGACATGACTGGCGGTCTTGTCCCCGCCGAGCCGGATCTCGGTGCGGTACTCGGTGAAGTCCACCGGCCCGTCACCGAACTGCGCCCGCTTGTAGAAGTCGGCCAGCGATTCGATCTGCTTGATCCACCAGCTGGGCTCCTCGAAGCGGTAGTCCTCGGCCCCGCGGCCCAGGAACACCAGGCGCTTGGCCTCGAAGCGGCCGCCCTGCTCGGGGTAGTGCACCCCGTAGACGTAGAGGAACCGTCCCGGCGAGAGCATCTCGTCGATGTGCCCGGAGGCGTCGATGTACGGCTCGTCCAGGTTGCGGACCAGCTCGGCGCTGGGGTCCCCGGCGAGGGAGACGTCGAACTCGCGGCCGTCCGAGGTCTTCAGCCTCAGCAGCCGGGACCCGGAGTCGAAGCGGCCGACGTAGCCGGCGATCGTGTCGGAGAAGGAGAAGCTCACGGCGTCCGCCATGTCATGCACCGTCCTTGTCGTGTTGACCGTGTTCGTCCTCGAATCCCTGGCTGACCTCGACGATCACCCCGTCGGGATCGCGGACCCACACGGTCCGCCAGCCGCAGATGAAGTCGTCGAAGTCCAGCGGTCCCAGGGTCACTTCGGCCGCCTCGCCGAGCGTGGCCAGGAAGCCGTCCACGCTGTCGGTCTGGAAGGCCAGGTGCCGCATCCGGCCCGGCGCCGCCGGGCCGTCGTGCTGGGGCGTGTCGGCCGGCACGGTGCCCGCCGCGAAGAGCTCCAGGTACACGTCCCCCTGGCGGAGGAAGATGATCTGTGCGTCTCCGAGGTCGACCACCCGGGCCCGGGTGAAGCCGAAGTACCGGGTGTAGAACTCCTCGGTGGTCTTCTGGTCGGCGCAGTTCAGGCCCACGTGCGACCAGACCATCGGGGCCATCAGCCGGCGCCGCGAGCGCCTCGCGCGCCCCGGTCGGCGGCGATCAGCTCGATGATCCTGCGGGCGAACAGGTGGTGGTGGGCCCCGGTGCGGCCGGTGACCAGGTCGCCGTCGACGACCACGTCCTCGTCCACGTACTCGCCGCCCATGTTGCGGACGTCGCCGATGAGGTTGTTGTGGCAGACGACCTTGCGGCCGCGGATCTTGTCCGGGATCGAGGCGGCCAGCCACATGCCGTGGCAGATGATCCCCTTGAGGACCGTGGGCTCCTCGAAGGCCCGGCGCAGCAGCTCCGTCGCCGGGGCCAGGACGTCCACGTCCTCGGTGTAGCGCAGCCGGTCGGCCACCATGCCCGAGGGCACGATGATCGCCGAGTAGCGCCGCAGGTCCTCGTCGCTCAGCCCCTCCAGCGACTGGGTCGCCGTGAACGGCGCCCGGTACTCGTGCCCGGAGAAGGTGATGGAGTCGTTGCCCCACAGCCGGGTCAGGAAATCGACCTCGGCGCCCTCCTCCGCGAACCGGTGGCCGTAGTAGAAGATCTCCGGCTCGTAGAAGTCGCTCTCGACCAGGACCGCGATCCTGGTTCCGCTCAGCGCACCCTCGCGCAGGACCACGTCAGGCACGGGACACCCCCTTCAGGAAGTCCGCCGCGCGCTCGGCGATCATCGCGATGGCGGTGTGGCAGTTGCCCGACGGGACGGCGGGCATCACGCTCGCGTCGACGACGCGCAGGTTCCGTACGCCGTGCACCCGCAGTTCCGGGTCGACGACGGAGAGGTCGTCGATGCCCATCCGGCAGGAGCCGGCCTGGTGGTGGTAGCTCTCCGACTTCTGCTTCACGAAGGTGCGCAGGTCCTCGTCGGACACGTAACCGGGTCCGGGCTGGAGCTCCTGCTTGTACCAGGGCGAGAAGGCGGAGGTCGCGAAGAGCTCCCGGGCGGTCTTGACGCCCTGCACCATCCGCTCCAGGTCCCAGCGGTCGCCCAGGTAGTTGGGGTTGATCAGCGGGTGGGCCAGCGGATCGGCGCTCGCCAGCCTGATCCAGCCGCGCGAGACGGGCCGGACCACGCCGGGCAGGATGGACACCGTGTTCGGGTGGTCCTGGCCGACGATCACGTCGAACGGCACGTGCACGAAGGCGATCTGCAGGTCCGGCGCGGGCAGTCCCGGCCGGGAGGAGAGGAACAGCGCGCTCTCCGACAAGTTCTGCGCCGGCGGCGGCAGTTCCTGGGTGACCTCGGCCATCAGCCCGGTCAGTACGTGGTTGTGGAAGTTCTCGCCGACCCCCGGCAGCTCCGCGACGGTCGCGATGCCGTGCTCGCCCAGCTGCCCGGGGTTCCCGATCCCGGAGAGCAGCAGCAGCTTCGGCGATTCGATCGCCCCGGCGGCCACGATCACCTCCCGGCGGGCCCGTACGGTGTGCAGCCCGGGCTCGGAGGCGGCGCTGTGCCCGTCGCGCACGGTCCGGCCCGGTATCTCCGCGGGGGCCTGGAGCTGGACGTACTCCACGCCCGTGCAGGTGTCCCCGTCGAAGAGCAGCCGGGTGCTCTGCGCACTGGTGCGCAGGGTCAGGTTGGAGCGGTCGAGGGCCGGCTCCAGGTAGGCGGCGAGGACGCCCTGGCGGCGGCCGTCGGCCACGTCGATGTGGTGCCAGCCGGTGCCGAAGAGTCCGCGCCGCGGCCCGTCGGTGTTGAAGTCGGCGATCTCCTCGTGCCCGAGCTCGACGGCCGCGTCGATGAAGGCGCGGGAAACCGGGTTGGGCCCGTGCCGCCCGGCGTGGGTGATGCGCTGCGGCCCGCGGGTGCCGGTGGTCGGCGCGGTGGCGTCCTCCTGGCCCTCCAGCAGCGCGAAGTAGGGCAGTACGTCCTCGTGCGCCCAGCCGGCCGCGCCCTGGTAGGCCCAGTTGTCGAAGTCCGAGGCGTGGCCCCGGATGTGCATCATGATGTAGAGGTTGCTGCTGCCCCCGGGGGCCTTGCCGCGCGGTTCGTACGTGCGGCGGCCGTCCAGGCCGGGCTGCGGGACGCTGGTGTAACCCCAGTCGACGGGCCCGCCGAGCAGCTTGTACCAGGAGGACGGATCGTCCACCTCGGGAGGGATGCGGCCCGCTCCCGCCTCCAGGACCAGGACGGTGACGTCCGGGTCCTCGGAGAGGCGGTTCGCCAGGACGCTGCCGGCGGTGCCGGATCCCACGACGATGTAGTCGTACTCATCCACGGCCATCGCGCGCCCCCTCAGCCCTGGCCGAGCACCTGGAAGGGAACCGTGTCGTGGTAGTTCGCCATGTAGGCGATCCTTCCGTCCACGATCCGGAAGAAGTTCATGACCTCGGCCTCGATCTCCTCCCCGGAGGGGGTGACCGCGGTCAGGTGGGAGACGGCCGCGGCCTTCTCCCCGTCGACGAGGAAGTGCACGGGCTCGTTGCGGAAGACCCGGTACATGGTCCCCATGCCCTTCATCATCGACCGCAGCGTCTCCAGGCCCTCGATGTGGCCGGCGAGCTGCTCGTCCATGACCTGGTCCTCGGCGAACAGGTCGCACCAGCTGTCCCAGTCACCGGCGTTGGCGTACTCGTAGTACTTCTGCAAGATCTGCCGCGCGTCCATGGCGCTCAACCCCCTACTGGTCCCTGCGGGTTCCGTCGGGCGCGAAGGGCGCCCAGAACTGGCTGAAGGCCGTGGCCGTGTCGCCGAACAGGCCGTCGTGGCCCTCGACGATCCGGCCGTCGCGCCAGCGCATGAAGTGGAAGACCGGGTAGTCCATCCGCTCGTACGGGGAGCCGCTCGACTCGTCGGCGCCACCGCGCACGGCGACGTTGCGGCAGACGTCCGCACTGCAGTCCTCGCCGACGAGGACCGCCTCGATGTCCATGCGGAAGGTGCCGCCCGTGAGCTTGTGGGTCTGGCCCATCAGCTCCAGGAAGGCGTCCAGGCTCTCGTACCAGCCCGCGAGCGGATGGTTGCCGGGGACCTGCCAGCGCAGGTCCTCCGCGTAGTACTCCAGGATCCTGGCCCGGTCGCCGGAGCCGAGGGCGCGGTACGCCGCCTCGACCCTCTCCCGTGTCACTTCGGTCATCGTCGCTTCTCCTTCAGGGCTCAGAGGGAGGCGGAACCGGGCATGGGCGCCAGTTCGTTGACGGTGTACTGCCTGATCAGCGGCCCGTCGGGGCCGGCGACCACGGTCCAGGTCTGGTCGGCGTCGAAGCCGAGCCACACGCTGCGGGCGGCCGGCGGATCCCAGATCCTGGCCTGCCAGTTGACGAGCACCCGGACGATCGCCCGGTCGCCCTCGATGACGGGCTCCACCTTCGTGACCGTGTGCACCTCGTCGAAGAAGCGGTTCGTGACCGCCTCGTACCAGCGGCCGAAGCCCTGGTGGCCGAGGAAGGTGTCCTCCGGGACCTTGAACTCCAGGTCCTCGGTGATCAGGGCCAGCACCTCGGCCGGCTGGACGTGCTGGTCCAGGGCCACGTACCACTTCTCGGCGAAGGCGCGGATCGCGTCCTCGGTCAGCCGCTCGGCGGGCATGCGGTCTCCTCCTGTCTGTCCGTCTGTCCGTCTGTCCGTGCGCTCGGTGTCAGATCTGTACGTCGACCAGGAACGGCCCGGGGTGGGCGAGCATCCGGCCCACGGCGGCCACCGCCTCGTCGGCCTTCTCCA
This sequence comes from Streptomyces sp. NPDC002104, assembly GCF_053593795.1. Lineage (NCBI taxonomy): Bacteria > Bacillati > Actinomycetota > Actinomycetes > Kitasatosporales > Streptomycetaceae > Streptomyces > Streptomyces sp. NPDC002104. The sequence continues at coordinate 9,985 of NZ_JBSFDF010000027.1, read as the reverse complement.
CCCGCATCCCGCCCGCCCCGAGCGACCGGGCCAGGGCGGCGAAGTCGATCTCGGGGTGCGAGAGGTCGAAGGAGCCCGGGAAGCCGTGCTGCGGAATCTCCCGCTCCCGCCAGTACTGGGCGATGTTGTCGTCCAGCAGCCGGTACTTGCGGTTGTTGCAGACCACGAACTTGGCCTCGATGCCGTGCCGGGCCGCGGTCCACAGCGCCTGGTACGTGTACATCGAGCCGCCGTCACCGGCGAAGCCGACGACGAGCCGCTCCGGCCGGGCCAGCTTCACGCCGACCGCGCCCGGGAAGCCCACGCCCAGCGATCCGCCCCGGGTGAGGTGGTAGTCCCCCGGCCGCTCCGGCGGCAGGTACCGGGTGACCAGCGGGGAGGTGGTCAGCGCCTCGTCGAAGACGATCAGGTCCCCGCCCGTGCGCTCGGCCAGGGTCCGCAGGAAGACCGCCATGGGCGAGCCGTCCGCCTCGTCGGAGGCCTTCGCCTCCCGTTCCGCCTGGTCCGCCCGCACCCGCTCCCGGATCCGCGCGTCCAGCCGCCCGGCCGCCGCCGCCCGCTGCGCGGGGGTGAGCACGTGCTCCAGTACGCCGGCCAGGGCGCGCAGCGCCTGCCGCGGATCGGCGGCGAGCCCGAGGTCCACCGGGTGGTTCTTGGCGATCTCGTAGGCGTTCAGGTCGATGTGCACGACCCGCGCGCCGTCCCGGAAGGGGCTCTCCAGCTCCGGGAACACCTCGGGGAACACGTAGGTGCCGACGATCAGCACCCCGTCCGCCCGGCCGATCAGCTCCTTGCTGTGCGGGCCGAACATGTGACCCGTCTGACCGCGGCGCAGCGGGTGCGAGGCCGCGATGTTCACCTCGGAGGAGTCGACCTCGTACACGTCGGCGCCGAGCAGCTCGGCGACGGCGACGAGTTCGCGCTGCGCCCCGGAGAGCGCGACCCCGTCCCCGACGAGAACGACCGGCCGCTCGGCGGAGGCCAGCAGCGCGGCCGCCCGCCCCACCGAGGCGGCCGACGGGGCCACGTCCGTGAGCGGCACCGTGGCGGGCAGGACGAGCTCGGAGTTGAGCTCGTCCAGCACGTCCATCGGCAGCGCCACGAACACCGGTCCGCGCGGCGGGGTCAGGGCGATCTTCACCGCCCGGCGGATCGTGCGGAGCACGGAGTGCCGGTCGGTGACCCGGGTCGCGTACTTGGTCACCGGCTTCGCCATCGCCACCAGGTCGGACGCCATCTGCGCGTCCATGGCGTCGTAGCGCACCCCGGCGTCGCCGGCGACGACGACGAGCGGGGTGTGCCCGCGCAGCGACTGGTAGAGCATGCCGATGCCGTTGCCCAGGCCCACTCCGGAGTGGAGCTGGAGCAGCGCCGCCCCGCCGGTGGCCCGGGCGTAGCCGTCGGCGATGCCGGCGGCCACCGTCTCCTGGAGGGCGAGGACGTAGTGGAAGTCCTCCGCCGCGTCGACCGCGTCGAGGAATCCCTGTTCCACCGTCCCCGGATTTCCGAACATGACGTTCAGGCCGTCGGCCTTGAACTGGTCGATCAGCCTTTCCCGTCCGGGAGTGGCTCCAGAACTCATCGAACTCCCCCTCCTTTGCGTACCGTCGTTCCGGGTTACCGAGTTGTCGGGGTTGCCGGGGTTACCGGGGTTACCGGGGCTTCCGCCAATTACCAGCCGTACCGGGTGAGGCCGTTCTCCAGGACTTCCACGATCTTCTGCCCCGTGAGATACGAGTCGGGGGTCGAACGACCGGTGACGAAGGGGAAGTCGACGATGACCGAAAGCGGGTGACCGAAATTCCCGTGGTACGCGCCGCGCGGCCCGGTGGCATCGCGCAGGATGTACTCCAGCGGATACGGCGGCGGCCCCATGTTGAAATCGGTACCGAGGAATCCGGTGCCGTCCTTGTAGTCGTACTCCTTGCAGTGGCCAGTCACGTGCTTGCCCCAGATGATGCTGCGCCGGTCGCCCCAGTCCCGGGCGAAGGCCAGGCAGGCCACGCCGTAGCACTCGGCGGCCACGACCTTGCCGGCGTTCTTGAAGGCGAGGATCAGGGCGTGCACGCGCTCGTTGTTGGCGAGGTCGACGATCGGGCCGCTGCCGCCCACGACCAGCACCGCGTCGAAGCCGGCGATGTCGGCCTGGAGCTTGTCCAGATCGCGGTGGTACTGCTCCAGCTTCGGCAGATAGGCCGAGTCGCTCGTGTACGGGCGCTCGGGGGCCCACGCCTCGATGTCGAGGGGGGAGTCGAGCCGGCTCGACTGCTCGAACTCCCGGCCCAGCCGGGCGTTCTCCTCCGTGGTGACCGAGCGTCCCAGCGGAGGATCGATGTAGTTCGCGTCGAGGCTCGGCGGGAGAGCGTGGGCACGCTTTCCGGTCGGCGTGGCGAATACGACTTCATAGCCCTGCTCGTCGAACTGCGATACGGGGCCGATCAGTTCCTCGGCCCAGTAACCGTGTTCGGAGACAATGACCAGAATCTTTCTGCTCACGGATTCCTCCAGGCGCCGCCTGTTGTCGTTGGCGTCCCCCACACTGGCCGCGCCCGGGGTTCCCGTCAAAGCGCTGGTGTGCGACTTGGTGAGGTAGTCGCCCAGGTCGTGGGGGCACCTCATGAAGTCGTCCGGCGATGTCATGAAGTAGCTTCAGGACTACCTGACTTCGTCCGAATCCCTGAACCGCCGCCGGGGCTCCGCCTTATGGTCTGGACGCGCCGGAATCACGGGCGCAATGCAATCACGGGCGCGATGCGCGAGAGCGCTGATGCGCGAGAGAGGGACGGGGACGATGACGATGGACCTGTTGTGCACCCACATCGAGTCGATACGTCCGGTGAAACCCGGGACCGAGGGCTGCGAGGAGTGCCTCGTCTCCGGTGACGGCTGGGTGCACCTGCGGATGTGCCTGAGCTGCGGGCACGTGGGCTGCTGCGATTCCTCGAAGAACCGTCACGCCACCCGGCACTACGGGGCCACCGGGCACCCCATCGCCGCGTCCCACGAGCCCGGTGAGGACTGGGCCTGGTGCTACGCCGACAAGCTGATGCTGGACCCGGCGTGAGCGCGGCCCCGGAGAGCGCCGCCGCGGGCACCCCGCCCACGGGCAACGCGCCCACGAGCAGTGCGCCCACGAGCACGGCCACCGCGACCGCCGAAGCCGCGGCGCGCGCGGAGAACCGCAAGCCCGTCATCCTGGCCGTGGACGACGACCCGCAGGTGCTGCGCGCCGTCCGCCGCGACCTGCGCAGCGCCTACGGCGACCGCTACCGGGTGCTCGGCGCCTCGTCCGCCGCCGACGCCCTGAAGATCCTGGACTCCCTCGACGAGCGCGGCCACGATCCGGCCCTCTTCCTCGTCGACCAGCGGATGCCGGACGTCACCGGGGTGGAGTTCCTGCTGGAGGCCGTCAGCCGCTTCCCCGACGCCCGCCGCGTGCTCCTCACCGCGTACGCCGAGACGGACGCGGCGATCACCGCCATCAACCGGGTCCGCCTGGACTACTACCTGCTCAAGCCCTGGGACCCCCCGCACGAGCGGCTCTTCCCGGTCCTGGACGACCTGCTCTCCGACTGGCTCGCCACCTACCGCCCGGCGTACGACGGGATCATCGTCGCGGGGCACCTGGTCTCCCCCGGCACGCACGCCGTCCGGGACTTCTTCACCCGCAACGGCCAGCCCTTCCGCTTCCTGAACGTGGAGCGGGACCCGGAGGCGCTGACCGTGATCGCCGCCGCCCAGCCCGACGCCGCCCTGCCCCTGGTCCGCTTCCCGGACGGCTCGGTGGTCTCCGCGCCGACGGACACCCAGCTCGCCCAGCGCCTGGGCCTGGCCACCACCGCCTCGCGCCCGCACTACGAGTGCGTCATCGTCGGCGCGGGCCCGGCGGGCCTCGCGGCCGGGGTGTACTCGGCCTCCGAGGGCCTGTCTACGCTCATGCTGGACTCCCGCGCCCCGGGCGGCCAGGCCGGCACCTCCAGCCTGATCGAGAACTACCTCGGCTTCCCCTCGGGCCTCTCCGGCGGCGACCTGACCCGCCGCGCCACCATCCAGGCCTCCCGCTTCGGGGCCGAGATCCTGCACCCGGTGGAGGTGACCTCGCTGACCCGCGACGACCCGGCGAAGATCCTGACGCTGGCCGACGGTACGGAGATCAGCGCCGAGACGGTGCTCCTGGCCACCGGGGTGTCCTACAACCGCCTGGACGCCCCCGGCGCCGACCGCTTCGAGGGCGCCGGGCTCTACTACGGCGCGGCGACCACCGAGAGCTCGGCGTGCATCTCGCAGCACGTGTTCATCGTGGGCGGGGCCAACTCGGCCGGCCAGGCCGCCGTGCACTTCGCCAAGTACGCCGCCCGGGTCACGATCCTGGTCCGCGCGGCCTCCCTCGACGACAGCATGTCCCGCTACCTGATCGACGAGATCGAGCGCACCCCCAACATCGAGGTGCGGGTGCACACGACGGTCGTCCGCCTGCACGGCGAGGACCACCTCGAACGGCTGACCCTGCACGACTCGGAGACCGGCGAGGACAGGGAGGTCGCGGCCCGCTTCATGTTCACCTTCATCGGCGCCCGCCCGCACACGGGGTGGCTGGCCGGGGTGGTGGAGCGCGACGAGTACGGCTTCGTCCTCACCGGCTCGGACCTCATCTCCAACGGCGGCGAACTCCCGGCGGAGTGGAGCCTGGAGCGCGCCCCGTACCCGCTGGAGACCAGCGTTCCCGGGGTCTTCGCGGCCGGGGACGTACGGGCCCACTCGGTCAAACGCGTCGCCTCGGGCGTGGGCGAGGGAGCCATGGCGGTCTCCCTGATCCACCGCTACCGCTCGATGGGCTGACTCCGCCGGGCCGACTTCGCCGGCTGATTTCGCTGGGCTGAGAGCGAACAGCGCGCCGGGCCACTTGCGATCAAGGAGGAGCCGGACGCACCGTTGATTACATGATTACATCCGAGCAGAACGAACAGCTCCGCACCTGGTTCGCCGAGCACCTGCCGGTGGACGTCTACACCTCCCTCCTCTCGGTCACGGTCGACCGGGAGGAGATCACCGTCGTCGGCGCGATCCCCGAGACCGAATCGGTCGCCGCCTTCCGCGAGCGCACCCGCGAGCAGCGCATGGAGGTCGCCCGGGAGGCGGAGGAGCTCTACCGCCGCAAGGTGTCCTGGGCCGCCCAGTCGGGCGAGGAGCGGACCCTCTTCACCCACCTCGCGGTCCCCGTCATGACCCGCCTGCGCCAGCCCGAACGCCAGGTCCTCGACACCCTGGTCGCGGGCGGCGTCGCCCGCAGCCGCGCCGACGCCCTGGCCTGGTGCGTCCGCCTGGTCGGACGCAACACCGACACCTGGCTGACGGACCTGCGCGAGTCCCTGGACCGGGTCCAGCAGGTCCGCGCCGAGGGTCCGGACCTCGCCGACTCCCAGAAGTCCGGGTCATAACGGCGAAAGATCTCCCCGCGCCCGCAAGATCGCGCAAGCCTGGCACGGACCACCGGCGATCAACGCCCGACCCCAGGGAGAGGCCCGCACCATGACCACCACCGTCGAATACATCCGATACCGGATCGCGTTGGACGATCAGTCCGCTTTCGAGGACGCGTACGTCAGGGCCGCCGAGGCCCTCGCCGCCTCGCCGGAGTGCATCGACTACGAGCTGGCCCGCTGCGAGGAGGAGCCCGAGCGCTACATCCTCCGCATCCGCTGGACCTCGATCGACGCCCACCTGAACGGATTCCGCAAGGGCGAGCACTTCCCCGCCTTCTTCGGCGCGATCCGCCCCTACGTCACGGCCATCGAGGAGATGCAGCACTACCTCGTCACCAAGGTGGCCGGCCCCGGAAAGGCTTCCACCCCGTCATGAGCACCACACCCGACACCACGCCGGCCACCAAGCCCCCGACGCCCACGATCTACGAGTGGATGGGCGGCGAGGAGGCGTTGAACCGCCTCACGGACGTCTTCTACGCACACGCGCTGCAGGACGAGATCCTGGCCCCGGTCTTCGCGGGCATGGACTCCGAGCACCCGCAGCACGTGGCGGTCTGGCTGGCGGAGGTCTTCGGCGGCCCGAAGCAGTACACCGCGTCCCACGGCGGCCACCAGCACATGGCCACCAAGCACCTGGGCCGCGGCATCACCGAACAGCAGCGCCGCCGCTGGGTGGACCTGCTGGCGGACACGGCCGACGAGGTGGGCCTGCCCACGGACCCGGAGTTCCGCGCGGTCTTCGCGTACTACATCGAGTGGGGCACCCGCATGGCCCTGATCTACTCGGGCCCCAACCCGCCCCCGGTCGACGCGGCCGACATCCCGGTCTGGTCCTGGGGCCAGACCCCGCCCTGGATCCCGAAGTCCTGATACGGGAACCCGGCGGAGCCGAACCCTCGGCTCCGCCGGGCCCTGCCGGCCCGCCCGCCGAATCCAGCCTCGCCGGCGTGTGAGCCGCGAGGTCCGGGGCGGAGCCCCCGAAACCTTCGGCCCCGCCGCACCATCCGGCCCCACCAGGGGAAATTCAGCCCCGCCGGCGCTTGAGGCGCGGGGTCCGGGGCGGAGCCCCGGCATCCGGCCCCGGGCCGGACTCGGCGAGCAGCACCGTCAGCCCGGGCCCCTCGGCCTCGTCCTCGGCCTCCGCCCGCCAGAAGTCGACGGCCTCCTCCAGGATCTCGCTCAGGGTCTCCCAGTCCGCGGGCCGCGCCTGCGCATAGCCCCGCCAGGACGTCACGACCAGCAGCCGCCCCGGCGCCGCCGGCCACCACGACAGATCCCGCAGCGCATCGGCCAGCGCGTCCCAGTTCCCCCCGAAGTAGTCGGGAACCGCCAGCGCCGCCCCGCACCGCCGCATCAGCTCCGCCTTGCTCCGTACGCCGTCCAGGTCCAGCCGTACGGTCGTCCACCCGGCGGCCTCGGCCGCTTCGAGCGCGGGGGCCAGGGGTCGCGGGTCCAAGGTCATCGGAGAACCGCCTTGAAGGTCTCGTAGTGGTCGTCCGTGTAGAAGAACTCCCCGCCCCCACCGGTCACGATGCGCCGGGCCCCACGGTCCCGTTCACCGGGCGTCTTCACGGTGAACTCGTGGTAGTAGCCACGTTTCTTCTGCGGCAGGACCTTTTCGAAATTGCCGAAGACGGTCCCGTCCTGCCGGTACTGGTACGGCCCGCCCTTGTCGATCAGCGCGAGCACGTCCCGGGCCTGCTGCGGCAATGCCGAGGCCCGTACCGTCGCCATGCCCTTCGCCCATCCGGGCGTCGGCACAGCCGAATGCGCCGCCCCGCTCGGGGCAACGTCAACGCCGGAGCCGGCGCTCGCGCTCGTACTGGTGGCCGCGGCAGGCGCGGGTTTCTTCCCGCTGCAACCCACCGCACCGACCAGCGCCGCGCAGAGGAACACGGCCCCCAGCACACGCAGCAACGATCGGGGCACGTTCCGAAAGATCATGCACCGATCGTGCCAAATATCCGATTCTTCCGCGAATTGCGCGGTGTCTTCAGAGGGCGGACATCTTGGTGTACGGACTCAGGATGCGCTTACGGACCTCGGGCCCGAATTCAACGAGGACAGCGATCCCCTCCTCAACGGCGACGACACGGCCGAGGCCGTGCTCATCGTGAGACACCCGGTCGCCGACGCTGAAGTGCCTGAGGGGCGCTTCCACGGGGGCCTTGAACGGGCTGGACGGCAGATGGCGGCGAGGTACTGCGGACTTTGTCATTGCACCCAGTATGCGCCCAGCAGGCCGTCGAACGGTCCGCCGTTCGGATCTCAATTACGGCACCATCCGCATCGGCGAACCTCACGCGCGCGCGTTTGACCGGCATTCGTCCGGACAATCGGACCAATCCGCACCATCACTCGTCGGGGTCGGCCCGCTCCAGCGCCGGCCGCAGACCGGGCTCCGATTCGGTCAGCAGGTAGTCCGCGACGGCGGTGTCGGTGACGAGACTGGTCACGAGCCCCGAGCGCAGCACCGCCCCGATCGCGGAGGCCTTGCGCAGCCCGCCGGCGATGGCGACGACCTCGGGAATCCGGCGCAGCCGGTCGGCCTCCACGGTGATGCACCGCTCGCCGAGGTCCCGCCCGACCCGACGCCCCTCGGCGTCGAACAGGTGGGCCGACATCTCGGCGGCGACACCCAGCGAGGCGTAGTGCGCCCGCTCCTCGTCGCTCAGCATGTCGTGGACGGTCGAGATGCCCGGCTCCCAGGACCCGATGGAGACCGCGGCGACCGTCACCTTGTCGAAGTACTCGAAGGCCCGCGCGATCCCCGTCTGGTTGCGCAGGGCGGCCGCGGTGGCCGGATCGGGCAGGAGCATCGGCGCGTAGATCGGGTGGGCGTCGCCGCCCGACACCTGCGCGGCCCTGCGCACGGCCTCCACGGACCCGCGCTCGGCCGTACCGGCGTCGTACACGCCCGTCAGCTGGACGACGGTGCAGGGAGGCAGCCGGTGCAGGGAGGCGGCCATGTGAATCGTCGACCGCCCCCACGCGAGGCCGAGCACGTCCCCCTCATTGACGAGCTCACCCAGCAGATCGGCGGCCACGGCACCCAGGTTCTCCGGGTCCGGAGCGTCCTCGGTGGCATCGGCCGGGGACTCGACGACCACCGCGTGCCGCAGCCCGTACCGGGCGCGCAGCGCGTCGGACCGCTCCGCGTCCAGCTCCGCCGGTACGCGGATCTCGATGCGTACGAGGTCGCGCTCCAGAGCGGTCTCCAGGACCCGGGCCACCTTGAAGCGGCTCACGCCGAACTCCTCGGCGATCTGGATCTTGGACTTCCCCTCCAGGTAGAAACGGCGCGCCATGGCCGCCGCCTGCACGAGCTCCGCGGGTCCCATCCGCAGGGCTGACCGTCCCGCCGACATTGCAGACACCGCGTTCTCCTCACTGCTGTTCACACTCTCGTGTTCACACTCTCGACTCGCCGTTCATCCTGTCAGATCCGACGGCCGTTGATCAGCCTGGACAGCTCCCGTTCACCGAGCTGTTCACCAAGCCTTGTTTCAGTGGTTGCAAGCCCAGGGCGCCGCGGCGATCGCCGCACCCGCCTGGTCACGCAGCGTGCGTACGGCCGCCGCCGGATCGACCGCTCCGTATACGGCGCTGCCCGCCACGAACACGTCCGCACCCGCCTCGGCGCACCGCTCGATGGTCGTGGCGGAGACACCGCCGTCGACCTGGAGCCACAGCTCCAGACCGTGCCGGGAGATCAGCTCACGGGTACGGCGGATCTTGGGCAGCATGATGTCGAGAAAGGGCTGACCGCCGAAGCCGGGCTCCACGGTCATGATCAGCAGCATGTCGAGCTCGGGAAGGATGTCCTCGTACTGCTCGATGGGCGTAGCGGGCTTCAGCGCCATGGACGCCCGCGCCCCCTTGGCCCGGATCTCCCGCGCGAGCCGCACGGGCGCGGCGGCGGCCTCGGCGTGGAAGGTCACGGAGCCGGCACCGGCCTCGATGTACTGGGGGGCCCACCGGTCGGGGTCCTCGATCATGAGGTGCAGATCGAGCGGGATGTCCGTGGCCCGGCTCAGCGACTCCACGACCGGCACGCCGAGCGTGAGGTTCGGGACGAAGTGATTGTCCATGACGTCGACATGCAGCCAGTCGGCCCCCTGAACGGCCTTCGCCTCCTCGGCGAGCCGGGCGAAGTCGGCGGACAAGATGCTGGGATTGATCTGAACGGCCATGCCCCAAGCGTGCCATGCCGCTAGCGGCTTCCGGCCACTACCCCGGAAGTGGGGGAGGTGGGGGAGGTGGGCTTGGGGGTGGGCCTTGTGCTGCGGGCCGGCGCTCGGCTTCGAGAGGGTCCGGGGGGAGCCCGGCAGTCCAGTGTCCTTTCGGTGCGGGCCGGTCCCTCAAGGGCGCTCCCTGCGGTCGCGTCGCTACGCGATGGCCTTCGGCCACCCTTGACCGACCGACCCACCCCGAAACGCCACAAGACTTCCGGGATCCCCCCGGGGAACGGCCGGGAGGGAGGAGAGGGAGGAGCGGCC
>NZ_JBSFDF010000026.1:0-106988 GCF_053593795.1 Streptomyces sp. NPDC002104 | reverse complement strand
GGATCGGGCACTTCACGCACACCCCGTGGGCCTCCACGGAGTTCATGGACATGCTCCCGGACGACATCCGGACCCAGCTGGTCTGGGGCGGCTTCGCCGCCGGAGGAGGAGGGGGCGGGGGCGGAGGTTACGCCGATTCGGCGGAAGAAGGCTGCGGGGGCGGGAGCGGGTGCGGCTGCGCCGAAGGCGGTGGGCGGGAAGAAGTCGACTGCGTCGGGGGCGGGGGCCGCCGGGGCCGGTACCGGTGCCGGGGCTGCGAAGAAGTCGACGGCTGCCGCCGCCGCGAAGAAGAAGGCCGCTACGGCGGCCGCGAAGAAAACGGCCTCGGCCAAGGCCGCGGAGGCGAAGCCGGCGCGGGGCGCCGCGAAGAAGGCGGTGACGCCGCGCAAGCGGAGCTCCGCTTGAGGGGTTCCGTGCGCCTGGGTGCAGGGCTCCGTGGCCCTGCGGCCCTGCGGGGCAAGTCCCCTACCCGCCCTTCCACCGTTCCCCGGGCACCGCCCGGACCCGCACCTCACACGCCGGCGGGGCTGGGAGATGCCCGGGCGGGCTGGAAAGGGTACCGGGCTGTGCCCGGACCGGCCCTGGGGCTCAGATGCCCGATCGGTGAAGTGGCCCCGCTCCTCGGAGGTCGGCCGGCTGGGCCGGGACCGAGGTGTCCCAGGCGCCGGGCGCCGGGGCTGGACGGCGTCCGCGCCTCGGGCCTCCGGCTCCCGGATCCGGCGCCGGGACCTCCCGCGGCTGTGGAGGGGCGCTAACGCCAGGTTCGGCGGTCTCTGGCCTTGGTGTGGAGGGCTTCCATGTCCGGGGGTTTGAGGGTCGTGGGGGTGCTCGTCAGGAAGGTCGCGGTGGTGGGCGGGGTGAGGATGCGGACGTCCCGGAGGGTGGGGGCGATTTCCAGGCGGGTCGCGTCCACGACGGCGAGGACCGGGGTCACCTGCGTGGAGAGGGCTCTGGTCGCGTGGGCCGCCGCGCGGCGGGCCTCGCGGGGGTCCGGGGTGGGGGCCGCGCGGCCCACCGTGAGGAGGAGGTCCCCGATCACCACGCGCTGGCGGCGGCCCTGGACCGTGCGGATGCAGAAGACGCCGGGCGGGCCGAGGAGCAGGTGGTCCGCGATGCCGTGGATCGAGTGCAGGACCTGCCAGTCCTCCGACTCCGCCAGGGCGTCCAGTACGTCGCCCATCCGCTGTCTCACCGTGAGCTCCTGACGGAGCCGGTGCCGGGCGCGGGCGCCCGCGGTGCCGTACGTGAGGGCGCCGAGCAGGGCCTCCCCCGGGCGGTTCGGGGCCAGGTCCTCGTCGGGCGGGAGGGACAGGCGCAGGAGGTCCTCGGCCGTGGGGACGGGGGGCGGGCCGATGGCCACGGTTCCGGTGAGGTAGGGGCGTAACGCCGTGAGGATCTCCTCGCGGCGCTCGTCCGCCAGCACGCTGATCCGGTTCGCCCGCCGGTCGTACCAGGCCACCGCCCGGCCGTCGGGCAGGTTCACATACAGCCGGCCGCGGCCCGGTCGGCCGCTCGGCAGTACCTTCAGTCCCCGCGAAGCCGAAGCCATCGCCCTCACCCCCGGCGTCCATGGGAGCAGCCCGCGCGCCCCGCGGCAATCCCCCGGCGGGGTCACGTGGCCCGTATGGCGTGTAACGACTCCGCCGGGTCGCCGAGGCACGGCTGTTACAGAAGCAACGGCTTACCGCAACGGCCGGTGCATACGTTTATCCCACCTGGACGGCCCAGGGCCTGACCAGCACCGAAGGACCTCCCGTGAACACCATCAGCCGCAGCCGACGCCCGCTCGTACGCGCCGCCGCCGTGGCCGTGGGTGCCGGCACCCTGCTGGCGCTCCCCGCGGCGGCCGCGCTCGCCGACGGGGTGCCGCCGGCCACCACCGCGCAGGGCGTGAGCGCCCCGCGGACCCTGGTCAAGACCCTGTCCCTGGCCGACGGCGTCTCCACCGCGCACGTGTACCGCGTGGCCAAGGACGCCTACCAGGCCGATGTCCTCAACCCCGACGGCTCCACGGCCGCCACCCTGACCAGCCGCGACGGCAGCACCGGCTTCGGCGATGCCGGGCAGATGCACCTCGCGCTGCGGTCCGACGGCCGGCTCACCTCCTGGGCCGGGGGTGAGGGCGGGAGTGGAAGTGGAAGTGGGAGGCTCGCTGAGGACTCCGTGTACAAGACCGCGCACCGTGACGGGCGGGTCCTGCCCGCCGCGGCCCCGCGCGGGGGTGCGGGGACCGTCGAGGCACTGGGGCTGAGCACCCTGGCCGACGGCCCGGGTGACGGCGTACTGCTGCTCGCCGCGGGCGGCGGCATCGCAGCGGTCGGCGCCGCCGGGCTGGGCTTCGCGATGCTGCGCCGCGGGCGTACCGACGCGTAGGCGTACCGACGCGTAGGCGTACCGATGTGTAGGTGCCCTGGCGCGTGGACCCCCGGGCGAGCTCATGGGCGGAAACCGTGCGGCTCTGCCTACTGTGGACGGGCACATGCTCATGGGAGAGGAGGGTCGACGGGTGATCCGGTCCGTTCCCTCCGGCGGCCCCCGGCGACGGCGTGTCCGGGCCGGTCTGCTGGCCGTGCTGGTGCTGCCGCTGGCGAGCGCCTGCGGTGACACCGGCGGGCTGACCAGCGCCGGGTCGACCCCGACCGCGAGCGGGCCCGTACATCTGTGGCCGGGGCGCGCGGGGGCCGTCGTACCGCCGGCCGATCCGGGGGGTGCGCCGCCCGAGTACGTACCCGGGATCGCGCCCGTCCCCGACCAGAACGTGCACGCGATCGACCCCGTCGACCTGGTGCAGGCGGAGCTCCGGGCGCACCCGAACGTGGCGACCGGTCCCGACGGGATGCCGCCCGAGACCGTCGCCGCGATCCGGGCATGCGGGGCGGAGAGGTCCGATCCGAAGAAGTGTCCGGTGCTGACGCCGTACTACCGGGACCTCACCGGCAACGGCATGGACGAGCTGATCGTCGGCATCGAGTATCCGGAGCGGCAGATGTCCGTACGCGTCTACACGGCGGACGCCCAGGGCCGGCTCAACCGGATCATGGCGACGACCGACACCGTCATCAGCGTCGAGCTCGCCGGACGGGACGTGATCCTGCGCGTCCCGAGCGCCAACGCCGGCTACGAGGTGAACACCACCTGGTCCTGGGACGCGACGCAGCGCTCGATGCTCCCGACGTGGGAGCAGATCGTACGGGTGCCCGGCAGCACCGGCCGCGGCAAGACCCCGGGGCCCTCGCCCGGCTCCGGCTCCGGCTCCGGCTTCGGCTCCGGCTTCGGCTCGCCGGGAGCGGCGCGGTGAGGCCCCGGCTGCCCTCGTGGACGGCGACGCTGACCTGGAAGTCGGCGTGCTTCATCGTGCTCATGTGCTGCTCGCTCGCGGCGGTGCTGGGTGTGCTCGTGCACGTGGAGGTGACCCGGCAGACCGTCGCGACGGCCCGCGAGAAGGCGCTGGGCAAGCTGACCGAGGCCTCGCGCGCCTACGAGGCGGGCGAGGTGCTGCCGCCGGAGTCCGGGCTGGATCCGGCCGGGCTGCCGGACCGGCTGCGCGCGCTGGCCCTGTCCGGGCAGCGCGGGACGCTGGTGGCGGAGTACGGGGGCCGGCAGCTGATGTGGGCGGCGGCCCCGGCGGACGGCAAGGCGCTGGCCACGGCCGTGGACTACGGGCAGAGCGCACGCACCATCAGCGGGCTGGACAACGCGATCATCGGCTCGTCGGTGCTGGCCATCGGCGGGACGCTGCTGGTGGGCGCCTTCGCCGTGACGCGGGTGACGCGGCGGCTGCACCAGACGGCGACGGTGGCCCGCCGGATCACCCAGGGCGACCTGGACGCACGGGTCGGGGATCCCCGTACGAAGGACCCCTCGCGGCACCAGGACGAGGTGGCGACGGTCGCGGCGGCCCTGGACACGATGGCGGGCAGCCTGCAGACGAAGCTCCAGCGGGAGCAGCGGTTCACGGCGGACGTGGCGCACGAGCTGCGCACCCCGCTGACCGGTCTGCAGGCGGCGTCGGAGCTGCTGCCGCAGGGGCGGGCGACGGAGCTGGTCCAGGAGCGGGTCCGCACGATGCGGACGCTGACGGAGGACCTGCTGGAGATCTCCCGGCTCGACTCGGGCAGCGAGGTGGTGGAGAGCGACCTGCACCAGCTCGGGCGCCTCGCGCGGCGGGTGGTGCGGGCGTCGGGGACGGACACCGAGGTGGTCGTGGTCCGGGACGCGCACGTGGAGACGGACCGGCGGCGCCTGGAGCGGGTGCTGGGGAACCTGGTCGCCAATGCCCACAAGCACGGGCGGGAGCCGGTGGTGGTGACGGTGGACGGGCCGGTGGTGACCGTACGGGACCACGGCGACGGCTATCCCGAGTACCTCGTGACCCACGGGCCCCAGCGGTTCCGCACCGGGGGCGGGAGCAAGGGGCACGGGCTGGGGCTGACGATCGCGGCGGGACAGGCGGAGGTCATCGGGGCCCGGCTGGTGTTCCGGCAGGCGGCGGGCGCCGGCGGCGGTGCCGAGGCCGTACTGACCCTGGTGGAGGCCCGGCTGCCGTGAGGGGACGCCCGGCCGCCGTGAGGTGACGCCCGGCGGCCGTCACTCCCCCGGTGGGGTCTGCGGTGGGGTCTGCGGGGTCGGCTTCGTCCAGGGCCAGCGGAGCTTCGGCTTCTGGCCGCCCGGGGCGTAGACGTACTTCCACCCCCGCTGGAGGCCCAGGCGCTTGGAGTACCCCGCGGGGACCCGCTCGTAGAGCAGCACGGTGGGGGCGCCGCCGTCCGGGGCGGGGACCGGGATCTCGTACCACTTCGAGGGGTGGCCGGTCGGGCCGAGGAGGATCGGGAGGGTCCGGCCGTCCATCGGGCCGCCCTCGAAGGGGGTGGGTTGGCTTCTCACCCCTCCAGTCTCACAGCAGGTGGGCCGCCTCGGAGACCACGGGGATCACCCGGCGTGCCAGCACCCCCACCGGGCCGTCCGCCGATTCGAGGGCGAGGGCGGCGCGGGCCGCCGCGGCCGTCTCCGGGTCGGTGGCGGCCGTGGCCGTCAGGAGGGCGATGAACTGGTCCACCAGCCAGTCCCGGAGCGAGTCGGTCCCCGGCTGCTTGCCCTCGTCGATCCAGATCAGCGAGGCCGCCTCGACCGCCGTGATCCACGTGCGCACCATCATGCGCAGGCGCGGTCCGGGGGCCGGCACGCCGAGGTGGAAGAGGATCGCCTCGGCGGCGGCCCGGCGGATGCCGTCGACGGTGGCGGTGGTGCGGGAGGTCTCCACCACGCTGCCGCCCTGGAGGAGGGCGGAGAAACCGGCGTCGTGCTCGTCGACGAAGGCGAGGTACCGGTCCAGGGCCCGGGAGAGCCGCTGGGTCAGGGGGCCGGCCTGGGCTTCGGCGAAGCAGAGCCGCAGGACGTCGGCGGCCGAGCCGAGGGCGGCCTCGTAGAGCTGCTGCTTCCCGCCGGGGAAGTAGCGGTAGACCAGGGGGCGCGAGACGCCGGCGGCCTCGGCCACGTCGTCGAGGGAGACGTCCTCCGGCGCCCGGTGTGCGAACAACGTCAGGGCCGCGTCGAGCAGCTGGGCCCGGCGCTCCTCGACGCTCATCCTGCGGTACGCCCGTACGGCTGTCATGTCCGCAGGGTAACCCCACCCCGTGGCCCTGGGGTGGGGGTGACCGGACATGGCTCGGACGAGATCCGGGCAGAGTCAGGGCTATGCCCGGGCGGAGTCAGGGCCGGGCCCGGGCAGAGTCAGGGCTGGGCCCGGTTGGGGCTCAGGCGAGGAGGCCCGAGCTCTTCCACAGCCTGCGGCCGGCTCCGCGCAGCACGCCTATGTCGTCCAGGAAGTCGGTGAGCCGCTTGGCTCCGGTCTGCATGACCTCCCGGCGGTGGCCGCTCGCCTTGACCTGGGCGAGCGCCTCACGGCGGTCGAGGCCGATGTTGTCGTAGACCTGGGGGTTCACGAAGGCCTGCGAGAAGACGCGGGCGGCCTGGCCGCAGCTCACGCGGGTGAGTTCCTGCTCCCAGCGCGGGGCGGTGAGCATCTGGCGGCGCAACTCCTCGCGGGCGTACCGGACGTGGCGCGCCTCTTCGATGACGTGGATGCGGGTGACTCCGCGCACGAGGGGCTGGATGCGCTCGTCCGGGAAGGTCAGGCGCTGCATCCAGTCGAGGACCTCCTCGCCGAGGAGGGTGCAGGCGAAGGAGCCGGGGGTGGTGGAGACGGTCTTCAGGATCCGGGCGAGGTTGTGGTTGGTCCGGGAGACCGGGTACTCGGGGGCGCCACCCGTCGTGATCATGCGGGCGAACATCATCGAGTGGCGGCACTCGTCGGCGATCTCGGTGAGCGCGTACCGGACGTGATTGCTGGTCAGGGACTTGTCGTAGACGTGCCGGGTGAGCAGCTGCATCAGGATGATCTCGAACCAGATGCCGAGCGAGCTGAGGGCCGCCGCCTCGTGGCGGGAGAGTTCGATGCGCTGCTCCTCGCCCATCTTCTTCCAGAGCGGGGTGTCGAAGAGGGAGAGCAGCTCGGGCGGCCAGTAGTACTTGCCGTCGATGGGCGGGGCGTCCCAGTCGAGTTCCTTGTCGGGGTCGAAGGAGTGCTTCGCCGAGGATTCGAGCAGCCGCTCGGCGATCTGCTCGCGGTCCTTGAGCAGGCCGAGGGCGTCGCGGAGCTCGGCTCGTTCGGTCACGGTGGTCATGGCTTCGGACACCTCGTCGTCGAGTTACCGGCGGTCACCACTTATGAGACTGCTTGTCAGCAAGGCCGTCAATCCCCCGCACGCGACTTGTTGACCGCGCGTCTACCAACGTGTGACGCTGCCAACTGTTCGGTCCCGTACGGAAGTACGCGCAAGTACGCGGCTACGTGAGACGAGGGGGCGTCAGTGTCGACGCACGAGCTCTACACCAACGATCCGGGTGAGACCGTCTGGCCGGTCCCCGCAACCGGCAACGCCCGTTTCAGCTGGGAGTACGACGGCGGCCGCGAGCGGCTGCTGGCCCTGTACCAGAAGGGCAAGGACAAGCAGTGGGACGGTGCCAAGCGCATCGACTGGGGCATCGA
The DNA here is from genome assembly GCF_053593795.1 of Streptomyces sp. NPDC002104. NCBI lineage: Bacteria > Bacillati > Actinomycetota > Actinomycetes > Kitasatosporales > Streptomycetaceae > Streptomyces > Streptomyces sp. NPDC002104. The sequence continues at coordinate 99,940 of NZ_JBSFDF010000026.1, read as the reverse complement.
GGTGGACCCGTACGATCCCCTGGGCACCCCGGACGAGGCGCTTCCGCTGCACGGCACCCGGCACTGGGCCAAGCTCACGGAGCGGGACCGCGGCGAGCTGCGCCGGCACTACAGCGCATGGAACTTCAGCCAGTTCCTGCACGGCGAGCAGGGCGCGATGGTGTGCGCGGCGCGCATCGTCGAGTCGGTGCCGGACCTGGACGCGAAGTTCTACTCCGCCACCCAGACCATGGACGAGGCCCGGCACGCGGAGATATTCGGGCGGTTCCTGCACGAGAAGATCGGGATGCTCTACCCGATCAACGACAGCCTCCAGGGACTGCTCGGCGACACCCTGCGCGACTCCCGCTGGGACATGCCGTACCTGGGCATGCAGGTGCTCATCGAAGGGCTGGCGCTGGCCGCCTTCGGGATGATCCGCGACACCACGAACAAGGCGCTGCCCAAGCAGATCCTGGCCTACGTGATGCAGGACGAGGCACGGCACGTGGCGTTCGGGCGGATGGCCCTGCGCGACTACTACAAGCAGTTGTCGGACTCCGAGCTGCGCGAACGCGAGGAGTTCGTGATCGAGGGCTGCTACCTGATGCGGGACCGGCTGCGCGGGGTGGAGGTGCTGGAGAACTTCGGCATCGCGCGCGCCGAGGCCGAGGATCTCAGCGAGCGCTCCGAGTTCCTGGCGCTCTTCCGCAAGCTGCTGTTCAGCCGGATCGTGCCGTGCGTGAAGGACATCGGGCTGTGGGGCGAGCGGCTGCAGAAGGCGTACCTGGACATGGGCGTCTTCGAGATGGGCAACTCCAACCTGGACCTGCTGATGAGCCAGGACGAGGAGATCGCCGAGGCCCTCGACCGGGAACGGTTCGCGGCCGAGGAGGAGCAGCGGGTGGCGGAGGTGGCCGAGGCCGTCGCGGAGGGCACGGAGGGCGCGGCAGGATAGGCCGCGCCCAGCGGGGCCGCCACTGGCAGCGGGGGGCCGGTGGGACGGCACGCACCCCGCGCCCGCTTCACCGGGTGGCCAGCGCGGCCTCCATCACGGCCCGGGCGATCGGCGCGGCCGCGAGGTTGCCGCTGATGTCCCCGCGGACGGCCGACGCGTCCTCGACGACCACCGCGACCGCGACGGCCGGGGGGCGGCCGCCCTGCGGCTTGGCCCAGGAGATGAACCAGGCGTACGGGGTGCCCGCGTTGCCGACGCCGTGCTGGGCCGTGCCGGTCTTGCCGCCGACGACGGCGCCGGGAATCGCCGCGTTGCGGCCGGTGCCGTTCTCCACCACCTTCACCATGAGTTCCTGCATCCGCATCGCGGTCAGCGGGGTCATGGCCCGGCCGAGGCTGTGCTGGTCGGCCCGGCGGACCGGGTCGCCGTCATCCTGGGTCGTACGGTCCACCAGGTAGGGGGCCTTGAGCTCCCCGCCGTTGGCGACGGCCGCCGCCACCATCGCCATCTGCAGCGGGGTGGCCTTGGTGTTGAACTGCCCGATCGAGGACAGGGCCAGCTGGTCGGGGCTCATGTCGGTGTCGAAGTTCGACCGGGACACCCAGGCCGGCACGCGCAGCCCGGCGTCGTTGAACCCGAACCGCCGGGCCGCCTCGGTCATCCCGCGCAGCCCGACCTGTACGCCGATCTTCGCCATCACCGTGTTGCACGACCACTGCACCGCGTCCGCCATCGAGGCGTCGGCGCAGCCCGTGCCGGCGTTCGGCAGCAGGGTGCTGGTGCCCGGCAGCGGGTACGGGTCCGGGGTCTCGGTCGGCGCGTCCACGTCGGTGACCACGCCGGCGTCGAGGGCGGCGGCGGCCGTCACGATCTTGAAGGTGGAGCCGGGCGGGTACGTCTCGCGCAGCGCGCGGTTCAGCATCGGCTTGGCGGGGTCCGCATTGAGCCTCTCCCAGGCCTCCTTGACCTTCGGCCCGGTGCCGGAGAGCACCGCCGGGTCGTAGGAGGGGCTGCTGACCAGCGCGAGGATCCGGCCCGTGGCCGGCTCCACGGCGGCGACCGCGCCCCGCTTGCCCGCGAGCCCGGTGTACGCGGCGAGCTGCATGTTCGCCCGGATCGTGGTGGCGGCGTTGCCGCCGCCGGGGCGGCCGCGCGAGAGCTCGTACCAGAGCGGGAAGGCCGAGAGCCCGGGATCGGTGCCGGAGAGGACCGGGTCCTCGGCGCGTTCCAGGAAGCTGGTCCCGTAGGTCTGGGAGGCGAAGCCGGTCACGGGAGCGTAGAGCGGGCCGTTCTTGTACGTGCGCTCGTAGCGCAGGAGTTGGCGGCTGTCCCGGGAGCCGGTGACGGGACGGCCGTCGACGGTGATGTCCCCGCGCGGTTCGGCGTACCGCGCGATGGCGGGGCGCTTGTTGGCCGGGTTCGCGCCGTAGCCCGCGGCCTCCCAGACCTGCACGCGGGCGACGTTGACGAGCAGGGCCACGAGCAGCAGCGCGCAGAAGTACGCGCACCAGCGGATGTAGCGGATCACGCGCCGGCCTCCTCGGCCGGTCCGGGCCTGCGGGCGCTGTCGCTGAGCCGGACGAGGAGGGCGACGATGATCCAGTTGGTGACCACGGAGGAACCGCCCTGGGCGAGGAAGGGCATGGCCATGCCGGTCAGCGGGATGAGGCCGGTGACTCCGCCGGCGATGACGAACACCTGGAGCGCGAGGATCGAGGCGAGTCCGGTGGCGAGGAGCCGCCCGAAGGGGTCGCGCAGCGCCAGCCCGGCCCGGAAACCGCGGGCGACGAGGAGCCCGTAGAGGAGCAGGATCGCGGTGAGGCCGACGAGGCCGAGCTCCTCCCCGGCGGTGGCGAGGATGAAGTCGGACTTGGCGGCGAATCCGATGAGGAAGGACTGGCCGTGGCCGAGCCCGGCGCCGAGCAGTCCACCGGCCCCGAAGGAGAAGAGGGACTGGGCGAGCTGGCCGGGCCCCTCGCCGCGCTCGATGGAGGCGAAAGGATTCAGCCAGTCGTCCACCCGGCTGTTCACGTGCGGCTCGAACGTCCCGACGGCGTACGCGCCCACGGCCGCGAGGAGCAGCCCGATGGCGATCCAGCCGATCCGGCCGGTGGCCGTGAACAGCATGATCACGAAGAGGCCGAAGAAGAGCAGCGAGGTGCCGAGGTCGCGCTCCAGGACGAGCACGCCGACCGAGAGCAGCCAGATCGCCAGGATCGGGCCGAGCACCCGGCCGGGAAGCAGCCTCAGCTTCCAGAAGAGGGTGCGCCCGGTGAGGGCCAGGGCGGTGCGGTTCGCCGCGAGGTAGGAGGCGAAGAAGACCGCGAGCAGGATCTTGGCGAACTCCCCCGGCTGGAAGGAGAGCCCGGCGAACCGGATCCAGATGTGCGCGCCGTTCACGGCCGGGAAGAAGACGGGCACCAGCATGAGCGCCAGCGCGGCGGCCACGGACAGGTACGCGTACTTCTGCAGCCCCCGGTGATCGCGCAGCAGCGCGACGGCGAGCACGAAGAGCACCACCCCGAGGGCGGACCAGCGCAGTTGCTCACCGGCGGTGGCGTTGCCGGGGGTGGTGGCGTCGAGGCGCTGGATGAGGACGAGGCCGAGGCCGTTGAGCAGGACGGCGATCGGGAGCAGCAGCGGATCGGCGTACGGGGCGAACAGGCGGACGGCGAGATGGGCGACGAGCGCGGCCACGGCGAGGCCGGCGGCGTAGTGGGCGGCGGGTGCGGGGACCCTGCCGGTGGTGGCGAGTCCCACGTAGAGGTGACCGAGGACGGCGATGAGCACGGCGCCGAAGAGCAGCGACAGCTCGACTCCGCGACGCTTGGGTGCGAGGGCGTCGGGTGGCGGTGGCGGGGCGGGTTCCGTCACCTTCGCCGTCAGAGCGGTCATACGGGGAAACGTAGCAAGGAGGCGGGCCGTATGTCCGCTTATGTCATAGTGTGCCGAAGAGTCGTCAGAACTGGTCGGAAATGAAGTAACGGATCAGGAGCCTCCTCGCATGGGACCTGCGGAGTTCATCGTCCTGGCCTTTCCGGAAGAACAGCTGCGGGTCGCGGCGGTCGAGGCGGTGATGGGGCTGCGCAAGGCCGGGGTCGTGCGCCTGATCGACGGGCTGGTGGCCACCAAGACCGCGGGCGGCGAGGTGCTGTCGGCGGAGTTCGACGAGTTCGTAGAACTCCGGGGCCTGCTCGCCCACCGGGAGGCGGCCCCGCTGATCGGCCCGGAGGACGTACGGGAATCGGCCGAACTGATGGACCGCGGCAGCTGCGCCCTCCTCCTGGTCGTCGAACACGTCTGGGCCGAGGACGCCGCCATCGCCGTCCGCGCGGCGGGCGGCCGGATCGCCGGAGCCGTCCGCCTCCCGGCCGACCGGCTGGGGGCGGCCTGATGTTCATCCGCCCCATCGGTTCCGTGGTGAACCCCTCCCAGCGCCCCTCGGGCCACCCCCTGCTGCGCGGCATCCTGGCGCGCGGGGCCTACGTCTGGGACGCGGCCCAGCACCCGGCGGCCACCGCGGCCCCCCAACCCCAGGCCGGCCCGGTACCGGCCACGGCACCGGGCGCCACATCGGGCACAGCACCCGGCACGGCATCGGGCGCAGCACCCGGCACGGCCCCGGCCCCGGCACCCGGCGCGACCCCGAGCACACCTCCCGGCCCGGCCCCCTCGCCCCCGGCGGCCCCCTCGCCCCCGGCGGCCCCCTCCTCCCGCCGGGAGCCCGCAGCCGGCCGCCCGGCTCCCCACACCGGCCAGGGCACCGCGGAGCCGGCCTCCCCCGGGGCCGATCTGACGGACCGCCTGACCCAGCTGGCCGCCCTGGCCCGCGAAGGGCTGCTCACCCCGGAGGAGTTCTCCGCGGCCAAGGCACGCCTCCTGGCCGGCTGACCGGCCCGGTCACCCCGTCGGCCCGGGCCGCGCGGGGGACATCCGGCCGCCTACTCCTGGGGAAGGCCCTTCAGTGCCCCCGGCTTCCGCGGCGCGATCAGCCCCACGGCCGCCCTCACCCGCTTCGCCGCCCTCGCCCGCTTCGCCACTCTCGCCCGCTTCGCCACCGGCGCCGCCTTTGCCACCGTCACCGCCGCCACCACCTGCGCCGCCGACCCGACGGCGGTCCGTATTCGTGGTCGCCGGGCAGACCGGCCGGCGAGGAGGTCCACCCCTCCCCCGGAGTCGGCCCGGTCGGCGGCTATCGCCACGAGCTCCGTCCTCAGACGCTCCTCGAACGCGGTGGGCCTGGTGCTCATCGTGCTACCTCCAAGTTGTGCCCCGCAGCGGGAACGGTGGGATCGGCCGGGGTGCGCAGCGCACGCCGGGCACGGTGCAGGCGGACCCTGACGGTGGCCTGGGTGACGCCGAGGGCCTGGGCGGCCTCGGCGGGGGTGAGGCCGTCGATCACGACCAGGTCGAGCGCGGCCCGCAGCGGCTCCGACAGGGCGGCGTGCCGCTCGGCCAGGTCGCGGAAGGCCCGCTGTGCGTCTATGCGCTCCTCCAGGGCCGCCACGTCCTGGTCGTCGAGCAGCCTTCGGCCGCTGAGCCGTTGCATCGCACCGCGCTCGCGGGCTCCCGCACGGGCGTGGCTCGCCAGGACGTTGCGCGCGATGCCGTAGAGCCACGCGATCGGCACCCCCTTGTCGGGGCGATAGCCGGCCGCGTCCTTCAACGCGGCGAGGAAGATGTCGGCCGTGAGGTCCGCCGCCAGGTGGGGGTCGCAGACCCGCCGGGTGACGAACCCGAGCACGGCATCGATGTGCTCCTCGTAGAACGCACCGAACCCCTCCGGCGTCCGGAGATCCCGTGGCCGTTGGTCCCGTGGGCGCTGATCCCGTGGGTGCTGATCCCGTGGGTGCTGATCCCGTGGGCGTTGATCCCGTGGGTGTTGATCCCGTGGGTGTTGATCTAGTTGGCGTTGATGTCGTGGGCGTTGATCCAGTTGGCGTTGATGTCCGGGACTTTGATCCCGTGGGCGCGGCTCCGGTGGCCGCAGGTCCGGTGGCCCTGCCCCCGCCCACCCGGAGCCCTTCCCCCTGCTCGCCGCCCGCGAGCCGCCCGCCCCCGCGCCGTCCTCGTATGCGCCGCTCATCCGGTGCCTCCCCTGGTCTGCGGGACCCCGTCGGCCCCTCACCCGGTACTTGGCGAAAGCCGCGCCAAGCGTTTCATCGGGTGCGGCCGGCGGACGTACGCCGACCGGGTGAGCGGTGCGGCAGGGCCGCCCCGGGTGGGTGATTTGTCATACCGCGCGTGGCAGCATCGGCCGCCTGGAGGTGATCCCATGTCACGACGACGCCAACGTCGGCTGCTTCGCGCCGCGTGCCTCGCCGCAGCCCTCGTCACGGCCGGCCCGCTCCCCCTCACCCACGCCGAACCCGCCGCCCCGGTGGCCCCCGAGACGCCCGCGACACCGGAGGCACCCACGGCACCGGAGACGCCCACAGCACCCGGCACCCCGGACGCCCCCGGCACCCCCGCAGCACCCGGCACCCCGAACGCCCCGGACGCCCCGGAGGTCCCCACCTCCCCCACCGCCCCCACAGAGCCGGTCGGAGTGCTCCTCACCCGCCTCCAGGGCCTCTACCAGCGCGCCGAGCAGGCCACCGAGGCCTACAACGCCGCCGAGACCGCCCTCACCTCCCGCCAGCGCGAGGAGAGCCGGCTCAGCACCGAGCTCGGCAAGGCCCGTACCGCCGTCACCGCCGCCCAGACCACCACGGGCCGGCTGGCGCGCGAGCAGTACAAGGGGGCCCGCGGCTTCTCCCCGTACGCCCGGATGCTGTTCGCCGGCGACCCCCAGGGCGCCCTGGAGCAGCGCCGGGTCGCGAAGCGCGAAGGGGCCCGGCGGGCCGCCGCGCTGGAACGGCTCGTCCAGGGCGAGAAGCGGGCCGACGGCCTGGCCACCGCCGCCCGCAAGGCCCTGGACTCCGAGCTGAAGCTGGCCACCGACACCAAGGCGCGCAAGGAAGAGGCGGCCAAGCAGCTCAAGGAGGTGGAGCGGATGCTGGCCTCGCTCACTCCCGCCCAGCTCACCGAGCTCGGCACCCGCGAGGCCGAGGAGACCGCCACCGCGCAGCGGGAGCTGATCGGTTCGGGGAAGCTGGGCAGCGCCGGCCCGCAGTCGCGCAACCCCACCGCGGCCGGCGGCACGGCCCTCACGTACGCGACCGCCCAGATCGGGAAGCCGTACGTCTGGGGCGCGGAGGGGCCGGCCTCCTTCGACTGTTCCGGGCTGACCTCGCAGGCCTGGGCGCACGCCGGCCGGGAGATCCCCCGGACCAGTCAGGAGCAGTGGGCCCGGCTGCCCCGGGTGCCGCTGGACGAACTGCGCCCCGGCGACCTGGTGGTGTACTTCCCGACCGCCACCCACGTGGCCCTGTACGTCGGCGACGGCAAGGTCATCCAGGCGCCCCGCCCGGGCGCGAAGGTGAAGGTCTCGCCGATCGCCGCGAATCCGCTGCTGGGCGCGGTACGGCCGGACCCCGACGGGTCGCCGCTGCGCGCCTTCACCCCGCCGCCGCTGCCCGGGGGCGCGACGGCGGGGGACGACACGGGCTACTCGGAGGCCGAGGCGCCCGACGCTTCGGCGACGTCGGAGAGATAGTCCGCGGCGTCCTCGGGGTCGTAGAAGTACGCGTCGAAGTCGGCCGGGTTGTCGAAGCCGTTGGCGAAACGATCCGCCACCGGCTGGAGCTGCCCGGCCGCGCCGATCAGGTTCAGCACGTGCTCCGGCGGGACGCCGAGCATGGCGTTGGTCCACTGGGTGGCGGGCTTGCCGCTGGTGAACCAGTACTTGTCGAAGGTCGCCTTCATCCACGCCTCGTCGAACGGGTTGTCCCCGTGCATGAGGATCGACGAGAGGTACGAGGCCGCGCACTTGGCGGCGGAGTTCGAACCCTGCCCGGTGATGGGGTCGTTGGCGACGACCACGTCCGCGACACCCAGCACCAGCCCGCCGCCGGGCAGCCGGCCGACGGGGTTGCGCACGACGGGGGCGTAGCGCCCGGCGAGCGTGGCGCCCGCGTCCGTCAGCTCCACCTTCGTCGCCCGCGCGTGCTCCCAGGGAGTGAACTTCTCCATCAGGTCCAGCGTCAGGGCGAGGTGGTCCGCCGGGTTCTTCACTCCGCCGAAGACGTCCAGCGGTCCGCCCGGGATGCCCTCCCAGAACAGGATGTCGGCCCGCCCGGAGGTGGTCAGCGTCGGCATCACGAACAGCTCGCCGACGCCCGGGACCAGATTGCAGCGCACGGCCTCCGTCTCCGGGTGCTCGGGGCGCGGAGCCAGCCCGTGCACGTACGACACGGCCAGCGCGCGCTGCGGGGCGTCGTACGGGGAGCGGGCCGCGTCCCGGGCGAACAGCGAGACCAGCTCGCCCTTGCCGGCCGCGACGAGCACCAGGTCGTACGTCCGGGAGAAGAAGTCCAGGTCGGAGACGGACGCGCCGTGGATGACGAGCTGGCCGCCGCGCTGCGCGAAGGTGTCGAGCCAGCCGGCCATCTTCACACGCTGGTCGACGGACTGGGCGAAGCCCTTCAGCCTGCCGAGCCAGTCGATGGCGCGGCTGCCGTCGGGGGCGGGGACCGAGACGCCCAGGCCCTCGATCCTCGGGGCCTGCCGCTCCCAGAAGTTCAGCTGGAGGTCCCGCTCGTGCTGGAGCGCCGTGTCGAACATGACCTGCGTCGACATGACCCGGCCGGTGCGGATCTCGTCCGCCGTCCGGTTGGACATGAGGGTGACCTCGTACCCCTTCGCCTGGAGTCCGAGGGCGAGCTGGAGACCGGACTGGCCGGCTCCGACGACGAGTATCTTGCGCATGGGCACGTTCTCTATTCCGGGGTCGAGTCGAGGGCGTGGCCCACGAGGGTCATCAGGGATTCCAGGACCGTCGCCCGGCGCCGCGCGTCCATGATCACGACGGGTACGTGCGCCGGTATGGTCAGCGCCTCCCGCACGTCCTCCGGTTCGTACGCGCGCGTGCCCTCGAAGTGGTTGACGGCGACGGCGTACGGCAGCCCGCAGCTCTCGAAGTAGTCGAGCGCCGGGAAGCAGTCGCGCAGCCGCCGCGTGTCGGCGAGGACGATGCCGCCGACGGCGCCGCGCACCAGGTCGTCCCACATGAACCAGAAGCGCTCCTGGCCGGGGGTCCCGTACACGTACAGGACGAGGTCGTCGTCGAGCGTGACGCGCCCGAAGTCCATGGCGACGGTGGTGCTGTGCTTGTCCGGGGTGGCGGACAGGTCGTCGGTCGGAGCGGCGGCCTCGGTCATCACCGCTTCGGTGCGCAGCGGCCGGATCTCGGAGACGGAACCGACGAACGTGGTCTTGCCCACCCCGAAACCGCCCGCCACCAGCACCTTCACGGCGACGGGAGCGCGCGAGCGGTCGTACTGCCAGGGCTGTACGGACTCGTCCGGTTCGACGTCCGGGCCGGAGGCCAGGCCGGAGTCCGGGCTGGCGGAGAAGAGACCGGATTCAGAGACGGCGGAGCCCACTGAGCACCCTTTCGAGCAGAGCGCGGTCGGGACGGCCGCTGCCGTGGCCGGTCCCGTAGACACGGATCCTGCCCTGGTCGGCGAGGTCGCTGACCAGGACGCGGACCACGCCGAGCGGCAGCTTCAGCAGGGCGGCGATCTCGGCGATCGTCCGCATGCGGCGGCAGACCTCGACGATCGCCGGCATCTCCGGCATGCGGTCGGCCTTGCGCGGCCCGGACACCTTGGTGTCGAGGGCCGCGACGAAGGTCTCGACGTGCAGGACCTGCGTGAAGCGGGTGCGGCCGCCCGTCAGGGAGTACGGGCGTACACGGGCGGGGCGGCGGTCGGCGCCGCGTATCGGCAGCCGGTCGGAGGCCGGACTCCTCACGGGGTGTTCTCCATCGACTGGCGCAGCTCACTGCGGACTTCGGGGGTCAGGACGTGGCCGGCGCGGCCCACGAACAAGGCCATGTGGTACGCGACGACGCTCATGTCGCAGTCCGGCGTGGCGTGCACGCCGAGGAGCGAGCCGTCGCTGATGGCCATGACGAACACGGAACCGTGCTCCATGGCCACCATCGTCTGCTTGACCGAGCCGCCGTCCATGAGGGCGGCGGCGCCCGTGGTGAGCGAGCCGAGGCCGGAGACGATCGTCGCGAGATCGGCGGAGGCTCCGCGGGGGCCGCTGGGCCGGGAGGGGGCGGCCGGCGTATCGGGTGCCACCGGATCGGAGGACAGCAGGAGGAGCCCGTCCGAGGACACGACGGCCACCGAGTTGACCCCGGGTACCTCCTCGACGAGGTCGGTCAGCAGCCACTGAAGGTTGCGGGCCTGGGTGCTCAGTCCGTACGTACTGGACGCGTTCATGTGCGTGCCTCCTGTGCGGTGTCCCCCCGGTCGGTCTGCCCCTGGTCGTGCGACGGGTCCTGCCGGTAGTCCTGCTCGGAGTCCTGCGCGAGCTCGGCCTCCGCGACGCGGCGCCCGTCCTGGGCGCCGCGGTAGAACCCGCCGAGACGGCGGCGCAGCTCGTCGGCGTCCACCCGGCCCGGCGCCGGACGCGCTTCCTCCCCGCGCCCGGCGGTCACCGTGCGCGGGCTCCGCTTGGGCAGCCCCTTGTCGGTGAGGACCTCCCGCGGCTCGCTCCCCTGCGGGGCGGCCGCCCCGGCGGGGGCCCGGTCCCGGCGCGGCAGCCCGGCGGGAGCCTCGGCCTGCGGCGGTACGCGGAACACCTGCTCGGCGGGTACGTCCCCGGGCGCCTCGGCGGGAGCCGGGGCCTCGGCGGGAGCCGGGGCCTCGGCGGGAGCCGGCGCCTCGGCGGGAGCCGGGGCCTCGGCGGGAGCCTCGGCGGCTTCCTGGGCCTGCGGTCGTACGCGGAACACCTGCTCGGCCGGCACCCCGGCCGGCGCCTCGACCGGCACCTCGACCGGTGCCGGTACCCGGAACACCTGCTCCGTGGGCGGCAACTGCCCGGCCGGAGGCGCGAACGCCGCCGGAGCGGGCTCCGCAGCCACCCGGACGGGCGGCTCCGCGGCGCCATGCGCGGGCTCCGGCTCGGGGAAGCCGGCGGGCGCCGGGTCCACGGCCGGGGCCGGCTCCGCCGGGAGCCCCGGCTCCGCAACCACTTCAGCGACCGGCTCCGGGCCCGACTCCGCGTCGAAGCCCGACTGCGCGTCGAAGCCCGCCTCCGGCCGGGCCGGGGCCTGCGGGGCCGCTGTCGGCTCCGGCGCCTCCGGGCGCTGCGGCGCGGGCGCGGCAGGGCCCCGTAGGCGCGAGGGGAGGGTGTTCTCGTTGGCCTCCGCGATCACCCCGGGCAGGTGCAGCGCGGGGGCGCCCGGTGCGCCCAGGCTGTGGACCGGCGAAGCCGGCGGGGTGGCGGGCAGCAGCGCCGCCGGTACGACGACCAGGGCCTCCGTGCCGCCGTGCCGCTGGACGCGCAGCTCCGCGCCGACCCCGTGCCGGGCCGCGAGCCGGCCCGCGACGTACAGGCCGAGGCCCAGGCCGTGTTCGGACTCGGGCTCCTCGTCGTACGCGTCGGGCGTGGCCAGCCGCGCGTTCAGGGTGGCCAGCCGGTCGCCGGTGATCCCGATGCCCTCGTCGACGACGGAGAGCACCACGTCGCCGGATTCCAGCAGCCGGCCGGACACCTTGACCTTGGCGTCGGGCGGCGAGAAGGTCGTCGCGTTCTCCAGCAGTTCCGCCAGGACGTGCGAGATGTCGTCGGCGGCGTGCCCGGCGACCTGCGTGTACGAGGGCAGCGCCCCGAGGTCGACGCGCTCGTAGCGCTCGATCTCGCTGACCGCGGCCCGCATGACGTCGACCAGCGGCACCGGCAGGCCCTGCCCGTGGCCGTGTTCCTGGCCGGCGAGGACGAGCAGGTTCTCGTTGTGGCGGCGCATCACGGTCGCCAGGTGGTCGAGCTTGAAGAGGGTGGAGAGGCGGTCCGGATCCGGCTCCTCGGACTCCAGCTCCTCGATGACGGCGAGCTGGCGCTCGACGAGCCCCAGGGTCCGCAGGGACAGCGACACGGACGTGGTCGACATGATGCGGCGGTGCTCCTCCAGCCCCGCCCGCAGCTCCGCGAGCTCTGCCTCCAGCGCCTCCCGGCCGGCCGAGAGCGCCTCGTTGCGGCCGATGAGGCGGCGCCGGTCGGCGTCGAGCCCGGCGATCCGGGTGTGCAGGGAGACCGTCTGGTCGCGTACCGCGTTGAGGTGGCGCACCACTTCGGCGAACTCGTCGTTGCGGCCCGTGAACCGGACCGGTTCCACCGAGCCCTCCGGCGTGGCCAGCCGGGCCGCGCCGCGCCGCAGGACCGACAGCGGGCGGGTGAGGGAGCGCGCGATGGCGGTGGAGATGCCGACGGTGACGAGGAACAGCACGCCGAGGAAGGCGACCATGAGCTCCAGCGCGGTCACGTCGTCGTCGCGCAGTGCGGCGAGCGCGGTGGCGCGCTGGCCGGCGAGGGTGGCTTCGACCGAGCGCATCCGGTCGACGCGGGCGGTGAGGGCCGGTCCGACGGCGCCGGGATCGAGCTTGCGGTCGGCCGGAGAAAGGGTCGGCCGGTCGGTGAGCCGCTTGAGGTAGTCGTCGGCCGACTTGACCTCGGGTCCGGTGACGGTGGCGGTCAGGCTCTGGCGCACGTCGGGACGCGCGGCCCGCGCGAAGTCGTCGAGCGCGCCCTGCTCCCGTACGCGCGAGCGCTGGGCGGCGGCGGTGAGTTCGTCCACGAAGGCGCTGCCCGGCTGCCGGTCGGCGCCGGGCACGGACAGGGCGGCGAGCAGCAGTCCGCGGGTGGCGGCGGCCTGCTCCACGGCCTGGCCGAGGGCGGCCAGCGGGCGGGTGGTGACGAGGGCGTCTGCTGCGCGCGGCGGGGTCAGCTCGGTGAGCCGGCTGCCCGGTGCGAGGAGTTCGGCGATGACCCCGGAGTAGGCCTGGTGGGCGGTGAGGGCGCTGTCCTTGCCGTCGATGGCCTCGGTGCGGACGGCGCCGACCCGGCCCAGGGCCTCGGCGAGTTCCTCGTCGGCCTCGGCCTGCACCTCGGCGAGCTGGCGGTCGGTGCCCGCGGCGCGTTCCCGGACCGCGGCGGCCTGCTTGCCCCGGGCGCCGCCGGGGCGGCCCTTGGCCACGTAGGCGGTGACGGCGTCGCGCTCGTCCCCCAGCAGGTGGGCCAGGGTGAGGGTCTGCCGGCTCCGGTCGGCGAGGGTGACCAGCTGCTGGGAGTCCTTCAGGTCCGCGGAGGCGGACAGGACTGCGGGCGCTCCCGCCACGAGCACGGCGAGCCCGGCCACGGCGACCCCGATGACCAGCCTGCGGCGCACGCGGACGCGGCGTCCCGCGGGAGCGGGAGCGGCCGCGGCGACCGGGCCGCCCGGGGCCCGCCGGCCGGGTGCGGTGCCGTCGGGTGCGGTGCCGTTCGCGACGGTGCCGTTCTTCCGAGGCCGCTTCTTCTGCACCGGTGCTCGCAATCCTGTTTACGTGTGCTGCTCGTGCTCGTTGCCTGATGCCCGTACGTGCCACCGGATACGCGCTGCTCGCACGCGTCCGCCGCCGTACCGCCTCAGACCCTCGCAGTGAGTTGGGAAGAGGGCCGCACATCGCCCGCCCGGCCACACGAAGGAGTGAACAGCACGGAGGAGTGGGCGACCAACTCGGCGATCGGCTGTCAGAGCCCCGCCGTGGACGGGTGGTTGAAAGATCGATGCGGCTTTTGGCAGGATGCCCGCCCACATCGCCCGGGGCCGCCCGGCGGATCCCGGGAGACCCTCCCCTCCCCGCCCGCCCCGCCCTGGTCCGGACCTTCCCCGGCTTTTCCCGTCCCTACGGAGTCCCGTGCGGGCAGAATGTCCGCATGCGCATCGATCTCTCCTCCGCCCCCGGCCATCCGGAACGCCCCAACGAGGACTGGCTGTCGGCCGCGATCCCCGCTTCCGGAGGCGGAGTTCTGGTCGCCCTCGACGGGGTCACCCCGCCCGCGGGCGAGGTCGGGTGCGCGCACGGAGTGCCGTGGTTCGCAGCCCGATTGGGCGGCCGATTGACCGAACTGTCCGGATCGCGCCGGGACATGCCCCTCGACCGCGTTCTGGCGGAGGCCATCCGCGTCACCGCGGACGCCCATCGCGACACGTGTGACCTTTCTCACGTCCGGACGCCGCAGGCGACGGTGGTCGTGGTCCGCTGGGACGCCTCCTGGGTCGAACACCTGGTGCTCTCGGACTCCGTGCTCCTCCTCCAGGCACCCGGGGGCGAGGTGCGCGCCGTCCTCGACGACCGGCTCGACCGGATCCCGCGCGAACGGCTGCGTACGGAGGCCTCCGCCGACCTGCTGCGCAATGCGGAGGGCGGCTTCTACACCGCGGCCGCGGACCCGGAGGTGGCGGCGCGGGCGGTGACCGGGCGGACGCCGCGCGCGGAGGTGCGGGCGGTGGCGGCGCTCACGGACGGGGCCAGCCGGTGGACGGACACGTTCGGGGAGGGCGACTGGGCCGAATGCCTGGCGGTGCTGCGCAAGGAAGGGGCGCAGTCCCTGATCGACCGGGTCCGCGCGCTGGAATCGGACCCGGACCGGGCGCACCGCCGCGACAAGCGCCACGACGACGCGTCGGCGGTGTACGCGGAGCTCTAGGCGGGCCGGGGGTTCGGGGGGCCCGGGGATTCGGGGGGGCGGGGGGCTCGGGGATTCGGGGGCCGCGGGACCCCGGACCCCATGCACCCCGGAACGCCCCGGGTGCTATTCGCCGCCCGCGTTCAACTGGTTCAGGAGCCGGGCCAGTTCCGCGACTTCCCCGCGGTCCCAGTCCGCGAGCTTGCGCATGTACTGCTCGCGCCGGGCGCCCCGGACCCGCAGGAAGCGCTCCCGGCCCTCCTCCGTGAGCCCGACCAGGAAGGCCCGCCCGTCCGCCGGGTCCGGCTCGCGGGCCAGTAGGCCCAGCACCTCCAGGGCCCGCAGCTGCCGGCTCATCGTGGCCTTGCCGACCCCGAAGTACGCGGCGAGCTCGGTCGCGCGCTGCCGCCCGGCGGCTTCCAGCCGTACGAGGAGCCCGTACGCGGCCGGTTCCAGCTCCGGGTGCAGCTCGCGCGCCATCTCCCCGGAGGAGGCGCGGGCCCGCCGGAGGAAGACGGACAGCTCCCGCTCCAGGGCAAGGAACTCCTGGTCTTCGGTCCCGTGCACGGCCCGCTCCTTCGCTGGTGGGTGGGCCACCAGTATTTCGCAGGGGGTGCGCCGGGGGCCCGGGGCCCCGCCGGAGCGGGAAACCCCGGGGCCCCAGGCCGTCTCTTTCGGATCTTGCGGGCCCGGCAAGATCCGAAAGAGCCGGCCTGGCCCGCGCGGAGGCCGCACTGCCGGCCGCTCCGTCGGCCCGCGCCCGGATCAGGCGGCGGCGACCGCCGGGACCCCGTCCGCGGCCAGGGCCAGCTCCAGGACCTGCCGTACGTCCGTCACCGGGTGCACCGACAGCCCGGCCAGCACCTCCGCGGGAACGTCGTCCAGGTCGGCCTCGTTGCGCTTGGGGATGATGACGGTGGTCAGCCCGGCCCGGTGCGCGGCCAGCAGCTTCTGCTTGACCCCGCCGATCGGCAGGACCCGCCCGGTCAGCGAGACCTCGCCGGTCATGGCCACGTCCGTGCGGACCTGGCGGCCCGACAGCAGCGAGGCCAGCGCCGTCGTCATCGTGATGCCCGCGCTCGGGCCGTCCTTGGGGACCGCGCCCGCCGGGAAGTGGATGTGCACGCCCCGGTCCTTCAGGTCGGCGACGGGGAGTTCCAGCTCGGCGCCGTGGGAGCGCAGGAAGCTGAGCGCGATCTGCGCCGACTCCTTCATCACGTCTCCGAGCTGGCCCGTCAGGGTGAGCCCGGCCGCGCCCGTCTCGGGATCGGCCAGCGAGGCCTCGACGAACAGGACGTCGCCGCCCGCCCCGGTCACGGCGAGGCCGGTGGCCACGCCCGGTACCGCGGTGCGCCGCTCGGCCGGGTCCTGGGCGGACTCCGGTACGTGGTGCGGCCGCCCGATGAGCCCGCGCAGGTCCTCCGCGCCGATCCGCAGCGGCAGCTCCCGCTCCCCCAGCTCGTGCTGGGAGGCCACCTTGCGCAGCAGCCGGGCGAGGGAGCGCTCCAGGGTTCGCACGCCCGCCTCGCGGGTGTACTCCCCGGCCAGCTTGCGCAGCGCGTCCTCCTCCAGGACCACTTCCTCCACGGCCAGGCCGGCGCGCTCCAGCTGCCGGGGCAGCAGGTGGTCGCGGGCGATGACGACCTTCTCGTCCTCGGTGTAGCCGTCGAGGCGGACCAGTTCCATCCGGTCGGCGAGGGCCTCGGGGATGGCTTCGAGCACGTTGGCGGTGGCGAGGAACACCACGTCGCTCAGGTCCAGTTCCACCTCCAGGTAGTGGTCCCGGAAGGTGTGGTTCTGGGCCGGGTCGAGGACTTCGAGCAGCGCCGCCGCCGGGTCGCCCCGGAAGTCGGAGCCCACCTTGTCGATCTCGTCGAGCAGGACGACCGGGTTCATGGACCCGGCCTCCTTGATCGCCCGGACGATCCGGCCGGGCAGCGCGCCCACGTACGTACGCCGGTGTCCGCGGATCTCGGCCTCGTCGCGGACTCCGCCCAGGGCGACGCGGACGAACTTGCGCCCCATGGCGTGGGCCACGGACTCGCCGAGGGAGGTCTTTCCGACGCCGGGAGGACCCACGAGCGCCAGCACGGCCCCGCCCCTGCGTCCGCCGACGACGCCCATCCCGCGCTCGGAGCGGCGCTTGCGCACCGCCAGGTACTCGGTGATCCGGTCCTTCACGTCGCTCAGCCCGGCGTGCTCCGCGTCCAGGACGGCGCGGGCTCCCCGGATGTCGTACTCGTCCTCGGTCCGCTCGTTCCAGGGCAGTTCGAGCACGGTGTCGAGCCAGGTGCGGATCCAGGAGCCCTCCGGGGACTGGTCGCTGGAACGCTCCAGCTTGTCGACCTCCTTGAGGGCGGCCTCCCGTACCTTCTCGGGCAGGTCGGCGGCCTCGACGCGGGCGCGGTAGTCGTCGGACTCCTCGCCCTCCTTCTCCCCGCTGAGCTCGCGCAGTTCCTTGCGCACGGCGTCGAGCTGCCGCTTGAGCAGGAACTCGCGCTGCACCTTGTCGACGCCGTCCTGGACGTCCTTGGCGATGGACTCGGCGACGTCCTGCTCGGCGAGGTGGTCGCTGAGGGCCTTGACCGCGAGCTTCAGCCGGGCGACGGGGTCGGCCGTCTCCAGCAGTTCCACCTTCTGCTCGACGGTCAGGAACGGGGAGTACCCGGAGTTGTCCGCGAGGGCCCCGACCCCTTCGATCTGCTGCACCCGGTCCACGACCTGCCAGGCCCCGCGCTTCTTGAGCCAGCTGGTGGCGAGCGCCTTGTACTCCTTGACGAGCTCGGCGACGGCCCCGGGCAGCGGATCGGGGACGACCTCGTCCACCGTCTCGCCCTCGACCCAGAGCGCGGCTCCGGGCCCGGTCGTCCCCGCCCCGATACGCACCCTTCCGCGCCCGCGGATCAGCGCCCCGGGATCCCCGTCGGACAGCCGCCCCACCTGCTCGACGGTCCCGAGCACGCCGGTGCCGGCGTACGTCCCGTCGATCCGGGGCACGAGCAGCACCTTCGGTTTACCGCCCCCGGCCGCGGCCTGAGCGGCCTCCACGGCACCGCGCACCTCGGCGTCGGACAGGTCCAGCGGAACGACCATCCCGGGCAGCACGACCTCGTCGTCGAGCGGCAGCACGGGCAGGGTGAGCGTTACGGACGTCGAAGCCATGATGTTCCCTCCGGCAGTGAAGTTGAGCTATGCCGACTCAATGCACGTGAGCCCACCAATGTTCCCCAACGCCCGTTCGCCGGGGGCGAACAAGGGGCGGGGTGGTTCCGGGGCGCAACTGGGGCGCATCACCGGCCAGGCGACGGCATCACCGGAAATGCCCAGGTCACGAGGGGCGAAGACCGGCTCCGGGGAGGGCCTCGGGGAGGGTTCCGGGGAACTCGCGGAGTACGGGCCCGGCGGGCCCCGTGCCGACCTGCCCGACGTACCGGGGGATGTTCCGTACGAGGCCGTTCGAGGACTGGCAGGTCGCCGAAGCCCCGCATCCGGACGGGCGCCGGCCCGCGGGACGCGGCGGCTCACGCCTCCGAGACGGTGATGTCGCCTGAGGATGTCCGTACGGCGAGCCGGGCGGTCGCGGACGGGTCCGCGGGGACGGTGATGCTGCGCTCTCCGGACGTGCTGGAGACGTCGAGGGCGTACGGGGCCGCGGGAACCTTCACCCTGGCGTCGCCCGAGCTGGTCTCCACGGCGACCGAGGACGGTGTCTTCGCGAAGGCCAGGCGGATGTCGCCGGAGTCGGATCGGGCGTCCGCGTCAGGGCCGGCGAGGTTCTCGGCCGCGATCGAGCCCGAGGACGTACGGATCTTCAGCGGGCCGGCGATCCGGTCCGCCCGGACCGAGCCGGAGGACGTCCTGACGTCGGCGGCGGCCACCCCCGCCACCGTGACGCGGCCACTGCTGCTCCCGGCGGTGACCGTGGCGGAGGCGGGCACCTCCAGCCGGTAGTCGATGGAACAGCGGCCGGAGCAACTGCCGTGGGAGAGCGTCAGCACGCCGCCGGACAGCCGCTGGGCGGGCTCGGGCACGGTGTCGCCGTGGTAGTGGACCGTACGGCGGACGGTGACGCCCGGGCCGGAACCGGCGACCACCTCGATGGATCCGCTGCCCGCGTCCGCCACGTCGACCGCGGTGACGGCGCCGCCCACCGTGGCATCGGCGCTCGCGGTCTTCTCCGGACCCCCGCGGGTGACGAGCGCGCCGACGGAACAGCCCGTCAGCAGCAGCCCCGCGGCGAGGGCCGCGGCGGCGTACCTGGCGGTGGTGGTGGAGGTGAAGGTGACGGTGGCCCTGGTGCCGCGCGTACGCGTCTTCGTGGTCATACCGCCGATCGTGCCCGCGCGGTGGCTGCGGGGGCATGGGGCGTGTGCCCGGATCGGGGGTGGGGTTACCCCCCGGCGGCGGACGGGGGCGGGGGCCTGCTGGGGGGGCAGGCCCGGGTGGCGATGGCCCGCGTGACGGTACTCCAGGTCCCCGCGGCCCGGGTACTGGGCGTCCGGGGCCGGGGTCCGGGGCCGGCTCCAGGCCCATACCAGGCCAGGATCCGGTGCCGGTGCCGGTGCCAGGGGCCGGTGCCAGGGGCCGGGGCCGGGGCCGGGATCCAGGGTCCGGGGCCAGGGCAGGGGCAGGGGTCGCTGCCAGGGGCCGGGCCGGGGTCCGGGGCCGGCTCCAGGCCCAGACCAGGCCAGGGGCCGGGGCCGGGGCCGGGGTCGGTACCAGGGTCGGGTGCGAGGGTCGGGTGCCGATGCCGATGCCAGGGGCCGGGACCAGGGCCAGGGCCGGGATCCCGAGTCCGGGTCCGGGGCCGGACCCAGGGGTCGAGACCAGGGCCACGGGCGGGATCCAGGGCCAGGGGCCGGGTCCGGGGCAGGGGCCAGGGGCCGGGGTCCAGGGTCCGGGGCTGGGTCCGGGGCAGGGGCCAGGGGCCAGGGCCGGGGCCGGGGCCACGCCAGGGCCAGGGGCTGAGGTCCAGGGCCAGGCCAGAGCCAGGGCCAGGGTCCGGGGCCGGTGCCAGGGGCAGGGCCAGGGGCCGGTGCCAGCGCCAGGGGCCAGGGGCGGGGTTCGGGGCGGGGCCGCCGCTCCTCAAACGCCGGCGGGGCTGAATCGAGCCGGTGCCGCCGGACGTGACCGCCGCCGGCGAGAATCCGGCACCGAGCCGCATCCAGCCCCTCCGGCGTTTGAGGAGCGGGGGCCCGGGGGCCGGCCCCCCGGCAACGGCGCCGCACGCGGCAACGGGTCCGGGCAGCGCCCGGGGAACGGTGGAAGGGCGGTTAGGGGACCCAGCCCCGCGCAGCAGCGCGGCACCGGCCAGCGGCTCCACGGGGGGGCGGAGCCCCGGATCTCGGGCGGGGCGTGCGGCCCGCCGGGGCGCCGGGCTCCAGAACTCGCGCCCGGCGCCGGAAGGGGGCGGCCGGGCTAGCTGCCCTGCACCACCGGCCTGTCCGGGGACGGCACGCCCCACTCGCTCCAGGAGCCGTCGTACACGGCGAGGTTCTCGTACCCCGCGAGGTCCGCACCGAGCGCGAGCACGCAGGCCGTGACCCCGGAGCCACAGCTGAAGTACAGCCGCTCCCGCTCCCCCGCCACCGCCCCGAAGGCGGTACGGAGTTCGGCGACGGGCCGCATCAGGCCGTCGGATGACTGGAGTTCGCCGAAGGGGAGGCTGACCGCGCCCGGCATGTGCCCGCCGCGCAGACCCGGGCGGGGTTCGGGGGCGGTGCCGGCGAAGCGTTCGCGGGTCCGGGCGTCGAGCACCGCGGCGGCCGGATCGGCCAGCGCCGCCGACACGGTGGCCGCGTCGACCACCAGCCCGGCGCGGGGCCGGGCCGCGAAGGAGCCGCGCGGGCCCTCGTACCCCGGCGGGCGCTCCTCCACCGGCAAGCCCGCGCCGATCCACGCGGGCAGTCCGCCGTCGAGGACGGCGACCCGGTCGAAGCCCATGCTGCGCAGCATCCACCAGGCGCGGGCGCTGGAGTAGATCCCGGCGCCGTCGTACGCGACGACCGTGCTGCCGTCGTCCACGCCGAGCGCACGCATCGCCTCGGCGAAGGCGGCGGGGCCGGGCATGGTGTGCGGGGCGGTGGCGGTGTGGTCGGACAGGGCGCCGTCGAGGTCGAAGGGGCGGGCCCCCGGAATCCGCCGGCCCGCGTCGCGGTGCGCTCCGACGGAGGCGTCGAAGACGACGAGTCCGGGCGTCCCGAGCCGCTCCGCGAGCCAGTCCCCACCGACGAGCGGACCGGGCGGCACCAGGCCGTGCGGGTGGGGGTGTTGGCGGGCTGCGTCCATACGGCACCTCCGGCAGAAGTAGGCGGGCCCGGCGTGGTCGGCGGCCCGCCGCCCATCCTCCCTCCCCCGCCCCGCCTCCCGAGACCGCACCCACCCCGAAGGCCCGCAGCCCCCGGCAGACCCAGCCCACCCCGGAGCCCGGCCCGACCAGCCAACACGGGCCACACGGGCCACACGGACACGAACACCGAAGCCCTGGCTGAGCAGCCCGCCGCCCATCACCTTCCCGCCCAAGCATTCACTCCGAGGCAGGCGGACCCGCGGGCAGGCAGCCCCCGGCAGACCCACCCCGGAGCGCGGCCCCCACCAGCCAACACGGGCCACACGGGCTTGGACACCGAAGCCCCGATCGGGCTGCCCGCCGCCCATCCCCACTCCCGCGCACGCATCCACCCCGAGGCAGGTAGCCCCCGGGCGCGGCCCGCCCGGTCGGCGCGGGCCACACGGGTGCAGATACCGAAGCCCCGGCCGTGCAGCCCGCCGCCCATCCCCACTCCCGCCCACGCATGCACCTCAATGCACGCAGCCCCGGGGCAAGCAGCCCCTGGCAGGCCCACCCCCGGAGCCCGGCCCGACCAGCCAACGCGGGCCACGCGGACACGCACACCGGAGCCCGGGCCGGGCAGCCCGCCGCCCATCGCCTCCCGCCCACGCATCCACCCCGGAGGCACGCGGCCCCCGGCAGGTCCACCCGGGCCGCGGCCCGACCAGCCGACGCGGGCCACGGGTGTGGACACGGACGCGCGCTACGGGCAGGAGCCCGGCCTGGCGAAGAGGGCCACGCGGGCGCCGCGTACCTCCGTCACGGAGCACAGGTCGAAGTGGGAGACCAGCGTCTGGCGTTTCACCGCCTCCGCCGGGTAGCCGTCCAGCGGCTGCCCCGCCGGGTCGAGCAGGGCGATCACCCGGTCGACGGCCGGGTCCAGCAGGGCCGCCCGGATCTCCTCCGGGCTCCGCTCCACGCCCTGGAGGCTCCGCGAAGCCGCCGGGCCGCGGGACAGGGCGAGGTCGCGCAGGGAGCCGTAGACCTCCGGCGAGGACAGCAGCCATTCGCGCCGCCGCGAGGGGAGGAACAGCACCTCGTCGCCCGGGCGCGCGATCTCGCGTACGGCCGCCGCCACGGCCCGCGCGTCGTCCTTGCGGCTCTCGGGGGTACGCAGCCACGCGGACCAGAACCCGACGGGCACGAGCAGGGCCCCGACCAGCGGCCAGACCCACCACGCCCGCGCCGTGGCGAGCCGCGCCCCCACGAGGAGGGCGAGGCCGGCGAGTGCGTAGAGGACGTACCGGTCCACGTACCAGGGGTGCACCAGCGAGACCGCGAGCAGCAGCCCGGGCGGCAGCAGTGCCAGCGGCAGGGCGACCCGTACGAGTTCCCGCGCGGCCCCCCGGGCCAGGAGCAGAGAGGCCGCCACGAGGACCCCGTACGCCGCCCAGTCCTGCCAGCTCGGCCGCCCGAGCCAGCCCAGCTGCTGCTGCGCCTGCCGCGCGCTGACCAGGGCGAGCGGCAGCAGCGCGGCCACCACGCCCCCGGCGGCGAGCCGCCAGCCGCGCGAGCGCCACGCGGCGAACGCGTGCGCGGGCAGCGCCAGTACGGCGAACTCGTGCAGCCAGCACCCCAGCACGAGCACCACGGCGTAGGCGACCCAGCGCCGGCGCAGCATCAGGTACGTGGCCCAGACGACGGCCGCGGCGACGAACGCGTAGGACCGGCCCTCCTGGGCGTACATCTGCACGGGCGGCAGCACCGCATACGCGACCCCGGCCAACAGGGCGACCCGCCCGGGGGCGGCTGAGCAGTCAGTACGGTCTTGCCGGCCACGGCCACCGAACTGCCCGGGGCGGCCAGGGACGCCGGAGCCGTCGGACCCGTCGGATCCGTCGGAGCCACCCATGTGGTCGGGCCCTCTCGACCCGTCCGACATGTCGGGGCGTTCGGAGCCCTCGGACCCGCCCGACGGCTCGGGGCGGCCGGGGCGGTCGAGACGGCCAAGGCCGCCGGGCCGCTCGGTGCGGCCGGAACCGCTCAGCCCGTCGGTGCGGCCGGACTGGGCGAAGCCGCCGGACCGGCCCGGGCCGCCCGGGCCGCCGGAGCCGTCGAGGGGGGCGGGAGCGCTCGCCCCCTCCGACATGTCGGGGCGTTCGGAGCCCCCGGACCCGCCCGACGGCTCGGGGCGGCCCGCGCGGTCGAGACGGCCAAGGTCGCTGGACCGGCCGGTGCGGTCGGAACCGCTCAGCCCGTCGGCGCGGCCGGACTGGGCGAAGCCGCCGGACCGGCCCCGGCCGCCCCGGCCGCCGGAGCCGCCGCGGGGGGCGGGAGCGGTCGACCCGTCGGGCCCCGCCGCGCGGCCGGGGTGGTCAGGGGTCTCGGGGTGGCCGGGGCCGGCGGGGGGTGCGGGGTGGCGGTCCGGGGGCGCGGTTCCGGTGCGTTGGGCGCTCGCCAGGTGGTGGGCCACCGCCGCCACTCCGGATGCGGCGAGGGCCGTGGCGGCCACCGAGGGGAGGCGCAGGGCCCACAGGGTGGCGAGGTCGCCGGTGGCGCCCGTCGCCGCGAGCAGGGCGAACACCCCGTGCATCAGCAGGTAGTAGAGGCCGTGGACGGCGTCCACCTGGCCCAGCAGTTCCCAGAGTTCCCCGAGCGGGCGGTGCGCGACCTGCCATGTGACGGACTCGTCGCGCCACAGGGAGCCGCCGCGCGAGAGGCCCCAGAGGCCGAGTGCGAGGGCGGTGAGCGGCGGCAGCCAGCGCCAGGGGGCGAAGCGGCGGATGTCGGCCTCCGGGTGCTATCCGTGCGGGTGGTGCTGACTCCATACTCGGGGTTCGAGCCGGATACCTGCGGGGGTGGGGCGTGCGAGCACGTGGTGGGCGAGTGGGCTGGGCGACGGCGGCTGTGGTGCTGGCCGTGGCGGCGGCCCTGGGCGGATGTTCCTCCGACGGGTCGAAGGACGGGGCCTCACCGAAGCCGGGCACGAGCACGGGCGCGAGCACCGGCAGCGGCAGCGGCACCAGCAGCGCCACGAGCGCGCCCTCCGGGACGGCGGCGGACGGCGGACCGGGGACTGCGTCCCCCGGTCAGAGCGCCGGCCAGAGCCCGGGCACGGGTACCACCGGTCCCGCACCGCAGCCGGCGCCCAGCACCTCCGCGCCCGCCCCCGCGCCCAGCGCCTCGCCGCCCGGCGCCGGCGAGACCCTCGTCACGGTCACCCGCAGCGGGGGCATGGCCGGAAAGACCAGCACCTTGATCATCAAGGGTGACGGATCGTTCCTGCGGCTGAACGCCAAGGCCGAGACGGTCGATCACGACAAGCTCTCCGCGGCCGCCCTCGCGAAACTGCGCACCGCACTCCAGCAAGCGGACTTCCCCCGGCTGCCCCGCATCTCGATGCCCGCCCAACCGGTCTTCGACGCGTTCACGTACGCCTTCCGGCACGCCGGCTACGAGGTCGCCGCCGACCAGACCACGCTGCCGCGGCCCCTGGAGGGGGTGCTCGGCGCCCTGCCGTCGTTCGAACCGCGCTGAGCAGGAAGCCCCGCTGAGGCGCTCGTCGAGGCGCTCTTCGGGGCGCCCGTCGAGGCGCTCTTCGGGGCGCCCGTCGGGGCGTCGTTCCAGGCATCCCCCGAAGCGCCGCCGAGGCGCCGCGCCGCCGCCACCGACGCGGTCACCGCCCCGTTCCGGCCACCGCGATCTCCCGCAGCCGCCGGTCCAGGTAGCCGCGGAGCAGGAGCGCCATGTCCACGCCCTCCGGGTCCAGCACCCACTGGATCTGGAACCCGTCCATCACCGCGATGATCTCGCGGCCGACGGCCTCGCAGTCCGTGTCCGGCCGCACCTCTCCGCGCGCGACGCCCGCCCGCAGCAGGCCGACGCTGTAGCCGAGGACCCTTTCGTAGCGCTGCCGGAAGTAGGCGTGCGCGGGGTGGCCCGGGTTCGCGGACTCCCCGACCAGCGTGTTGTACATGCGGACGAGCCCGGGCCGGCGGGCGTTGTCCTCGGCGAGGGCGACCACCGCGGCGAAGTGCGTGGCGACCGGAGGGACGTCCTCGCCGGGGCCGGTGAAGAGCCGCTCCACATCGTGCTGCTCGCTCTGCGCCAGGACCGAGAGGAGCAGGTCCTCCTTGCCGCGGAAGTGGTGGAGCAGGCCGCCCTGGGTGATCCCGCAGTCGTTGGCGATCCGGGCGAGCGAGGAGGCGTGGAAGCCCCACTGCGCGAAGTGCTCCACGGCGGTGTCGAGGATCTTCTGGCGACGGGCGTCGCCCACCGCGTACCCGCCCCGGGCGGCCGCCGCCTTGGGGGCCGTTCGGCCCTTGTCCTGTGCCATGCGGACCACCCTAAACCCGAGCGTTTCCGGCCATCCCGAGGGAGTGATCCAGGTCACTCCGTGAAAACCTAGTGGGTGCATGGTTTTCACGCCTACGGTGAAACCGCCCGGTCGGCGACGAGGCCGACGCGGAGACGTTGGAGCCCCCATGCCGCTCACGCAGGACCCCGGAAGCGCACTCGACGCCACCGACCGCCCCGATCCGGCCACCCCGCCCGCCCTACCGGCCGCCGCCCCGGCCACCGCCCCGGCCACCGCCCCGGCCGGCATACCCGCCGACGCCCCCGCCAAGCTGATCTTCGGCCTGGTCGCCGCCCAGCTCGGCGTCTGCATCGCCGTCTTCACACCGATCGTCGTGACCCTCGCCCTGCGCGTGGCCCAGATCGTCCCGGAGGCGGAGCGCGGCGCCGCCCTCGGCAAGGTGCTGTCCGTCGGAGCGCTGCTCGCCCTCGTCGGCAACCCGCTCTTCGGCGCCCTGTCCGACCGCACGACCAGCCGGTTCGGCCGCCGGCGCCCCTGGCTCGTGGGCGGCATGGTGGTGGCCGCCGTGGGGCTGACCGTCGTCGGCCTCGGCTCCAGTGTCGGCACGCTGCTCATCGGCTGGGCCATCGCGCAGCTCGGCTGCAACGCCGCGCTGTGCATGGTCACCGCCTGCATCCCGGACCTGATCCCGGACCACCAGCGCGGCCGCGTCTCCGGCATGGTCGGCATGATGCTGTCCGTCTCGATGGTGGCGGGCAGCTTCCTCGCGCAGCTCTTCACGGACAACATGGCGCTGGCCTTCGTCGTCCCGGCCCTCGTCGGCGTCCTCGGGGTGTGCGTCCTGGCCGCCGTGATGCCCGACCGGCCGGCCCGCGCCGAGTCCGTGGCCCCGTACGGCTGGCGGGAGTTCCTCCACAGCTTCTGGGTGAACCCGCGCAGGAACCCCGACTACGCGTGGAACTTCGCGAGCCGGTTCCTGGTGTTCATCGGCATCGCCTGCGTGACCAGCTACCAGGTGTACTTCCTGATGGACCGCCTCGGGGTCGCCGAGGGCGAGGTCGCCTCGAAGATGTTCACCACCACCCTCGTCACCGTCGGCGGCGTCGTGGCCGGCTCCCTCGCCGGCGGCTGGCTGTCCGACGCCACCGGCCGCCGCAAGCCCTTCGTCCTCGCCTCCGCCTTCGTCATCGGCGTCGGGCTGCTGCTGATCGCCACCGCGGGCACCTTCGGGATGTTCCTCTTCGCCGTGGCCGTCTTCGGCTTCGGCGAAGGCCTGTACCTCGCGGTCGACGTGGCGCTCGCCGCCGCCGTCCTGCCCGACCCGGAGACCGCCGCGAAGGACATGGGCGTGCTCAACATCGCCAACGCCCTCCCGCAGTCCCTCGTCCCGATGCTCGCGCCGTTCGTCCTCGCCCTCGGCGGAGGAGGCAACTACGGCGCCCTCTTCCTCGTCGGCGGCCTCGCGGCGGCGACCGGCGCCGCCCTCGTCCAGCTGGTCCGCTCGGTGAAATGACGGCCGGCCCGACGGCCCGCCCCACACCCCACCCGACGGCCCGCCCCACAACCCGCCCCGCCTCACCCCCCGCACAGGCCCCCGCCCCCGCGTCCTCCCGCGCGCCGACCTCCCCAGGAGCCCCGCCATGAACGCCACCCCGGCCACCCCGGCCACCCCGAAGCCCCCGGCCACCCCGGCCACCCCCGCCGGCACCCCCACCCCCCTCCCCTACCGCGACGCCACCCTCCCCGTCGACGACCGCGTCGAGGACCTGCTCTCCCGCATGACCCTGGAGGAGAAGGCCGGCCAGCTCTTCCACTCGATGCTGATGATGAACCCGGACGGCACTGCGGTCACCGAGACCGACGGCTCGATCCTCCCGTTCACCACCCCCGAGCTGATCGAGGGCCGCCACCTCACCCACTTCAACCTCCTCGGCAGCTACGGCGCCCGCGAGATGGCGACCTGGCAGAACGCCGTCCAGGAGATGGCCGCCGGCACCCGCCTCGGCATCCCGGTGACCCTGTCGACCGACCCCCGGCACTCCTTCACCGACAACGTCGGCGCCTCCTTCAACGCCGGCGCGTTCTCGGCCTGGCCCGAGGCCATCGGCCTCGCCGCGATCGGCGACCCGGAGCTGGTCTTCGAGTTCGCCGACATCATGCGGCGCGAGTACCTCTCCGTCGGCTTCCGCGTCGCCCTGCACCCGCAGATCGACCTGGCCACGGAGCCGCGCTGGGCCCGCCAGTCGGGCACCTTCGGCTCGGACGCGAAGCTGACGGGCGAGCTGGTCCAGGCGTACGTACGGGGCCTGCAGGGCGAGGCGCTCGGCGCGTCCTCGGTCTCCGCGATGGTCAAGCACTTCCCCGGCGGCGGCCCGCAGAAGGACGGCGAGGACCCGCACTTCGCGCACGGCAAGGAGCAGGTCTACCCGGGCGGGATGCGCGAGCACCACCTGGAGCCCTTCAAGGCGGCCATCGCGGCCGGCTGCTCGCAGATGATGCCGTACTACGGCCAGCCCATCGGCACCGACTGGGAAGAGGTCGGCTTCGGCTTCAACAAGGGCGTCGTCACCGGCCTGCTCCGCGAGGAGCTCGGCTTCCAGGGCATCGTGTGCACCGACTGGGGCCTGCTCACCGAGTCGGTGATCTTCGGCGAGCCGCACCCGGCCCGCGCCTGGGGTCTGGAGCACCTGAGCGTCTCCGAGCGGGCGGCCCGCGCGCTGGAGGCGGGCTCGGACCAGTTCGGCGGCGAGCAGTGCCCCGCGGTCATCGTGGAGATGGTCCGCTCGGGCCGGGTCACCGAGGCCCGCATCGACGCCTCCGTACGCCGGCTGCTGCGCGAGAAGTTCGTCCTCGGCCTGTTCGAGAACCCGTACGTGGACCCGGACGCGGCCGCCGAGACGGTCGGCCGCGCCGACTTCGCGGCGGCCGGCGCGGCGGCCCAGCGGCGCTCGCTGACGGTGCTCACCAACACCGGGGGGACCCTGCCGGTGTCCGGCCGGCCGAAGCTGTACGTCAAGGACGTGGACGCGGACGTCGCGGCGGCGTACGGGGACGTCGTGTCCGACCCGGCCGAGGCGGACCTGGCGGTGCTGCGGCTGCGCACCCCGCACGAGCCCCGCACGAACGTCTTCGAGTCCTTCTTCCACTCGGGTTCGCTGGCTTTCCCCGAGGCGGAACTCGACCGGATCCTCTCCCTCCTGGACTCCGTCCCGACCCTGGTCTGCATCAATCTGGAGCGGGCCGCAGTGATCCCCGAGATCGCGGAGCGGGCGGCCGCGCTGATCGCGGACTACGGGGCGTCCGACGCCGCCCTCCTGGACGTGGCCTTCGGCCGGGCGGCCGCCGGGGGGCGGCTGCCCTTCGAACTCCCGCGCTCCATGGAGGCGGTGGCGGCCTCCCGCCCGGACGTCCCGAACGACACGGAGAACCCGGTGTTCCCGTACGGCCACGGTCTGACCCTGTAGCCCGCCCGGAGCCCCGCGCCCCCAGCGCCGGCGAGGCTGGATTCTCCAGCCCGCCGGCGTTTGAACCGCAGGCCCGGGGGCAGAGGCACCCCCAACGAGCCCGCGCAGCGAACCCGTCATAGCCGGAGCCCAACGGCTCCTCTACGCTGCACCCCTATCACGCGGGATCTTCAGGGGCGGGACATGGAACAGACACACACCAGCACCCACAACGGCGCCGCGGCCACCCCGGGCGCGCAACGCCGTGTCCTCGTCGTCGAGGACGACCACACCATCGCGGAGGCGATCGCGGCCCGGCTGCGCGCCGAGGGCTTCCAGGTGCAGACGGCCGCGGACGGGCCGGCGGCCGTCGCCGCGGCCGAGAGCTGGCTGCCGGAGCTGCTGGTCCTGGACGTCATGCTGCCGGGCTTCGACGGCCTGGAGGTCTGCCGCCGGGTCCAGGCGCAGCGGCCCGTCCCGGTGCTGATGCTCACCGCCCGGGACGACGAGACCGACATGCTCGTCGGCCTCGGGGTCGGCGCCGACGACTACATGACGAAGCCCTTCTCGATGCGCGAGTTGGCCGCGCGGGTCCACGTACTGCTGCGGCGCGTGGAGCGGGCCACGCTGGCCGCGCACGCCCCGCGCGGGGCCACGCTGCGGCTGGGCGATCTGGAGATCGACCACGCGCAGCGCCGGGTCCGGGTGCACACCGAGGACGTGCACCTGACGCCGACGGAGTTCGACCTGCTGGTGTGCCTGGCCGGGACCCCGCGGGCGGTGCTCTCGCGGGAGCAGCTGCTCGCCGAGGTGTGGGACTGGGCCGACGCGTCGGGGACCCGTACGGTCGACAGCCACATCAAGGCGCTGCGCCGGAAGATCGGCGCCGAGCGGATCCGTACGGTCCACGGCGTCGGGTACGCCCTGGAGACCCCGGCGCAGCCGTGAGCGGATACCGGTCGCCGGGACAGCGGCCGCCCGGGGTGCTGCGCCCCTTCTCCCCGTTCTCGATCAAGACCAAGCTGGGCACGCTCGTGGTGGTGTCGGTCTTCATCACCACGGGCCTGCTGATGGTGGCCCTGCGCACGGCGACCGAGGTGCGCTTCATCACGGTGTTCTCGGTGATCGCCTCGATGCTGATCACCCAGTTCGTGGCGCACAGCCTGACGGCGCCGCTGGACGACATGACCACCGTGGCCCGTGCGATATCCCACGGGGACTACACGCGCCGGGTGCGCGGGGCGGGCCGCCGCGACGAGCTGGGCGACCTGGCCTCCACCATCAATCTGATGGCGGACGACCTGGAGGCGGTGGACCGGCACCGCAAGGAGCTCGTGGCGAACGTCTCGCACGAGCTGCGCACCCCGATCGCGGCCCTGCGGGCGGTGCTGGAGAACGTGGTGGACGGGGTCTCGGCCGCCGATCCGGAGACCATGCGCACGGCCCTGAAGCAGACCGAGCGGCTCGGCCGGCTGGTGGAGACCCTGCTGGACCTCTCCCGCGTGGACAACGGGGTGGTGCCGCTGCGGGCCCGCCGCTTCGAGGTGTGGCCGTACCTGTCGGGGGTACTGAAGGAGTCGGGTCTGGCGGCCGCCGGCCGGCCGGGGCTGACCTCCGGCTCGGGCGGGCACACCCGCAACGACGTCCACCTCCGCCTGGACGTGTCCCCGCCGGAGCTGACGGCGTACGCGGACGCCGAGCGGCTGCACCAGGTGGTGGCGAACCTGATCGACAACGCGGTCAAGCACAGCCCCCCGCACGGCCGGGTCACGGTGCACGCCCGGGCGGGCGACGCGCCCGGAAGCCTGGAGCTGGAGGTGAGGGACGAAGGTCCCGGCATCCCGGAGTCGGAGCGCCACCGGGTCTTCGAGCGGTTCAACCGGGGCAGCGCGAGGGGCGGCGACGGCGGTACGGGGCTGGGCCTGGCCATCGCCCGCTGGGCGGTCGGCCTGCACGGGGGTCACATCGGAGTGGCCGAATCCTCGCGGGGCTGCCGCATCCTCGTCACGCTTCCGGGCAGCTCGCAGGCGCCCGGTTGACGTAGGGTTCGAGTGGGAAGGACATGATCTCGGCCACACGGGCCGGGGTCCGTCAGGGGTGCGAAGCCAGGGGGCCGCAACCGCGGTGCCTCCTGCCCGAACCACGCTTGTTTCCCGCCATTCCTGGTGGTGAAACCCGCCGTTCGATGTGACCTACGCGACGTAAGTCCCGCCCGGTCTGCATCACACGGCCCGGGAGGCGTAGCCTTTATTCCCGCTGTCCATACCTTGTGAAGCGGAAGAGGGCGGTTGCCGCCGTGTCGCCACAGTCCCCCAGTAACCCGAGCACCACGACCGAAGCAGGAGAAGGCGGGAAGAACCCTGCCCCAGGCTTCGGCGCGAACGAGTGGCTCGTCGACGAGATCTATCAGCAGTACCTCCAGGACCCGAACTCGGTCGACCGGGCCTGGTGGGACTTCTTCGCCGACTACAAGCCGGGGGGCGCTGTCGCTCCGGCGAAGCCGGATAAATCGATTGAGCCCACGGACCGGCCCGCCACCCCTGCCGCGACGACGACGGACGGCGCCTCCGCACAGGCCGCCGCCCCCGTCACCGCCGTGGCACCGCAGGCTTCCGACGCCGCCGCCCCAGGGACGGCGAGCCCCGCGCCCGCCACCCCCGTCGCCGCGGCCACGACGCCCGTGTCAGCACCTGCCCCTGTACCTGCCACCCCCTCTGGTGCCCCTGCTGTGACTGTCACCTCCCAGGCCCCGGCCGCCGCCGCACCGGCTGCCTCCGCCCCCCAGGCCGCTCCGGCCGCCACCCCCTCCGTAGCCCCCCAAAAGGCCGCGCCCGCCACCGAGGCCCCTGCCGGCCCCGATCTGGTGACGCTCCGCGGCCCGGCGGCTGCCGTGGTCAAGAACATGAACGCCTCGCTGGAAGTGCCGACGGCCACGTCCGTCCGCGCCGTCCCGGTGAAGCTGCTGTTCGACAACCGCATCGTGATCAACAACCACCTGAAGCGCGCCCGGGGCGGGAAGATCTCCTTCACCCACCTCATCGGCTACGCGATGGTGCAGGCCATCAAGGCCATGCCGTCGATGAACTACTCCTTCGCGGAGAAGGACGGCAAGCCGACCCTGGTCAAGCCGGAGCACATCAACTTCGGCCTCGCGATCGACCTGGTGAAGCCCAACGGCGACCGCCAGCTCGTCGTCGCCGGCATCAAGAAGGCCGAGACCCTCAACTTCTTCGAGTTCTGGCAGGCCTACGAGGACATCGTCCGCCGGGCCCGCGTCGGCAAGCTGACGATGGACGACTTCACCGGGGTGACGGTCTCCCTCACCAACCCCGGCGGCCTGGGCACCGTCCACTCCGTGCCCCGCCTGATGCCCGGACAGTCGGTCATCATGGGCGTCGGCTCCATGGACTACCCCGCCGAGTTCCAGGGCACCTCGCAGGACACCCTGAACAAGCTGGGCATCTCCAAGGTCATGACCCTGACGTCGACCTACGACCACCGGGTCATCCAGGGCGCTGCCTCCGGCGAGTTCCTGCGCATCGTCGCGAACATGCTGCTCGGTGAGAGCGGCTTCTACGACGACGTCTTCGAGGCGCTGCGCATCCCGTACGAGCCGGTCCGCTGGCTCCGGGACATCGACGCCTCGCACGACGACGACGTCACGAAGGCCGCCCGCGTCTTCGAGCTGATCCACTCCTACCGGGTCCGCGGCCACGTCATGGCCGACACCGACCCGCTGGAGTACAAGCAGCGCAAGCACCCCGACCTCGACATCACCGAGCACGGCCTCACCCTGTGGGACCTGGAGCGCGAGTTCGCGGTCGGCGGCTTCTCCGGCAAGTCGATGATGAAGCTGCGCGACATCCTCGGCGTGCTGCGCGACTCGTACTGCCGCACCACCGGCGTCGAGTTCATGCACATCCAGGACCCGAAGCAGCGCCGCTGGATCCAGGACCGCATCGAGCGCCCGCACTCCAAGCCGGAGCGCGAGGAGCAGCTGCGGATCCTGCGCCGGCTGAACGCGGCGGAGGCCTTCGAGACCTTCCTGCAGACGAAGTACGTCGGCCAGAAGCGCTTCTCCCTGGAGGGCGGCGAGTCCGTCATCCCGCTGCTCGACGCCGTCATCGACTCGGCCGCCGAGGCCCGCCTCGAAGAGGTCGCGATCGGCATGGCCCACCGCGGCCGGCTGAACGTGCTCGCGAACATCGTCGGCAAGTCGTACGCGCAGATCTTCCGCGAGTTCGAGGGCAACCTCGACCCGAAGTCCATGCACGGCTCCGGCGACGTCAAGTACCACCTGGGCGCCAACGGCACCTTCACGGGCCTGGACGGGGAGCAGATCAAGGTCTCCCTCGTCGCGAACCCCTCGCACCTGGAGGCGGTGGACCCGGTCCTGGAGGGCGTGGTCCGCGCCAAGCAGGACATCATCAACAAGGGCGGCACGGACTTCACGGTCCTGCCCGTCGCCCTGCACGGCGACGCGGCCTTCGCGGGCCAGGGCGTCGTCGCCGAGACGCTGAACATGTCGCAGCTGCGCGGCTACCGCACCGGCGGCACCGTGCACGTGGTCATCAACAACCAGGTCGGCTTCACCGCCGCCCCGGAGTCCTCGCGTTCCTCGATGTACGCGACGGACGTGGCCCGCATGATCGAGGCGCCGATCTTCCACGTGAACGGCGACGACCCGGAGGCCGTGGTCCGCATCGCGCGCCTGGCCTTCGAGTTCCGTCAGGCGTTCAACAAGGACGTGGTCATCGACCTCATCTGCTACCGCCGCCGCGGGCACAACGAGTCGGACAACCCGGCGTTCACGCAGCCGCTGATGTACGACCTGATCGACAAGAAGCGCTCGGTGCGCAAGCTGTACACCGAGTCCCTGATCGGTCGCGGCGACATCACGCTGGAAGAGGCGGAGCAGGCGCTCCAGGACTTCCAGGGCCAGCTGGAGAAGGTCTTCGCGGAGGTCCGCGAGGCCGCCACGCAGCCCGCGACCGCCACGGTGGCGCCCGCGCAGGTCGCGCAGGAGTTCCCGGTCGCCGTGAACACCGCGATCTCCCAGGAGGTCGTCAAGCGGATCGCCGAGGCCCAGGTCAACATCCCGGACACGGTCACCGTCCACCCGCGCCTGCTGCCGCAGCTGCAGCGCCGCGCCGCGATGATCGACGACGGCACGATCGACTGGGGCATGGGCGAGACCCTGGCCTTCGGCTCGCTGCTGATGGAGGGCACCCCGGTGCGGCTGTCCGGCCAGGACTCCCGCCGCGGCACCTTCGGCCAGCGCCACGCGGTCCTGATCGACCGGGAGACCGGCGAGGACTACACCCCGCTGCTCTACCTGTCGGACGAGCAGGCCCGCTACAACGTCTACGACTCGCTGCTCTCCGAGTACGCGGCCATGGGCTTCGAGTACGGCTACTCGCTGGCCCGCCCGGACGCGCTGGTCCTCTGGGAGGCCCAGTTCGGTGACTTCGTCAACGGCGCGCAGACCGTCGTCGACGAGTTCATCTCCTCGGCCGAGCAGAAGTGGGGCCAGACGTCCGGCGTCACGCTCCTCCTGCCGCACGGCTACGAGGGCCAGGGCCCGGACCACTCCTCCGCCCGCCCGGAGCGCTTCCTGCAGATGTGCGCGCAGGACAACATGACGGTCGCGATGCCGACGCTCCCGTCGAACTACTTCCACCTCCTGCGCTGGCAGGTCCACAACCCGCACCACAAGCCGCTCATCGTCTTCACCCCGAAGTCGATGCTGCGTCTGAAGGCTGCGGCGTCGAAGGCGGAGGAGTTCACGACCGGTTCGTTCCGTCCGGTCATCGGCGACTCCACCGTGGACCCCCATGCCGTCCGCAAGGTGGTCTTCTGCGCGGGCAAGGTCTACTACGACCTGGAGGCCGAGCGCGAGAAGCGCGGCATCACGGACACCGCGATCATCCGCATCGAGCGCCTGTACCCGCTCCCGGGTGCGGAGCTCCAGGCGGAGATCGCCAAGTTCCCGAACGCCGCGAAGTACATCTGGGCCCAGGAGGAGCCGGCGAACCAGGGTGCGTGGCCCTTCATCGCCCTCAACCTGATCGACCACCTCGACCTGGCGGTCGGCGCGGACGTCCCGGCCGGCGAGCGCCTGCGGCGCATCTCCCGCCCGCACGGCTCGTCCCCGGCGGTCGGCTCGGCCAAGCGCCACCAGGCGGAGCAGCAGCTCCTCCTGAACGAGGTCTTCGAGGCCTAGGCCTCACACCTCGAGGAAGGCCCGGCCCCCGACGGGGGCCGGGCCTTCCGGCGTCGCCGGCCCGTCAGCCGGTCGCGTACGGGGCCAGGTTCGGGTGCGCCTCGCACCAGGCGAGCCGGTCCCGGTCCACCGCCCCGCGGGCCACCGCGTACCGCGCGCCCGGCGCGGGCACGCCGTCCATGGCCCGTTCGGCCGCGGCCATCGCTCCGACGAACACCCGCCCGCCCGCGGTGAGTTCCGGGCAGGCGTCCAGGACGGGCAGCACCGCCGCCACCTGCGCCCGCACCCGCGCGTGCTGCGCCCACGCCCCCCTGGCCCCGTAGAGCGCCGCGCGCTGCCAGTAACCCGCCAGCCCCAGATGCGCGTACGCGCCCCTCAGAAGCCCCTCCAGCGGCCGCGGATCGTCCCTCCAGGGGGCCCAGTACCGTGCGGTGCGGTCGGCGGTGTGCAGCGGGAGCGCCTCCGCGAGGGCCGCCAGCTTCCCGTGCTGCACCTCGAAGACGAGCATCGCGGCCAGCGCGGGCGGCGGCTGCGCCCGCGCCAGGACGGAGCCCGCGGCCGCGGGCAGGGTCGCGCCGTAGGAGCGGGAGCTGCCGGAGAGCGGGACCAGGCAGCGCAGCAGCCGCCCGGTCTCCTCCGCGCGGGCGGTGTCGTAGCGCCGCAGCAGCGAGAGGGCTCCGGACCACTGGGTGTCCCAGCGCTTGTGCCCCTTGGAGGTGAGCCGGCGGGCGGCGGGCACCGTCCCCGGGGCGCGGTACGGGTCCAAGTCGTCCAGCGCGGTCCGCCCGTCGGGCAGTGCGTGCAGGGCCAGCGCCTCCGGGTTGCCGGGGTCCCAGGACCCGTCGGTCAGGGCGACCGGGCCGGGCCGGTCCGGGCGCAGCAGTCCGAGGGTCGGCAGGACGAGGCGTCCGTGCGCGGGCCGCAGCGTGATCTTGAACCCGATCCCGGCGCGCAGCGCCGCTGCGGCGGCCAGTGCCCCGAGGTGCTGGAGGTCGGCGGGCGGCCCGTGCCGGGTGCGCAGCCGGCCCAGCGTCTCCTCGGCCCACACCCCGGTGGCCGGATAGTGCACCACGTCGCCCGCCGCACGGGGGTCGCGCCGTCCGGCCTCCTCCAGCAGGGCCCACCGCTCGGCCGCCTCCCCGGCCCGGGCGCCGGGCAGTTCCGCGAGCTCCCGCAGCAGCCGCAGCCGCCGGGCCCGCCGTACGCCGCGCACCAGCGCGGTCCCCTCGGCGGACGGCTCGGTGGAACCGAGGGCCCTCAGCACGCCGTCGCTCGGCTCGGGGTGATCCATGCATACCTCCCGCCGCGGACCCTCCATCCCTGCCCTGGGGAGGGGCTCCGCGAACGGCGGAAAGCGGTCAGGTCCGGCCCCGGCGGCCGGCGGATTATCCTGACGGGACACACCGAACACCCGACCACCGCACGGAGCCCGACTTGTACTTCACCGATCGCGGCATCGAGGAGCTGGAGAAGCGGCGAGGCGAGGAGGAGGTCACCTTCGAGTGGCTCGCCGAGCAGCTGCGCACCTTCGTCGACCTGAACCCGGACTTCGAGGTCCCGGTCGAACGCCTCGCCACCTGGCTGGCCCGCCTGGACGACGAGGACGACGAGGACGAGTGACGGCGCGGGGGCGCAGAGACGCGGGGACGCAGACGCGCGCACGACGAAGGGGCCCGGCCGCAGTGCGGCCGGGCCCCTTCGTCATCGTCCCGCGGGACAAGGCCGATCAGGCTGGAGGGCCTGATCAGGCGGCCTTGGTCTCCCAGAAGATGCGGTCGATCTCGGCGATGAGCTCCAGCGCCTTGGCGCCGGTCGCCGGGTCGTTCGACGCCTTGGCGGCCGAGAGGGCCTTCAGGGTGTCGTTGACCAGGGTGTGCAGCTGCGGGTACTTCTCGAAGTGCGGCGGCTTGAAGTAGTCGCTCCACAGCACGGAAACGTGGTGCTTCGCGAGCTCGGCGCGCTGCTCCTTGATGGTGATGGCGCGCGCACGGAAGTCGGCGTCGTCGTTGGCCTGGTACTTCTCCTGCACGGCCTTGACGGACTCGGCCTCGATGCGGGCCTGGGCAGGGTCGTACACGCCGCACGGAAGATCGCAGTGGGCGGAGACCTTCGCCTTGGGGGCGAAGAGGCGGGAAAGCATGGAGTTTGTCCTCCTCGTGATCGTCTTCTCAAGGGGGAGATTACTCCGTGAGAAAGACGATTTCGCGGGCGCCCCCGTGCGGTTGGGACAAAACTCCAGAGGCTCACCCGGGCCGGTGACCGAATGTACGGAAGAGTGCGGCAGCATGCGGGATGGCACGAAGAGCGGACGAGCACGGTTACGGAGGCCATGGATGGCGGGGAGCGCGCGCTCGCGCGGCGGGACGCGGGAGTGGGAGTCGCCATTGAAGCGGATCGGCACGGTGGAGGTGGGCGGCCCCTCGATGGCGCCGACCCTGGAGAACGGGGACCAGGTGCTGGTCCGCTACGGGGCCCCCGTGCGGCCGGGCCACGTGGTGGTGCTGCGCCACCCGTTCCAGCAGGACCTGCTGGTCGTGAAGCGGGTGGCGGAGCGGCGGCCGGGCGGCTGGTGGGTGCTGGGCGACAACCCGTACAACGCGACGGGCGACAGCACGGACTACGGGGTGGTCCCCGACGAGCTCGTGCTGGCGACCGCTCTGGCCCGCTTCCGGCC
This sequence comes from Streptomyces sp. NPDC002104, assembly GCF_053593795.1. Taxonomy (NCBI): domain Bacteria; kingdom Bacillati; phylum Actinomycetota; class Actinomycetes; order Kitasatosporales; family Streptomycetaceae; genus Streptomyces; species Streptomyces sp. NPDC002104. The sequence goes on along the minus strand of NZ_JBSFDF010000026.1, from coordinate 62,508 downwards.
GCGTCCCCGGCCGGAGCACGCGGCGGGGGATCAGCGCTCGCTGAGGGCGTGGCTCTCCTGGGCTTCCTCGGCGCTGCGCCCGCTGCGGGCGGACTCCTCGGCCTCCAGGCGCTTGCGGGCGCGGTAGGCGGCGACGTTGGCGCGCGTGGCGCACCGGTCGGAGCAGTAGCGCCGGGAGCGGTTGGTGGAGGTGTCGAGGTAGGCGTTGCGGCAGGGCGGGGCCTGGCACAGGCCGAGCCGGTCGGGGCCGTGCGAGGTGAGGTGGAAGGCCAGCCCGAAGCACGCGATCGCGGCGTAGCCCGCGGAGGCGTTGGAGGGGTGGTCGGCCAGGTGGATGTGCCAGTCCGGGCCGCCGTGCTCGCCGATGGTCTCGTGCCCGGAGACCTGCGGGCTCACCGGGAACTCCATGAGCAGGGAGTTGAGCAGGTCGACGGCGAGGACGTGGTCGCCGCCGTCGGCGGCCTCGAAGACGGTGCGCAGCCGGCCGCGGACGTTGCGGAAGCGGGTGACGTCGCCGTCGGTGACCCGGCGGGCCATCTGCACGCTGGGGCCGAAGAGGGCGCGGACGGCGTCCACGGAGGTCAGCGAGTCCTTGTTGCGGGCCGGCTCCTCGGTGTTGACCAGGCGCACGGCGTAGTCCGAGTAATGGGCCAGTTCCACTTGTAGTCCTTACGGCTGCGGATTAGTGTCTCCGGTAACGGCTGAGACATGTTCGAGGGTATTACGCATGGAGGCGTTCGTGGCGGATACAGCCCACCCCGATACCGCTGCACGATCCGGCTGGCAGGCCTGGCAGGACAGCTGGGACCGGCAGCAGGAGTGGTACATGCCGGACCGCGAGGAGCGGTTCCGGGTGATGCTGGACATGGTGGAGGCGCTGGTCGGCACCGCCCCCCGGGTCCTCGATCTCGCGTGCGGTACGGGAAGTATCACGGACCGCGTCCTCAAGAGGTTCCCGCGGTCCACCTGTACGGGCGTCGATCTCGATCCCGCGCTGTTGACGATCGCCCGCGGCCACTTCGCGGGCGATCCCCGCGCCACCTTCGTGACGGCCGACCTCAAGGACCCCGGCTGGCCCGCGGCCCTCCCCCACGGCACCTTCGACGCCGTCCTGACGGCCACCGCCCTGCACTGGCTGCACAGTGACGACCTCGCCGTCCTCTACGGACAGCTCGCGCCCCTGCTGCGCACCGGCGGGGTGTTCATGAACGCCGACCACATGCCCGACCCCGCGACCCCCCGGATCAACGCCGCCGAGCGCGCCCACCGGCACGGCGGCATGGACCGGGCGAAGTCGGCCGGGGCGCTGGACTGGCGCGAGTGGTGGGAGCTCGCGGCCGCCGACCCGGCGCTCGCCGAGCCCACGAAGGCCCGTTTCGAGATCTACGGGGAGCACGCCGACGGCGACACCCCGCCGGAGTCCTGGCACACGGCGACGCTGCGCGACTCCGGCTTCGCGGAGGCCCGTACGGTCTGGCGCTCGCCCTCCGACGCACTGGTGCTGGCCCTGAAGTAGGCCCCGGCCCTGCAACGGAGCGCGGTACGGGCCGGGCGTGCGTGAGGGGCGGTACGGAGATCCGTACCGCCCCTCACGCGTGGAACGCCGCCGTCCTACAGGACCTTCGAGAGGAAGGCCTTCGTCCGGTCGTGCTGCGGGTTGCCCAGCACCTCGCGCGGGTGGCCGGATTCGACCACGACACCGCCGTCCATGAAGACGAGGTTGTCGCCGACCTCGCGGGCGAAGCCCATCTCGTGGGTGACCACGATCATGGTCATGCCCGATTCGGCCAGGTCCCGCATGACGTCGAGGACGTCACCGACGAGTTCCGGGTCGAGCGCCGAGGTGGGCTCGTCGAAGAGCATCAGCTTCGGCTCCATCGCCAGCGCGCGGGCGATGGCCACGCGCTGCTGCTGGCCGCCGGAGAGCTGGGTGGGGTAGTTCCCGCCCTTGTCGCCGAGGCCGACCCGGTCCAGGAGCTTGATGGCGCGGGCCCGGGCCACGGACTTGGACTCGCCCTTGACCATGACCGGGGCTTCCATGACGTTCTCTATGGCCGTCATGTGCGGGAAGAGGTTGAAGCGCTGGAAGACCATGCCGATGTCCCGGCGCTGGGCCGCGACCTCGGAGTCCTTCAGCTCGTAGAGCTTGTCGCCCTTCTGCCGGTAGCCCACCAGGTTGCCGTCGACGTACAGCCGTCCGGCGTTGACCTGCTCCAGGTGGTTGATGCACCGCAGGAACGTCGACTTGCCGGAGCCGGACGGGCCGACCAGGCAGAACACCTCACGCGGGGCGACCTCCAGGTCGATGCCCTTGAGGATGTGCGCGGGTCCGTAGGACTTGTGGACGCCTTCGGCCTTCACCATGGCAGTCGAAGTCATCAGGCCACCGCCTTGCGGTTGGAGAAGCGGGAGAGGTTCGCCTTGATCTTCTGCAGCGGGGTGGGCGGCAGGGACCGCAGCGAACCGCGCGCGTAGCGGCGCTCCAGGTAGTACTGGCCGACGCTGAACACACTGGTCAGGGCGAGGTACCAGATCGACGCGACGAAGAACATCTCCATCACCGCGAACGAGGTCGAGGCGATGTCCTGGGCGGCGCGCAGCAGCTCCGGATACTGCACGGCGACCACCAGCGAGGAGGTCTTCAGCATGTTGATGAACTCGTTGCCCGAGGGCGGCACGATCACCCGCATGGCCTGCGGCAGCACGATCCGGCGCATGGTCTGCGTCCGGGTCATGCCCAGCGCGTGCGAGGCCTCGGTCTGGCCCTCGTCGACCGACTGGATGCCGGCGCGGACGATCTCCGCCATGTACGCGCCCTCGTTCAGGCCGAGGCCCAGCAGGGCGGCCAGGAACGGGGTCATGACCTGGGTCATCTCGTCCTTGTAGAACCCCAGGTTCAGGACCGGGAAGATCAGGGCGAGGTTGAACCAGATGAGGAGCTGCACGTACACCGGGGTGCCGCGGAAGAACCAGATGTAGAACCAGGCGATGGTGCTGGTCACCGGGTTCTTCGAGAGCCGCATCACCGCGAACAGGACACCGAGCACCAGGCCCAGGGCCATGGAGGCGACGCTGATCCAGATCGTGTTGAGCATGCCGCGCAGGATGCTCGGGTCGAACAGCTTCTCCGGCACGGTCGCCCAGCGGACGTTGCCCTGGGAGAAGGCGACGGCGAGCAACGCGACCAGAGCGATGACGACCACGGCGCTGACCCAGCGGCCGAAATGACGAACCGGAATGGCCTTGATCGCCTCGGGGGGGACGGACCCGGCCGGCGGGGTGTCCGCCGGGCCCGGGACCTTGTCGAGCTTGTCAGTCACAGTGACTGCCCTTCAGTGTGCTGCGGTGGTGCGCGGAGATCAGGAGCCTGCGTTGATCTTGGCCTCGGTCACGGCACCGGAGCCCGCGTTCCACTTGTCGAGGGCCGCCTTGTACGAGCCGTCCTTGATGATCGCGTCGAGGGCGGCCTTCAGCGCGTCGCGCAGCTCGGCGTTCTTCTTGTCCACGGCGATGCCGAACAGACCGGCGTCGGTCGGGTTGGCGATGGCCTCGAAGTCCTTGCCGCCACCGGCGGTCTGCGCGATGTACGCGGCGACCGGGGAGTCGTTGAGGTCGGCGACGGCGCCGCCGGCCTTCACACGGGTCTGGGCCTCGGCGTCGGTCGGGAAGGCCTCGATGGAGATCTCGCCCTTGCCGTCCGTCTTGCACTTGGCGGACTGGTCCTTGGCGGACTGCTCGTACGTGGTGCCGCGCTGGACGGCGACCTTCTTGCCGCAGAGGTCGTCGAGGGTCTTGATCCCGTCCGGGTTCCCCTTCTTGACCAGGATGCCGGTGGAGGCGCTGAAGTAGTCGACGAAGTCGACGCCGGCACCGGTCTTGGCGCCCTTGTCGTCCAGGCCCTCCTGACGGGCCTTGGTGTCGGTGAGCGAGGACATGACCACGTCGCTGCGGCCCGTCTGCATGCTGCCGATCAGGGTGTCGAAGGTGCCCGACTCGAACTTGAAGGTGACGCCGAGCTGCTTGCCGAGGGCCTCCGCGATGCCCGGGTCGACGCCGACGATCTTGCCGCCCTCGGTGAATTCCATCGGGGCGTAGGTGGCGTCCGTGCCGACCTTGACGACACCCGCGTCCTGGATCTTCTTCGGAAGCTTCGAGAAGAGCGGGGCGGCGTTCGCCTTGCCCGACGGCGTCGCGGCGGAACCCTTGTCCGTCTGGTCTCCACAGCCGGTGAGGATCAGGGCGCCGGCGACCGCGATCGCGCCGACCGCGGCGATCCGGGACCGGGCGGCGGTCGTACGGCGGGTGGTGCTTGCGGTCATGAGCTGGTTCCTCCGGCAGGTGGAAAGCATCGAAAAGCGGTCCGGCACGCCTCATCGAGTGTCGCGACCTTGTGTGATTAGGGGCATCTTGCCATTCGGACTGAGTCATTCAGGCAGCCCGTCAGGTCAAAATCGGATAACGGCAGCCCCTTCGTACCCAACAGGACTGCGGACAAGGCCCCTCAGAGCCGCACGAACAGCCGTGACCTGGTCCTTTTGCCGCACTATTTGCGGCGCGTCTCGCCCATCGGACAGAGAGGTTTGGACTTTTCGCCAAAACCGGGACAAGGGGCTTATGGTCGAGCGGGAATCGACTCGTCTGGGTGAGTGTTCTTCGGGTAGAACAGATCCTTACACCCCTCATCCGGGGCTCAGGGCGCGCGTGCGGCGCGCCCGCGCGTACGAACCTCCCCTTCGCGGAGACGGGCCTACAACCGTCGCCGTGAAGACGGACGCGGTGCCCGCCCACCCCTTAACCAGGAGTGGCCACCCTCAACGATTCAAAGACATAAGGGGTTAAGACAGTGGCAGCGGAGATCGTCAATCCTCGCAGCGACAGCGTGACGGACAACAACCCGGATGCGGTGTTCGCGCTGCACCGGGGCGGCAAGATGGCCATCGTGGCCACCGTGCCGGTCCACAACAAGGACGACCTGTCCCTGGCGTACACGCCCGGCGTTGCGAAGGTCTGCAGCGCCATTGCCGAGCAGCCCGAGCTCGTGAACGAGTACACCTGGAAGTCCAACGTGGTCGCCGTCGTCACCGACGGTACGGCCGTGCTCGGACTCGGTGACATCGGGCCCGAGGCCTCCCTCCCCGTGATGGAGGGCAAGGCCATTCTCTTCAAGCAGTTCGGCGGCGTCGACGCGGTTCCGATCGCGCTCGCCACCAAGGACACGGACGAGATCATCGAGACCGTGATCCGCCTCGCGCCGTCCTTCGGCGGGGTGAACCTGGAGGACATCTCGGCGCCCCGCTGCTTCGAGATCGAGCGCCGGCTCCAGGAAGCCCTGGACATCCCGATCTTCCACGACGACCAGCACGGCACGGCCATCGTGACGCTGGCCGCGATGCGCAACGCCGCGAAGCTCACCGGTCGCACCCTCGCCGACCTGCGCGCCGTGATCTCCGGTGCGGGCGCCGCGGGCATCGCGATCGCCAAGATCCTCGTGGACGCGGGCATCGGCGACGTCTGCGTCACCGACCGCAAGGGCGTCGTCTCCGCCGACCGCTCCGACCTGACGGACGTCAAGGCGGAGATCGCGGGCCTGACGAACAAGACCGGCCAGACCGGTTCCCTGGAGAGCGCCCTGGTGGGCGCGGACGTCTTCATCGGCGTCTCCGGCGGTACGGTCCCCGAGGCCGCGGTGGCGACGATGGCGAAGGACTGCTTCGTCTTCGCCATGGCCAACCCGAACCCGGAGGTCCACCCCGACGTCGCGCACAAGTACGCGGCGGTCGTGGCCACGGGCCGCTCGGACTTCCCGAACCAGATCAACAACGTGCTGGCGTTCCCCGGCATCTTCGCGGGTGCGCTGAAGGTCCGCGCGACCCGGATCACCGAGGGCATGAAGATCGCCGCCGCCGACGCCATCGCCGGTGTCGTGGGTGACGAGCTCGCCGCCGACTACGTGATCCCCTCGCCGTTCGACGCCCGCGTCGCCGAGGCCGTCACGGCCGCGGTCGCCGCGGCCGCCAAGGCCGACGGCGTGGCCCGCCTGGCCTGATCGCCGCGCCGAGCCGTACGAAACGGGGCCCGTCCGATCGATTCGGACGGGCCCCGTCGTGCTGGGCGGGGCGGGGCCTGGATCCCGGGGCTACCGACCGGTAGCCTCGCGGCCATGTTCGCTGCCTACGCCGCCCGAATCGACCGTGACCAGCCGCTGAACGGCCTCGTACTGGGCGAACGCCCAGCTCCCGAGGCCCGCCCCGGCTGGGTGACCGTGAACGTCAGGGCCGCCTCCCTCAACCACCACGACCTGTGGTCGCTGCGCGGGGTCGGCCTCGGGGAGGAGAAGCTCCCCATGATCCTCGGCTGTGACGCTGCCGGGACCGACCAGGACGGCAACGAGGTCGTCCTGCACTCCGTCATCGGCCAGACCGGCCACGGGGTCGGCCCCCGGGAGCCCCGCTCGATCCTGACCGAGCACTACCAGGGCACCTTCGCCGAGCAGGTCACCGTCCCCGCCTGGAACGTCCTGCGCAAGCCCGCCGAGCTCTCCTTCGAACAGGCCGCCTGCCTGCCCACCGCCTGGCTCACCGCGTACCGCATGCTCTTCACCAACGCCGGCGTCCGTCCCGGCGACTCCGTCCTGGTCCAGGGCGCGGGCGGCGGAGTCGCCACCGCAGCCATCGTCCTCGGCAAGGCGGCCGGCCTGCGGGTCTTCGCGACCAGCCGCGACGAGGCCAAGCGCAAGCGGGCCGTCGAACTGGGCGCCGTGGAGGCCTACGAGCCCGGCGCGCGGCTCCCCCAGCGGGTCGACGCGGTCATCGAGACGGTCGGCGCCGCCACCTGGTCGCACTCGGTCAAATCACTGCGCCCCGGCGGCACCCTGGTCATCTCCGGCGCCACCAGCGGGGACCGCCCGGCGCACGCCGAGCTGACCCGGATCTTCTTCCTGGAACTCAAGGTGGTCGGCTCGACGATGGGCTCGAAGGACGAGCTGGAGGACCTGCTGTCCTTCTGCGCGGCGACCGGGGTCCGCCCGGTGATCGACGAGACCCTGCCGCTGGACCGGGCCCGCGAGGGCTTCGAGAAGCTGGAGTCGGGCGACCTGTTCGGCAAGATCGTCCTCACCGTCTAGGCCGCCGCACGCCGCACCGGCCGAGCCGCATCGCGCGTGTCAATGTGGGTTGACGTCTCCCGTGCGTCAACCTACATTGACACCCATGACCGAAGCTACCGATCTGGCCGCACGCGCCGGTGACCGTGACCCGCGCGTGGGCCTGCGTGCCGTGGCCGCCCTCCGGCGGCTGCTGGAGCAGCTGGAAGCCGTACAGGTACGCGGGGCCCGCGCGCAGGGCTGGTCCTGGCAGGAGATCGCGGCCGAGCTGGGCGTCAGCCGGCAGGCCGTACACAAGAAGCACGGGAGGCTCTGATGTTCGAACGCTTCACCCGGGACGCCCGCTCCACCGTGACGGGCGCGGTCGCCGAGGCCGAGCGGACCGGGGCGCAGCGGGTCGGCGAGGAGCACCTGCTGCTCGCCCTGCTCGCGCTGGGCACCCTCGATCCGCTGGGCGTCGACCGGGAGGCGGTCCGCGCCGACCTGGCGGCGGCCCGCCGCCGGGGCGGCATGTCCAAAGCGGACGAGGAGGCCCTCGCGGATCTCGGCATCGACCTCACGGAGATCGTCTCCCGCGTCGAGGAGACCCACGGCGAGGGCGCCCTGGCGGACCCGGCCCCGCCCAGCCGCTCCGGCCGCACCCGCTTCACCCCGGGCGCCAAGAAGGTTCTGGAACAGTCCCTGCGGATCGCCCTGGGCCGCAAGGACCGGCACATCTCCACGCTCCACCTGCTGCTCGCCCTCCTCTCCCGGCCCGGTACGCCGGCCGAGGTCCTCGCGGACCACGGGGTCACCCACGCGGGAGCGGAGGCGGCCCTGACGGGTTGAGCGGCGGGCGCTCCACGGCACCCCTCACGTTCTTTGCTGCTGCGTACAACCATCGGCCCGGCTCGTGAGTCTGAGCCGCGTAAGTACGTTTTCTCTGAGGGGTTCTCCGTGAAGCTGTCCCGTATCGCCGCCGCGATCACCACTGCCGCGCTGGCTCCGGCGGTGCTGCTCGCGTCCCCGGCCCTCGCCGCGGGCCAGGGGCCCGCCGTGCCCGCCGGGACGACGGCTCCGACCGCCCCCGACCAGGGTGCGGCAGGCCAGGAGGGTGCGGACCAGGCCGAGCAGGACCGCAAGACCATCCTCGCGATCATCGCCGACCCGATGGCCAGCACGTACATGAAGGAAGCCGGCAACAAGGCCATCGCCGACGGCCCGGCGGCCATGCGCAAGTTCATCGAGACGGACCAGTACGTCATCCGCCGCGACGACTACCGCGTCCTCATCAGCCGCCTGGCGAACGACGCCGGCCCCGGTCTGATGGAGGGGATCAAGCAGATCATGCGGAGCGACGCGACCCTGGACGAGCTGCGGCACTTCTACGAGGTCACCCAGCACGAACTGCGCGACGACGACAACAGGGTCGACATCGCGCGGCTGATCGGGACCGGCGGCCCGGCGGTGAAGGAAGCGGGCAAGAAGGCCCTGCGGGGCACCCCCGCCGACCGCATCGCCTTCCTGAAGACGGGGCAGTACCTCGCGCAGGCCGCCGACGACCGGGCCGAGCTCGCCCGCATCGACGAAAGCTGGGACGGCCCCCTCCTGAGCGAGGCGATCAGGAAGATCCTCGGCGGTTCCGCGACCCCGGCCGAACTGCGCCACTTCCTCGAGGTGACCCAGTACGAGCTGCGCGACCAGGACAACCGCGCCGAGATCGCGAAGATCATCGACGGCGGGGGTCCGGAGCTGGTCAAGGCCGGCCGTGCCGCGCTCGCGGGCACCGCCGCCGACCGCACCGCGTTCCTGGAGACGGGCCAGCACGAGGCGCGCGCCAAGGACAAGCAGGCCCAGGAGGAGCAGGGCACGGGCGGTCAGGGCACCGGTGGCCAGGGCACGGGCGGTCAGGGCACGGGCGGACAAGGCACGGGCGGTCAGGGCACCGGTGCGGGCTCGGATTCGGGTTCCGGCTCGGGTTCCGTGGCCGGCTCCGGAACCAGCGGCGGCAACACCGCCGTCACTCCCCAGGGCGGCAGCACGTCTCCCCTCGCCTCCACCGGCGCGGGTGACTCCGCCCTCATCGTGGGCGGCGCGGGCACGGCCCTGGTCGCCGGCGGGGGGCTCCTGCTCGCCGCCCGGAGTCGCCGTACGCGCTCCGAGCGCTGAACCGCCTCGCCGCGGCCGTACAGGGGTCGGCCGCGGCGAGGGGCGGCCCTTCGGCCTAGGCGGGGCCGAGCTCCGCGGCGATGCGGGCGGCCGCCTCCGCCAGGTGCGTACGGGCCCGCGCCAGCTGGTCCTCGCCGACCCCCCGGTCGCGGGCCGCGTCGCGGATGTCGTCGCGGAAGCGGTCCAGCAGCCGGTCCAGGTCGCGGGCCGGGTCCCCCGTCGGCGGTACGTCACGCGCCCAGTCCGTGTCGGCGGCGGGCGCCTGCTGAGCCGAGGGGGCGGACGGCGCCGTCGCCGGGCCGGAGCCGCCGAGCCAGGCTCCCGCCAGGCTGCCCAGGACCCCGCCCGACTTCGCGAACTGCTCCTGCAGCTGGCCGGCGATGCGCTGGACCTCCTCGCGCGCCCGCTCCTGCGCCTCCTTGGCCTGCCGGCGCGCCTGCTGGGCCTCCTCGCGGGCCCTGCGGCTCTCGTCCTTCGCCCGGCGTGCCTGTTCCTTCCACTCGGCCTTCGCCTTGCGGAACTCCTCCTTGGCGGCCGTCCACGACTCGCCCTCCACCGAAGTGGCCGACGCGCTGGCCGCGGCCCGCAGTTCGCGCCGCAGATCGCCCGCGGCGCCGCTCACGTCGGCGCGGATCTCGGCGGCCAGTTCGGAGACCGAGTCGCGGATCTCCAGTTCCAGGTCGGCCAGTTCGCCGCCGCGGTCGGCCAGTTCGGCACGCCCCGCGTCGGTGATCGAGTACACCTTGCGCCCGCCTTCGGTCGCGTGCGTGACCAGGCCCTCGGTCTCCAGCTTAGCCAGACGCGGGTACACCGTGCCCGCGGAGGGGGCGTACAGCCCCTGGAAACGCTCCTCCAGCAGCCGGATCACCTCGTACCCGTGGCGCGGTGCCTCGTCGAGCAGCTTGAGGAGGTAGAGGCGGAGGCGGCCGTGGGCGAAGACGGGCGGCATGTCAGAGCACCTTCTTGTCGAACGTGAGCGGGGCGGCCGGGGCGGCGGGGGCGGCCGGGTCCGAGGCGGGGCGGCGCAGCAGCGCGATGGAACCGGAGACGGTGGTGGCGCGCAGCGTGCCGGCGCCGGCCCCCAGGGTGCCGGTGATCCGTTTGGCGCCCAGCTGACCGGAGACCTGCAGGTCCTCGAAGGCGTTGGAGACGCCGCCGGTGGCGGTGTTGGCCTCGACCCGGGCGTCGGCCGGGTGCGGGAGGCGGATGGCGACCTGTCCGGACACGGAGGTGAGGGAGATGTCGACCGGTCGCGGCTCGGGCCGGTCGTCGAGGGCCAGATCGATCAGCATGTCCCCGCTGACCGAGTCGGCCCGTACGGTGCCGACGGCTCCGTCGACGACCGTCAGGCCGCCGGACACGGAGTGGAAGCCGAATTCGCCGGTCACGGACTGGGCCTCGACCCCGCCGGAGACCGTGTGCGCCTTGACCTTGCCGGAGAGGCCCACGAGCGTGGTCTCTCCGGAGACCCCGTGGATGTCCGTGCCGCCTTCGATGCCGGACACGAAGACGGTGGCGCCGACCCTGGCCAGCTGGACCCGGGCGGCAGCCGGGACGGTGAGGGTCACGGTCGCGCTGCGCTCCCAGGCCTTGCGGCCGAAGCCGCCGGAGGACCAGGTCTTCCAGGGCTTGGCGTCGAACCACTCCTTGAACCCCTGGGAACCGTTCCAGGGGAGGTCCTCGTAGGAGACGGTCAGGACGCCGCCCTCCTGCACCACGTGCAGGGGCGGGCCGTCGACCTCGGACACCTCCAGGCGGGCCGGGCCCTCATCGGCGGCGACGACGTTGACCGTGCCGCCGACCACCCGGACCCGGACCTCGGTCACCGGCTCCTCGAAGGTGAGCTTCTGCGGTTCGGCGACCGACCATACCTTCGGCGGACTCTGCGGGTCCCGCGCTGCCTCTGCCATGGTGCTGACCCTCCTCGGCGTACGTGCACGCAACATATCGCGTCTTCTGAGGAACACGATATATCGCGGTTGTGGGAAGTCAAGGGCGTCGGGATGATCCAAAATCATCACTTCGGTCCGATTTGGCTTAGCGTGTGGGCATGTCGATCTCCCAGACCACGGCGGGCGGCCTGCTGCTCTGCCGCGCCGAGCCGCTCGCCGCCCGACCCGCCGCGCACATCCTGCGCGAACGCCTGCTGCTGGCCCCGGCCGGCGAGTGGAGCGTGCTGGTCCCCGAGGCCAAGCCCTGGCTCGGCGGCGCGGAATCCGTGGCCGAAGTCCTGGCGGGCTGGGGCGCGGCGGTCGCGCTGAGTTCCAACTGGCCGGTGCTGAGCCTGTGGTGGGAGGAGGGCCGGACCGGCTTCGTGCTGTCCTCGGGCTTCCGCCGGTCCGCGGCCTACGCGTGGGACGCGGCGGGCCGTCCGCACGGCGCCCCGGACGCCCCGGACGCCGATGCCATGCGGGTGCTCGCGGCGCGGCTCGGGCTGGACCCGGTCCTGGACCTGGAGGAACTGGAGCGCCTGACCCGCCCCGACACGGCGGCCGACGGCGAGTCCCGGCTGCTCGGCGTCATCGCGCTGCTGGCCCGCGCGGGGCTGGCCCTGCCGGCCGGCCTGAACCCGGGGGAGCCGGCCGACCGGCTGCGCGAGGCGGCCCGGGTCGCCCCGGCGGCGGAGCGGGTGGAGTGGGCGGGCTGGCGCGACACGGTGCGGGCGGAGCTCGCGGTGGTCGAGGACAGCCCCCTGGGCCCGTGGCTGCGGGGCCCCAAGGCGCGCCTGGCGGGAGCCGCGCAACTGGCCGCCGGAGCCCCCCTGATGATGTGGGCGGCCCGCCGCCGCAGCCCGGGCTGGCTGGCGGCGGGCACCGTCCTGGTGACCCACGGCGCGGCCGCCCTGGCCTACGACCGGGCCCGCCGCCGGGCCTGAGGGGAGCCCGCCCCTACGCCGCCAGCAGCGGGCTCGCGTTGCGCGCCAGCCAGGCCCGGTAGGGCGGGGTCCCCAGCGCCGCTTCGCGGTAGGCCGCGCGGAGGTCCTCGTACACCCCCTCGGACATGTGCGCCTGCACCCCGGGGCGGGTCGCCAGCAGGAGGCGTACGGCGAGCGGGTCGCCCGAGAGCGGGCGGATCGCCATGTCCTCGCGCGGTCCGGAGGTGGGCTGGCAGGGGGCGACGGCCTCGCCGGAGACGATCAGCGAGGTGGCCGTGTGGTAATCGGCGTGCAGCAGCGGCGGGTCGAGGCCGGCCCCCGCGAGGACCCGGCGCAGACCGTCCCACTCCCCGTCCACCGACGGGTCCACGGTCCACCGGTCGGCGGCGAGGTCCCGCAGCTCCACCACGGCCCGCGCCGCCGCGGGATGGTCCCGGGACATGGACACGAACTGCGGCTCCCGCTCCATCAGCACCCGTAACTCCAGCCCGGCCGGCATCCGCAGCGGGCTGCCCTCCACCTCGTGCACGAAGGCCACGTCGAGCCGGCCCGAAGCCGTCATCCGCAGCAGGGCGTTGGCGGACACGTCGACCATCAGGTCGGTCTCCGTGTCGGGCAGCCGCCGGTGCAGCCGCCGCAGCCAGCCGGGCAGGGCGCGGCTGGCCGTCGAGCCGATCCGCAGCCGGGGCCCCTGGGACAGCGAGCGGGCCTCCGCGACGAGGGCGGCCATCTCGGCCAGCAGCGGCCGCGCCCGCCCGAGTACGGTGCGCCCGAAAGGAGTCGGCCTGCATCCGGTGCGCTCGCGCAGGAACAGCTCCCCGTCCAGGGCCCGTTCGATGCGCCGCAGCTGCGTCGTCAGGGAGGGCTGGCTCACGCCGAGCTGCCGGGCGGCCTTGTGCAGGCTGCCGGCGTCGGCGATGGCGCACAGGGCGCGCAGGTGCCTGACCTCAAGCTCCATGTCCCGAGGGTAGGCCGGGCCGAGCCGACCGCACCAGTAACCGGTATCCCCTCGAATCCCGCCATTCTCACGGGAGTTGGTCTTCCGAAATCCTCCCGATAGCCCCGCGCTATCGGGGTCTGACATCATCCGCCGGCCCCTCCCGCTCCCGCAGACTCCGGTACCGAACGATCCCCCCACCGCACCGGATGAGCAGGAGTCCCCCACATGCGCCACTCCCGCAAGACCACTCTGTCCGCCGTCGGTCTCGGCGTCGCCGCCGTCCTCGGAGCCGTCGTCCCGGGCGCCGCCGCCTCGGCCTCCCCGGGCGCCGGCAGCCCGGCCACCTATGCCGCGTACGAGCAGTCGAAGGAGAACCAGGCCGCCAACCGCGCCTTCTTCGAGGCCGTCCAGCGCTCGGTGGCGCAGCAGCGTGCCGCCGCCCCGGGCGCGGCGGCCGTGACCGTCACCTACAACACCCGCAACGCGCCGAGCTTCCGCTCCCAGATAGCCCGTTCCACGCAGATCTGGAACAGCTCGGTGGTCAACGTCAAACTGCAGGAGGTGTCCTCGGGCGGGAACTTCTCGTACTACGAGGGCAACGACTCGCGCGGTTCGTACGCGAGCACGAACGGGCACGGCCAGGGGTACATCTTCCTGGACTACCGGCAGAACCAGCAGTACGACTCCACCCGGGTGACCGCGCACGAGACCGGCCACGTGCTCGGACTGCCGGACCACTACTCGGGTCCCTGCAGCGAGCTGATGTCCGGCGGCGGCCCCGGCACCTCCTGCACGAACCCCAACCCGAACTCCGCCGAGCGCTCGCGCGTCAACCAGCTCTGGGCGAACGGCCTCGTCGCGTCCCGCCTCGCCGCGTCCGGCCTGGACGCGAAGGGCTAGGACTCCCGGGGCCCCGGCTCTTCGAACCCGGGCTCGTACGCCGCGCACCCCCGGTTCCGGCAGGGACCGGGGGTCCATGCCGGGACGAAGATCCCCAGGGATTTGCGCCGTCCGACCACCGTGTCGACGGGGCTCCCGCAGGCCGGGCACGACTGCTGGTCGTGCCCGGCCCGCGGGGCGACCGTCCCGTGCGTCCGCTGGTCCCGCTGTTCACCGGCCATACCTCCACGGTAGGCCGGTTTCGCCGGTTCGGCGGGTCAGCGCTTGACGGCGTACGAGGTGATGACCTGGCCGCCGCCGAGGGCCTTGCACCCGGTCAGCTCCAGGGGGCGCGCCCCGAATCCGGCGCGGGACATCGGCATGCCGGTGCCGACGAAGACCGGGTACGTCTTGACGACGAAGGCGTCGATCTCGTCGACGAGCCGGCCCGCGAGGTCCGCTCCGCCGCACAGCCAGATGCCGAGCCCCTCCCCGGCCTTCAGCTCGCGGACCTTGGCCACCAGGTCGCCCTCGATCAGCCGGACCGCCGGGTCCGGCGCCTCGGTGAGCGAGCGCGAGACGACGTACTGCTCGCGCATGTGCCCGTAGGGGCTGGTCAGGCCCTGCTTGAGGCCGGGCTCGTACGTACCGCGCCCCATGAGCACCGTGTCGAAGTGCCGGGGTTCCGCGTCCTCGATCCCCAGCTGGACGCGCCCCGGGGTGGAGATGGTCTCCGGGTACTCGGCCTTGAGGTGTTCGACGAACTCCTGGTCGAGGTGGCTGTAGAGGAAGTCGGCGTCGCCGTCGGGGGCACCGATGAAGCCGTCGACCGACGTGGCGACGAAGTACGTGAGCGTGCGCAAGCGATTCTCTTCCGTTCGGCAGTGCACCCCCATCGAGGCACGTCGGCCAAAGTACTTCAGGTGAAGTGGTACGGCAAGGGGTGACCGGACCTGGGCCCCGGGGGCCGGCCCGTCACTGCGGCTTGCGCCACATCGGCCACATCAGCGGTCCGTCCGGCAGCCGCACCGCCTCGCCCGTGAACTGCCAGCCCAGCCGCTCGTACAGCCCCTTGCTGCGCTCGCTGCTCGCCTCCAGGTACGCCGGCACGCCCTCGCGGTCGCAGCGCTCCAGCACCGGCCGGATCAGCTCCGTGCCCAGCCCCTCGCCCTGGCGCCCGGGGGCGACCGCGATCATCAGCAGGTACTCGTGCTCCTCCGCCATCGGGTGCACCGCGCCGGTGAGCCGGCCCACCAGCTCGCAGCGCTCGTTGTCCGGGTCGGCGACGGCCCGCATCTTCGCCGGCACCTCGTCCTCGACGTGCTCGGCCTCCGGATCGCCCGCCGGGATCCGCAGCCACAGCGCCGCCGCCGAACCGTCCGCCGCGTAGTCGATCCGGCCCTCGGCCAGCGCCACGTCCACGAAGACGCCCAGGAACTTCCCGTGCACCGCGGCCCGGTGCTCCGGGTCGGGGAACACCCAGCTGCTCACGGGATCGCTGCGGAAGGCCTCGTCGAGCAGCCGCGCCACGGCGTCCCGGTCCGACGGTCCGGCTTGACGTATCTCCAGCCCCATGGGGTCACACCCTTCACATCACTCACGCCTCAACAACCCTGAGTGATCCTAGAGTTGACCCACCGGCGCAGAAAGGCCCGTTCCGGCACCATGCGGTGCCGGAACAGGCCTCCGGGGTCCCCCCTCGCCCCTAAGCGGTCACTTCGTGCGCCGGGTCACGAACTCCGCCAGCGCCAGCAGCCCGCCCGCCGCCCCGAGGTCCGGGACGGCCCGCGACAGCTGCTGCACCGCCCGCCCCATCCGGTCGGCGGCATGGGCCTGCGCCCAGTCCCGCCCGCCGGCCCGCTCCACCGCGGCGGCCGCCCTGACCACGTCCTCCCCGGTCATGGGACCCGCGTACAGCTCGGCGAGTTCCGCCCCCGCCCCGGTGCCCGAGGTGAGCGCGGCCACGACCGGCAGGGACTTCTTGCGGGCCAGCAGATCGGCCCCGGCGGGTTTCCCGGTGTGCCCGGGGTCCCCCCAGATGCCGATCAGGTCGTCGATGAGCTGGAACGCCAGCCCGGCCTCCCGGCCGAAGGCGTCCATCGCGTCGACCTCGTCCGGGCCGGCCCCCGCGTACAGCGCGCCGAGCGCGCACGCGCAGCCCAGCAGGGCCCCGGTCTTGGCCGTGGCCATCGTCAGGCACTCGTCGAGCGAGACGCTGCGGCGCTGCTCGAAGGCGCAGTCCGCCTGCTGGCCCGCGCACAGCTCGACGATGCAGGCGGCGAGCCGCGCCGAGGCCGCCGCCGAGGCCGGATGCGGGTCCTCGGCGAGCAGCCGCAGCGCGAGCGCCATCATGGCGTCACCCGTGATGATCGCGTCCGGGGTCCCGAAGACCGTCCAGGCCGTGGGCCGGCCGCGCCTGCGCACGTCGTTGTCGATGACGTCGTCGTGCAGCAGCGTGAAGTTGTGCGCCAGCTCCACGGCCACCGCCGCCCGTACGGCCTCCCCCGCCGCCCCTTCCCCGCGCAGGGCCTGTGCGGCGGCGAGCACCAGCGCGGGCCGGATGGCCTTGCCGGTGCTGCCCGCCGCCGGGGTGCCGTCCTCGCGCTGCCAGCCGAAGTGGTACATGGCCACGTTCCGCATCGAGCCGGGCAGGCTCTCGACGGCCCGGCGCAGCTCCGGGTTGACCGTTTCTCTCGTCCGTTCCAGCAGGACGGCCGCTTCGTGCCCCTCGCTGGTGGTCATCGCCTCAGTGGTCGACATGGCGTGTGCGCTCCGTCCCGTCCTGTCCCGTCCCGCCCCGTGGCCTCCGCGCCGGCGCCGGTTCCGGCGCCGGCCGGGTCAGCGCCAGCGGGCGATCTCGACGTTCTCCAGGACTCCGAGCGCGTCCGGCACCAGGACCGCCGCGGAGAAGTAGGTGGTGACCAGGTACGAGATGATCGCCTGCTCGCTGATCCCCATGAACCGCACCGAGGTGCTCGGCTCGATCTCGTCCGGGATCCCGGGCTGGTGCAGGCCGATCACGCCCGACTCCTCCTCGCCGGTGCGCATGCAGAGGATGGAGGTCGTACGGGCGTCGCTGATCGGGATCTTGTTGGACGGGAACATCGGGACCCCGCGCCAGGAGGGCACCCGGTGTCCGCCGATCTCGACCGACTCCGGGTACAGCCCGCGCTTGTTGCACTCGCGGCCGAAGGCGGCGATGGCCTTGGGGTGGGCCAGGAAGAACTTGGAGCCGCGCCGCATGCTGAGCAGCTGGTCCATGTCGTCGGGGCTGGGCGCCCCGTCGTGGGACTGGATGCGCTGGTCGTAGTCGGCGTTGTGCAGGAGGCCGAAGTCGCGGTTGTTGAGCATCTCGTGCTCCTGGCGCTCCCGCAGCGCCTCGACCGTGAGCCGCAGCTGCTGCTCGGTCTGGTTCATCGGCTGGTTGTACAGGTCGGCGACGCGCGTGTGGACGCGCAGAACCGTTTGGGCGATGGAGAGTTCGTACTCGCGCGGCCGGGCCTCGTAGTCCACGAAGGTGCCCGGCAGCACGGCCTCGCCCTGGTGACCGGCGGAGAGGTCGATCGCCGCCTCGCCGTACTTGTTGGTGCGCTGCTCCGGCAGGTCCCGTACGGAGTCCAGGTGCGCGCGCAGCGAGTCGACCCGGTCGGCGAGGATCTGGAAGTCCTGGCGGGAGAGGACGAGCACGGTGCCGGCGGTGGCGGCCCGGGCGGTGTACTCCCAGATGGCCTCCTCGTCGACGAGGGCGTCCTCGCCGAAGAAGGCGCCGTCGGCGACGGTCTGCAGGACGGCGTCGTCCCCGTACGGGCCGGGGCCGATCTGGTCGATGCGCCCGTGGGCGAGCAGGAACACCTTGTCGGCGGGGCTGCCGAAGGAGGTGAGCTCCTGGCCAGGCTCGAAGTCGATCTGGTGGCAGCGCGCGGCGAGTTCGGCCAGCGCGTCGGGGTCGTCGTAGTCGCGCAGGACCGGGAGCTCCCCCAGCTCCGCCGGAATCACCTGCACCTGCGTGCCGGTCTTGATGAACTCCACGATGCCGTTGCCGACGGAGTAGCTCAGCCGGCGGTTGACCCGGTACGTACCGCCCTGGACGGACACCCAGGGGAGCATCTTCAGGAGCCACCGCGAGGTGATCTCCTGCATCTGCGGAGCGGACTTGGTCGTGGTTGCCAAGTTCCGCGCGGCCGATGTCCCCAGACTGCGCTGCGGTGCCTGGGCCTCGGATTCGGAACCCGCCTGGACCGACATGAATTTCCCCTTCGATCACTCCATGAATCTGCGGGAGGAGCCTTTCAGCACGGACCGTGGTGAGACCATTACACAAAAGGGTGGGACTACTCCGTTCGTGGCTGGGCACCCTTTTGAGTTCACCTCCCGCCTCACGAGGCACTTGGACCCCACCCGTTTCAGCCATCCACCGAAAACGCCCCGCGCACCCCCGCGACGACCGGCGCCTAAATTTGCACGGTGGATGCAAGTTTTCTACGCTGGACCCATGCGGCTGACCCGATTCACCGACCTCGCCCTGCGCGTCCTGATGCGCCTGGCCGTCGCGGAGGAGGACCTCCCCACCACCCGTGACGTGGCGGCGACCATGGAGGTCCCGTACACCCACACCGCCAAAGTGGTCGCCAAGCTGCAGCATCTCGGCCTGGTCGAGGCCCGCCGCGGACGCGGCGGCGGCCTCACCCTGACCCCGGCGGGGCGCGCCGCCTCGGTGGGCGGGCTGATCCGCGAACTGGAAGGCGCCGGCGACGTCGTGGACTGCGACGGCACCGTTCCCTGTCCGCTGCGCAGCGCGTGCGTCCTGCGCGGGGCGCTGCGCCGCGCCCAGGAGGCGTTTTTCGCCTCTTTGGACCCCCTGACGGTGAACGACCTGGTCGCGGCCCCGACCGGGCCGCTCCTGCTGGGCATTTCGGGCGGATCGCCGGGGGCCGGAAGGCCCTGACGACGGGGGTCGGATGGCCGGTTCCCACCGGCCATCGGCCCGCATAGCCTGACACCCACAGACACTTCGAACAGAAATCCGTATCTTCGCGGACATCCGCACCCCTGCTTTTAAATACGCATCTCACATTCCACTTACATGCTCCACCCCGACCCGAGGAGTCACCGATGCTGTCCGAGAAGTCGACCGCGACCGTACGCGCCACCCTGCCCGCCGTCGGCGCGGCCATCGGCGACATCACGGAGCTCTTCTACCGGAAGCTCTTCGCGGCCCACCCCGAGCTGATCCGCGACCTGTTCAACCGCGGCAACCAGAACGCCGGCCTCCAGAAGCAGGCCCTCGCCGGCTCCATCGCCGCCTTCGCCACCCACCTGGTCGAACACCCGGACACCCGCCCCGACGTGATGCTGAACCGCATCGCCCACAAGCACGCCTCCCTCGGCGTCACCCGCGAGCAGTACCCCGTCGTCCACGAGCACCTCTTCGAGGCCATCGCGGAGATCCTCGGCGAAGCCGTCACCCCGGAGGTCGCCGCGGCCTGGGACGAGGTCTACTGGCTCATGGCGAACGCCCTCATCACCATCGAGGAGCGCCTCTACGCCGAGCAGCAGGTGCTCGCCGGCGACGTCTGGCGCGACTGGACGGTCGCCGCCCGCGTCGAGGAGACCGCGGACTGCACCACCTTCCACCTGACCCCGGCCGACGGGCTCCCGGCGCCGTCGTTCAAGCCGGGCCAGTACGTCTCCGTGCAGGTCGAACTCCCCGACGGCGCCCGCCAGATCCGCCAGTACAGCCTCTCCAGCGCCCCCGGCTCCCCGGTCCGCTCCCTCACCGTCAAGCGGGTCCACGGCCCGGCCGCCGCCGGGCCCGACGGCGAGGTCTCCCACCACCTGCACGCCGAGGTCCGCACCGGCGACACCCTGCGCGTCTCGGCCCCCTACGGCGACCTCGTCCTCCAGGACTCCGCCGCGCCGGTGATCCTTGCCTCGGCCGGCATCGGATGCACCCCGATGCTCTCGATGCTGGAGCACCTGGCCGACACCGCGCACACCGCCCCGGTCACCGTCCTGCACGCCGACCGCTCGCCCGCCGACCACGCCCTGCGGGCCGGCCACCGGGAGCTCACCGGCAAGCTCCCCGACGCCTCGGCGCACTTCTGGTACGAGACCGGCGCCGGGCCCGGCGACCGCGAGGGCCTCCTCGACCTCGCCGCCATCCCCGTCGCCCCGGGCACGAAGGCCTACCTCTGCGGCCCGCTCCCCTTCATGCGGGCGGCGCGCGAGCAGCTCATCGGCAAGGGCGTGGCGCCCGCGGACATCGCCTACGAGGTCTTCGGCCCCGACCTGTGGCTCGCCTCCGCGTGAACCGTGCGCCGGGTGCGCGCCCTTGCGGCGGAATGACCGCCTCCATTAAACGTTGAGTAACCAATCGGCTACTCACAGCCAAGGAGGCGGTCATGTCCGCACCCCTGTCCGCGAACCGGTTCATCGGCGCCCTGCGGGCCGAGGGCCTCACCGTCGTCGAAGTCGGGAACTGGCGCACGCACAACCGCAACCACAAGGGCCCCTGGGGCCCGGTGCACGGGGTGATGCTCCACCACACCGTCACGCACGGGACCGCGTCCACCGTCCAGCTCTGCCGCGACGGCCGCGAGGACCTCCCCGGCCCCCTCTGCCACGGGGTGATCACCAAGGACGGCCGGGTCCACCTGGTCGGCAACGGCCGCGCCAACCACGCCGGCGCGGGCGACTCCGACGTTCTGGCGGCGGTGATCGCGGAGAAGCGCCTCCCGCCCGACCAGCACACGGACACCGACGGCAACCGCCACTTCTACGGCTTCGAGTGCGAGAACCTCGGCGACGGCGAGGACCCCTGGCCGGCCGTCCAGCTCGACGCGATGGCCCGCGCGTCGGCCGCCCTGTGCCGCGCCCACGGCTGGACCGCCCGCTCGGTGATCGGCCACCTGGAATGGCGTCCGGGCAAGATCGACCCGAAGGGCTTCACGATGGCCGCGATGCGCACCCGCGTCGAGGAGCGCCTGAAGTAGCCCGCCGCGGCCCCTCCCCCGGCCCGGCACACAATGGACGGGTGGAACATCCAGTCGAGCCCGGCCCCGATCCCGACCTGATCCTGTGCCCCCGCCCGGCCTCGCCGCTGCGGGAGGTCCGCGACGAGCGGTTCGCCGCGCGGGGCGTACGGCTGCTGCTCAAGCGGGACGACCTGGTCCATCCGGAGCTGCCCGGCAACAAGTGGCGCAAGCTCGCGCCGAATCTGCGGGCCGCCGTGGCGGGCGGGTACCCGGAGCTCGTGACCTTCGGCGGGGCCTACTCCAACCATCTGCGGGCCACCGCCGCGGCCGGCCGGCTGCTGGGGCTGGCCACGGTCGGGATCGTACGGGGCGACGAGCTCGCGGGGCGGCCGCTGAACGACTCGCTGGCCCGGTGCGCGGCCGACGGCATGCGGCTGCACTTCGTGACCCGGTCGGCCTACCGGGACAAGGCCGCCCTGCCGGCACTGGCGGGCGCCGAGGGGGCCTACGTGATCCCCGAGGGGGGCAGCAACGCCCTCGCCCTGCACGGCTGCGCCGAGCTCGGCCGCGAGCTGAGCGGCGCCTGTGACGTGGCCGCCGTGGCCTGCGGCACCGGGGGCACGCTGGCCGGGCTCGCGGCGGGACTCGGCGCGGGCGCGCGGGCCGTGGGGGTACCGGTGGTCGGGGGCGGGTTCCTGGAGGCGGAGATACGTTCCCTCCAGACGGCCGCGTTCGGCGGTCCCGCGGGCGACTGGTCCCTGGCCGAGGGCTACGCCCACGGGGGCTACGCCCGGGTCCCCGCCGAGCTGGAGGAGTTCGCGGCGGACTTCGGGTCCCGCCACGGCCTGCCGGTGGAGCGGATCTACGTGGCGAAGCTCCTGTGGGCCCTGCTCGACCTGACCCGCGCGGGCGCCTTCCCCCATGGCACCACCCTGGCCGCGGTGGTGACGGGCCGCCCGTAGCCCCGCGGCCCCGCGGCGCCGTCAGCCCGACTCCTCCCGGTAGGCCGCCGCCTCCTCCAGGTCCAGTCGGCGCAGCAGCGCCCGGAGCATTTCGTCGTCGATGCGGCGGGCGTCGCGCAGGGAGACGAAGACCTCGCGTTCCGAGGCGATCATCTCCCCCGCCAGGCGGCGGTAGACGTCGTCCGCGGACTCCCCCGTCACCGCGTTGACCTCCCCCAGCCGTTCCCACACGGCGTTGCGCCGCCGCTCCAGCACCGTGCGCAGCCGGTCCGCCAGCGGCGGCGGCAGCGCGTTCGCGGGGGAGGCCAGGAGTTCCGTCAGCCGGTCCTCCGCCGCCCGCGAGGCCTCGCTCTGGGCCTGCGCCTCCGCCAGGGTCTCGGCGTGGGCGTCCTTGGGCGGCAGCCGCAGCAGCCGGATCAGCGGCGGCAGGGTCAGGCCCTGGACCACCAGCGTGCCGATCACCGTCGTGAAGGTCAGGAACAGGATCAGGTTCCGGTGCGGCACGCTCATCGGCACGGAGAAGGCGATCGCCAGCGAGACCACGCCCCGCATGCCCGCCCACCCCACGATGACCGGCGCCTTCCAGTTCGTCTCCGGCTCGCGCGCCCGGACCCGCCGCGAGAGCCTCGGCAGGAACGTCGCCGGGAACACCCAGGCGAAGCGGGCCGCCACCACGACCAGGAACACCACCACGGCGTAGCCCGCCGCCGCCGTGCCCTCGTACTCCCCCAGCCCCTTGAGCACCACCGGCAGCTGGAGTCCGATCAGCGCGAAGACCACCGATTCGAGGAGGAAGGCGACCATCTTCCAGACCGCCTCCTCCTGGAGCCGGGTCGCGAAGTCGACCTGCCAGTTGCGGTGTCCGAGGTACAGCGCGACCACCACGACCGCCAGCACGCCCGACGCGTGCACCCGTTCGGCGGCCGCGTAGGCCACGAAGGGGATCAGCAGCGACAGGGTGTTCTGCAGCAGCGGTTCGCGCAGCTTCTTGCGCAGGACGTGGATCGGGACCATCAGCAGCAGGCCGACCGCGACCCCGCCCACCGAGGCCAGCAGGAACTCCCGGATCCCGTCCGTCCAGCCGGCGCTCGTCCCGACCGCGGCCGCCAGCGCGACCTTGAACGCGGTGATCGCGGTGGCGTCGTTGACCAGGGACTCACCCTGGAGGATGGTCGTGATCCGGTTCGGCAGCCCCAGCTTGCGGGCGATGGCCGTCGCCGCGACCGCGTCGGGCGGGGCGATGACCGCCCCCAGCACCAGCGCCACCGGCAGCGACAGCCCCGGCACCGCCAGGTACGCCACGTACCCGACGGCGACCGTCGCGAAGAGCACGTACCCCACCGAGAGCAGCGCCACGGGCCGGATGTTCGCCCGCAGGTCCAGGTACGAGCTGTCCACCGCGGCCGTGTAGAGCAGCGGCGGGAGCAGCAGCGGCAGCACGATGTGCGGGTCCAGGTCGTACTCGGGCACGCCCGGCACGTAGGCCGCGGCCAGCCCGGCGGCGACCAGCAGCAGCGGCGCGGGCACCGGGGTGCGGCGGGCCAGTCCCGCGACGACCGCACAGCCGGCGACCAGTGCCACCAGCGGCAATACCTCCATCGAAGATCATCCTCGCTTGAGTCATGTCATCCCGGGCGCCCGCACCTCAGTACGCT
Source organism: Streptomyces sp. NPDC002104 (assembly GCF_053593795.1). Lineage (NCBI taxonomy): Bacteria > Bacillati > Actinomycetota > Actinomycetes > Kitasatosporales > Streptomycetaceae > Streptomyces > Streptomyces sp. NPDC002104. The sequence continues at coordinate 38,973 of NZ_JBSFDF010000026.1, read as the reverse complement.
GGCCATCATGAGCGAGTGCACCCACGTTCCCGAACTGCCGCGCCCCGAGCCGGTCCCGCTTGCCCAGACCTGCCCCGAATGTCTGGCGCTCGGCAGCCATCCCGTCCAGCTCCGGCTGTGCCTGGGGTGCGGGCACGTCGGCTGCTGCGATTCCTCGCCCCACCGGCACGCCACGGCGCACCACCGGGAGACCGGTCATCCGGTGATGCGCAGCTTCGAACCGGGCGAGACCTGGCGATGGTGTTTTGTCGACGGTTCGATCGTCTGAGGCGGGGTAGATCAACCCTCCGCCGGTTCCCCTGATTTGGGCCCGCAGACCCCTAGCCACTGTGCGTCCCCATGGGCTTACCATCAGTCACTGGTCGCAGGTACGGCCTTTCGGCCAGCCATGTGCGGCTAAGTTCGAAAGGGTTCTGCACCCTCCGGCAGGGGGGCCGCGACACGATCGCCCGGATCGCGATAGCGTCACCGGCGAACAGAGCTCGTACCACCTTGGAGGTGAGGGTGTCCCAGATCGCAGGCGAGCCCGGGACCCAGGACTTCGTGGAAGTCCGGCTGCCCGCTGCGGGTGCCTACCTGTCTGTGCTGCGGACGGCCACGGCCGGCCTCGCGGCACGTTTGGACTTCACCCTCGACGAGATCGAGGACCTCCGCATCGCGGTGGACGAGGCCTGCGCGATCCTGCTCCAGCAGGCCGTGCCCGGCTCCGTCCTCAGCTGCGTCTTCCGGCTGGTGGACGATTCGCTGGAGGTGACCGTCTCCGCCCCGACCACCGACGGCCGGGCCCCGGAGCGCGACACGTTCGCGTGGACGGTCCTCTCGGCGCTCGCCGGGAAGGTCGAGGCCACGGTCGAGGAGAACAAGACGGTGAGCATCAGCCTCTACAAACAGCGCGGCGCGGGACCAGGCCCGGCGTGAGCGGCGGGGAGGTCCCGGTGCGGGGCGGGGATCGGCCCCGGGTAGGACACGAGGTCGACGGCGGCATTCCGGAGCAGCAGCACGCCCGGCCGCACCCGGCTGACACGGATGCGGAAAACGGCTTTTTGGACTCGGCGGAGCGACGGGCGGGCCCTGTGAGCGAGAACCAGCACGACCAAACACTGCCGGTCCAGCCACCGGGGGCCGCTGCCACGGCCCAGCCGGTGACCCCGGCCCAGGACACACCGGACACACCGGACCCGGCCGGCGCGGACGTCCCCGGGGCCTTCGCGGCCCCGGTGTTCACCGCGCCGCTGCCCCTCCCGGATCCGCGCGACCGCAGCGGCGCGCGGGCCCTCTTCATCGAGCTCCGGGCACTGCCCGACGGCTCGCCGGAGAAGGCGGAGCTGCGCAACCGGCTCGTACGGATGCACCTGCCGCTGGTCGAGCACCTGGCCCGGCGCTTCCGCAACCGCGGCGAGCCGCTGGACGACCTGACCCAGGTCGCCACGATCGGTCTGATCAAGTCGGTGGACCGGTTCGACCCGGACCGCGGGGTCGAGTTCTCCACGTACGCCACGCCCACGGTGGTCGGCGAGATCAAGCGCCACTTCCGCGACAAGGGCTGGGCCGTACGGGTCCCCCGGCGCCTGCAGGAGCTGCGGCTCTCGCTGACCACGGCGACGGCGGAGCTGTCCCAGCAGCACGGCCGCTCCCCCACCGTCCACGAACTGGCCGAACGGCTGGGGATCTCCGAGGAGGAGGTGCTGGAGGGCCTGGAATCGGCCAACGCCTACAGCACGCTCTCGCTGGACGTCCCGGACACCGACGACGAGTCGCCGGCGGTCGCGGACACCCTGGGCTCGGAGGACGAGGCGCTGGAGGGCGTCGAGTACCGCGAGTCCCTCAAGCCGCTGCTCGAAGGGCTGCCGCCGCGGGAGAAGCGGATCCTGCTGCTGCGCTTCTTCGGCAACATGACCCAGTCGCAGATCGCCCTGGAGGTCGGCATCTCCCAGATGCACGTCTCCCGGCTGCTGGCCCGCACCCTGGCCCAGCTCCGCGAGAAGCTCCTGGTCGAGGAGTAGAACGGCGGCCCGTACGGGCTATCGGGCCTGTTCCGCGGGCCCGATGCCCAGGGCCTCGGTGGCCTTCGGGTTCACCAGCAGGGCGGTGACGGCCACCGCGGCCAGGGCCAGCGCCACGGCGGCGGCCCTCATCGGCCCTCCCGCGGTCCACAGCATCCAGGCGACCGGCAGCGACATCAGCTGGGTGATCAGCGCCGGGCCGCGGCTCCAGCGGCGGCGCAGGAGCAGTCCGCGCGCCGCGACCAGCGGCAGCGCGGCCAGGACGAGCAGGGTGACCCCGCCGGTCGCGGCCTGCAGCGAGTCTCCGCCGCCGAAGACGGCCGTGTAGAGGTCGGCGACGCCGGGCCCGGCCAGGGCCAGCCCCTCCAGCGCGGTCAGCGCGGCGGCCGCGGTCAGCCGGCGGGGCAGCGGGACGGGGACGGCGGACACGGTGGGGCTGGGCTTCGTACTCACCCCAGCAGGGTAGCCTCGCCCCTCCCGCCCCGAAGGGGACGGCCAGTATGGGCCGCGTCCGGACGGGTCGGTAGGCTGACGCCCATGCGTGCACTCCTCGTGGCCAACCCAGCAGCGACGACGACCAGTGCGCGCACGCGCGACGTCCTGACGCACGCCCTGGCCAGCGAGATGAAGCTGGAGGCGGTCACCACCGAGTACCGCGGCCACGCCCGGGACCTGGGCCGCAGGGCGGCCGAGACCGGTGTGGACCTGGTCGTCGCCCTGGGCGGTGACGGCACCGTCAACGAAGTGGTCAACGGACTGCTGCACGAGGGACCCGATCCGGACCGGCTGCCCGGGCTCGCGGTGGTCCCCGGCGGCTCCACCAATGTCTTCGCCCGAGCGCTCGGCCTGCCCAACGACGCCGTCGAGGCGACCGGCGCCCTGCTCGACGCGCTGCGCGAGCGGCGCGAGCGGACGGTCGGCCTCGGACTCGCGGCCGGCACCCCGGGCACCGAGGACGAGTCGGTTCCGGCGCGCTGGTTCACCTTCTGCGCGGGCTTCGGCTTCGACGCGGGTGTCGTGGGCCGCGTCGAACAGCAGCGGGAACGCGGCAAGCGTTCGACGCATGCCCTGTACGTGCGACAGCTGATGCGCCAGTTCTGGGAAGAGCCCAACCGCCGGCACGGCACGGTGACGCTGGAGCGGCCCGGCGCGGATCCCGTGACGGATCTGGTGCTGTCGATAGTGTGCAACACGTCACCCTGGACATATCTGGGCAACCGGCCGCTCTACGCCTCCCCGGAGGCGTCGTTCGATACCGCACTTGACGTATTGGCACTGGACCGTTTGTCAACTCCGGCGGTCGCTCGCTACGCGACACAGCTCCTGACCTCGACTCCTGAGCGCGGTCCGCACGGAAAGCACGCGGTGTCTCTGCACGATCTGACGGACTTCACCTTGCATTCCAAGGTGCCGCTTCCGTTCCAGATGGACGGAGACCACCTCGGGCTGCGCACCAGCGTTCGGTTCACAGGCGTACGCCGTGCACTGCGTGTGATTGTGTGAGTGGAAGGGCCGAAAGTCCTTCTACTCGAACGTTTACACGCCGGTCCACCCCTAGGAAGTAGGGCTGTGACCTAGTAGACACCGACGAATCAAAAAAAACTTTCCGGAAGGGGTTGTATCCCCGTCCGAGGTTTGCGAATCTCTACATGGCGATCGGGACAGCCCGCAGAACCCGGCACCCACACAGACCGCCAGAACCCCTCCACGAATCTCCGGCAGCCCAGGGCGAGTTTTTCCCCAAACTGGGCGGTCTCCCTTCCCTCACGAAGGGATTCGTGAAAGCGTTCACATTCACAAGCAACCTGCCCGCAATACAAGGAGATGGAGCAGCCATGGACTGGCGTCACAACGCCGTTTGTCGTGAGGAAGACCCGGAACTCTTCTTCCCCATCGGCAACACCGGTCCTGCGCTGCTGCAGATCGAGGAAGCCAAGGCCGTCTGCCGCCGTTGCCCCGTCATGGAGCAGTGCCTGCAGTGGGCGCTCGAGTCCGGTCAGGACTCCGGTGTCTGGGGCGGTCTCAGCGAGGACGAGCGCCGCGCGATGAAGCGCCGCGCCGCTCGCAATCGGGCGCGCAACGCAACCGCCTGACATCGACTTTCGAGCCTCGAGCCGCAGCGCGTAGAACCCGCATAAGCGCTCAGCAACGTGCTCTTGAACCCCGTACCGAAAACCATTCGGTCCGGGGTTCAGTGCTGTCCGGCCTCCGTGAGCGGTCCGTGAGCACCCCACGGCGTCACCCTGAGTGACCGGAACGCTGCACTACTTCTGCGGGCTGGCAGGTATGTCGAGGACGACCTTGGTGCCGCGCGGCTCGGACGCGACCATGTCGAAGGTGCCGCCGAGCTCCCCCTCCACCAGGGTCCGCACGATCTGCAGCCCGAGGTTGCCGGCCCGCTGCGGGTCGAACCCCTCGGGCAGACCGCAGCCGTCGTCGACCACCGAGATCAGCAGCCGGGCGTCGTCGCGTCCGCTGCCGGAGCGGGCGGCGGACACCTCCACGGTGCCGCCCTCCCCCTGTGTGAAGGCGTGCTCCAGGGCGTTCTGGAGGATCTCCGTCAGCACCATCGACAGCGGGGTGGCGACCTCCGCGTCCAGGATTCCGAAGCGGCCGGTGCGCCGGCAGGCGACCTTGCCCGGGGAGATCTCGGAGACCATCGCGATCACGCGGTCGGCGATCTCGTCGAACTCGACCCGCTCATCCAGGTTCTGAGACAGCGTCTCGTGCACGATCGCGATCGACCCGACGCGGCGGACGGCTTCGTTCAGCGCCTCGCGGCCCTGCGGCGAATCCATGCGGCGGGCCTGCAGGCGCAAGAGCGCGGCCACCGTCTGGAGGTTGTTCTTGACCCGGTGGTGGATCTCCCGGATGGTCGCGTCCTTGGTGATCAATTCACGTTCGCGACGGCGCAGTTCCGTGACGTCGCGGCACAGGACGAGCGAGCCGATCCGGGTGCCCTTGGGCTTGAGCGGGATGGCCCGCAGCTGGATGACCCCGCCGCTGCCCTCGGCCTCGGTCTCGCGCGGGGCCCAGCCGCTGGCGAGTTTGACCAGGGCCTCGTCCACCGGGCCGCGGGAGGGTGCGAGTTCGGAGGTGATGGTGCCCAGGTGCTGGCCGACCAGGTCGGAGGCGAGGCCGAGCCGGTGGTAGGCGGAGAGCGCGTTCGGTGACGCGTACGTCACCACGCCCTCGGCGTCGAGCCGGATCAGGCCGTCGCCGACGCGCGGGGAGGCATCCATGTCGACCTGCTGGCCGGGGAACGGGAAGGAGCCCGCCGCGATCATCTGGGCGAGGTCGGAGGCGGACTGGAGGTAGGTGAGCTCCAGCCGGCTGGGTGTACGCACAGTGAGCAGGTTGGTATTGCGTGCGATCACTCCGAGGACCCGGCCCTCGCGGCGCACGGGGATCGACTCGACGCGGACCGGCACCTCCTCGCGCCACTCCGGGTCGCCCTCGCGCACGATGCGGCCCTCGTCGAGCGCGGCGTCGAGCAGCGGGCGGCGGCCGCGTGGGACCAGGTGGCCGACCATGTCGTCCTGGTAGGAGGTGGGGCCGGTGTTCGGGCGCATCTGCGCGACCGAGACGTAGCGGCTGCCGTCGAGGGTGGGAACCCACAGCACGAGGTCCGCGAAGGAGAGGTCGGAGAGCAGCTGCCACTCCGAGACCAGCAGGTGGAGCCACTCCAGGTCGGTTTCACTGAGAGCGGTGTGCTGGCGTACGAGGTCGTTCATGGAGGGCACGTGGCGAGCGTACCCCGGGTACGGGCCATGACTTTCCTCAGCGCGATACTCCGGAGTATCCAGGAGACCCCGCTTCCGCGTAGGCTTGGAGGAAGTGACGGGAACCCGGGTCCCGCCATTGGATGGACAGAACAGATTGGTCTAGTCCACAATTGCATCAAGCTTCCGCCCTCCCCGCACAGGAGGACGGATCGAGGTAAGCCGCGCGCTCCGCCCTGACCGCGCGTCACCTCCCACCGGCTGTCGGGCACCGCACACCCGACGGCCGTAAGTACTCCGGGCTACGGTGCCGGGCGGGCTGAGGGTCCCGTTCGGCACCGTGGCCCAGAGGAATCTCCCCCGGAGCCCGTGACCCCCCGCCGCCTCTACTGCGGCCAGGCCCGCACGGCGAGCTCCGCCACCGCCTCCAGCTCCTCCCGGCCCGCGCCGTCGCGCGACTGCTGGGACATCCCCTGCAGCACCGCCCCGGCATAGCGCGCCAGCGCCCACGTGTCCGTACCGGCCGGCAGGACTCCCGCGGCGACATCGGCCCGGATGCGGCTCTCGAAGGCCACCAGGTTGGCCTCGCGGCGCACCCGCAGCGCCTCCGCGACCTCGTCCGAGGTGGTGTTGACCGCCGCGCTGATCACCATGCAGCCCGGCGGATGGGCGGGGTCGGTGTAGACCTCGGCCGCCTCGTGCAGGATCCGCCCCAGCGCCGCGAGGGCGGTGGGCTCCTCGGCGAGGGCGACGGCCGCGAAGTCCCCGTAGCGGCCCCCGTACACCACCACGACCTCGTCGAAGAGCTTGCGCTTGTCGCCGAAGGCCGCGTAGAGGCTCGGGGCGCTGATCCCGAGCGAGGCGGTCAGATCGGAGATCGAGGTCGCCTCGTAGCCGCGCTCCCAGAAGGCGAACATCGCCTTGTCGAGGGCCGCGTCGCGGTCGAAGGAGCGGGGCCTGCCGCGCTGTCCGGTCACCATGCACTCATTCTATAGCGGCCGCTACGAAATCTGATACGGTCCTTTCTGTAGCGACCATTATCGAAAGGGGGGCGCGCCATGGGCGTGCTCGAAGGAAAGACGGCACTGGTCACGGGCGGCAGCCGGGGCATCGGGCGGGCCGTCGCGGAGCGCCTCGCCCGCGACGGGGCGCTGGTCGCGGTGGCCTACGGATCCAACGCGGCGGCCGCCGAGGAGACCGTGGGCGCCATCGAGGCGGCCGGGGGCCGCGCCTTCGCGGTCGGGGCGGACCTCGCCGCCCCGGGCGGCGCGGCGGCCCTCTGGGCGGCGTACGCGGCCCATCCGCTGTCCGCCGGGGGGAACGGCGGGGACGGCGGGGTGGACGTCCTGGTGAACAACGCCGGCGCGGCCACCTTCGCCGGCATCGGCTCCACCGACGAGGAGACGTACGACCGGGTGCACGCGCTCAACGCGAAGGCGCCGTTCTTCGTGATCCAGCACGGCCTGGAGCGGCTGCGGGACGGCGGCCGGATCGTGAACGTGACCGGCACCCCGGACCTCGCCCTGCCCGCGATCCTCGCCACCATCATGGCCAAGGGCGCGGTGAACGCGCTGACGGTCTCGCTGGCCGCCGAGCTCGCGCCCCGGAACATCACGGTCAACTCGGTGGGCCCCGGGATCGTGGAGACCGACCTGAACGCCGCCTGGCTCGCGGACCCGGCGGCCCGCGCGCACGCCGCCTCGCGCTCCGTCTTCGACCGGCTGGGCACCCCGCAGGAGGTGGCGGACGTGGTCGCCTTCCTGGCCTCCCCGGACTCCCGCTGGGTCACCGGCCAGCACCTCGCCGTGACGGGCGGACTCCAGCTCTCGCTGCTCTAGCGGGCGCCCGGCCGTGCCCGGCCCGACAGGCCGCGGGCGCGGATCCGGCCCACCATGGAGAGTGCGCGAAGACCCGGCAACGGGGCCTCGCCTCTGCTAGATTGGTCTATACCACATCGTCACACTCCAGATCGGCAGGCCCCGCGTGGAAGTTGTCATCGTCCCGGACGCCAAGGCAGGCGGCGAGCTCATCGCGGAGGCCATGGCCGCCCTGGTCCGCCGCAAGCCCGACGCCCTGCTCGGCGTGGCGACCGGCTCTACCCCGCTGCCCATCTACGAGGCGCTCGCCGCCAAGGTCAAGGCCGGACTGGTCGACGCCTCCCGGGCCCGCGTCTGCCAGCTCGACGAGTACGTCGGCCTGCCGGCCGGGCACCCGGAGTCCTACCGCGCCGTCGTCCTGCGCGAGGTCGTGGAGCCGCTCGGCCTGTCGGAGGCCTCCTTCCTGGGCCCGGACGGCTCGGCCGAGGACATCGTCGCCGCCTGCGACGCCTACGACCGCGCGCTCGCCGCGGCCGGCGGCGTGGACCTCCAGCTCCTCGGCATCGGCACGGACGGGCACATCGGCTTCAACGAGCCCTGCTCCTCGCTCGCCTCCCGCACCCGCATCAAGACGCTGACGGAGCAGACCCGCGTGGACAACGCGCGCTTCTTCGACAACGACATAGAGCAGGTGCCCCACCACGTCATCACCCAGGGCATCGGCACCATCCTCGACGCCCGCCACCTGGTCCTGCTGGCCACCGGCGAGGGCAAGGCCGAGGCCGTCGCCCAGACCGTCGAGGGCCCGCTGTCCGCCCTCGTGCCGGCCTCCGCGCTCCAGCTGCACCGCCACGCCACGGTGGTCGTGGACGAGGCCGCCGCGTCCAAGCTGAAGCTCGCGGACTACTTCCGCCACACCTTCGCCAACAAGCCCTCCTGGCAGGGTCTGTAAGCACTTCTGTACGGCAGAGGCCGGGCTTCCCCTGGGGAGCCCGGCCTCTGCCGTACCCGGACGCGTGCCGTACCCGGACGCGGCGGAGCCGGGCACCCCCGTGACGGGTGCCCGGCTCCGGTCCGGATCCTCGGCGTTCTCGGCTAGACGCCGGCGATGATCTCCGCGGCGGCCCGCCCGCAGACCCGGGCGGCGCCGTGCGTCGCGATGTGCAGCGCGCCGCGCGGCTCGGCCTGCGGCACGCCCATCTCGACCACGATCGTCCCCGGCCGCGCCGCGACGAGCGCGTCCAGGGCCTCGGTCATCCAGGGGTGCCGGTGCGCGTCGCGGACCACCGCGACGACGGTGCGGCTGCCCGCGGCGGCCAGGATGGCGTCGGCCGTCACGCCCTCCTGGTACACGCCCGAGTCCGTGCCCGGAACCAGCGCGGACACCTCCCCGGCCACCCCCCACGGGGTCTCGTCGCCGACCGCGAAGTTCGCCACCGGGGTGAGCGTGGCGATGTACGGGGCGTTGACCAGGGCGGCGGCCGCGGGCGAACCCGTCACGACCACCGCGCGGCGGGCCGCGGCCAGACCGATGCCGGGCGCGCTGCTCCCCTCCGGCCGCGCCCCCTGACGGACCTGGCGGGTCCACTCGGCCAGGGAGCGGACCCGGGCGGCGGCCTCGGCGAGGCGCTCCTCCGGGAGCGAGCCCTCGCGGACGGCCGCGACCAGCGCGTCGCGCAGGCTCAGCACCGTGCCCTCGTCGGCGAGCCCGCCGCCGACGCAGATCGCGTCGGCTCCGGCCGCGATGGCCAGCACCGAGCCGCGCTCGATCCCGTACGTCCCGGCGATGGCCTGCATCTCCATGCCGTCGGTGACGATGAGGCCGTCGTAGCCGAGCTCCTTGCGCAGCAGACCGGTCAGGATCTGCGGGCTGAGGGTGGCCGGGCGGGTCGGGTCCAGGGCGGGCACCAGGATGTGGGCGCTCATGACGGCCTTGGTGCCGGCCTCGATCGCGGCCCGGAAGGGTACGAGTTCGCGCACGGTCAGGGTGTCGAGGTCCACGTCGATGCGCGGCAGCGCGTGGTGCGAGTCGACGTTGGTGTCGCCGTGCCCGGGGAAGTGCTTGGTGCAGGCGGCGACGCCGGCGGCCTGGAGGCCCTCGACGTACGCGGCGGTGTGCCGGGCGGCGAGGTGGGTGTCGGCGCCGAAGGACCGTACGCCGATGACCGGGTTGTCCGGGTTGGAGTTGACGTCGGCGGAGGGGGCCCAGTTGAGGTTGACCCCGCACTCGGCGAGCCGGCGGCCCAGCTCGCGGGCGACGTCGCGGGTCAGGTCCACGTCGTCCACGGCGCCGAGGGCCAGGTTGCCGGGGAAGGAGGAGCCGCCCCGGACCTCCAGGCGGGTGACGTCGCCGCCCTCCTCGTCGATGGCGACGAGGACGTCGTCCCGCTCGGTACGCAGCTGCGCGGTCAGCGCGGCGAGCTGCTCGGGCGAGGTGATGTTGCGGCCGAAGAGGCCGACGGCGGTGAGGCCTTCGGCGACCCGGCGCAGCACCCAGGCGGGGGCGGTGGTGCCCTCGAAGCCGGGCTGGAGGACCGCGAGGGCGTCCCGGGTGAGGGTGTCTGTGCGGTGCGCAAGGACAGTCATGGGCCGTTATCCCTTCACGGCGCCGGCGGTCATGCCGCCGACGGCCTTGCGCTGGAGGAAGACGAAGATGAGCAGCACCGGGACCGCGAAGAGCGAGGAAGCGGCCATGGTGGCGCCCCAGTCGTTGCCGAAGGCCGTCTGGAACTGGGTCAGCCACAGCGGCAGGGTCTGCGCGGTCTTCTCCTTGTGCAGGATCAGGACCATCGCGAACTCGTTCCAGGCCGTGATGAAGCCGAAGAGCGAGGTGGACATCAGGCCGGGGGCCAGCAGCGGGAAGATCACCTTGCGGAAGGCCTGGCCGCGGGTGCAGCCGTCGATCTGGGCGGCTTCCTCCAGGGTCACCGGGACCGCGGCGATGAAGCCGCGCAGGGTCCAGATGGTGAAGGGGAGGACCATCACGAAGTAGATGGCGGTCAGCACACCGAGGTTGTTCAGCATCTCGGCGTCGCGGACGATCATGTACATCGCGATGACCATGACCTCCCAGGGCGCCATCTGGGCCAGCATCACGGCGAGGACGAGGCCCTTGCGGCCCTTGAACTTCATCCGGGCGATGGCGAAGCTCGCGGCGAGGGCGACGAGCAAGGCCAGCGCGACGGCGCCGACGGTGACGATCAGGCTGTTCGTGACGTAGGTCCAGAACAGGTCGACGCCGGTGGCCTTGGTGAAGTTGTCCAGCGTCGGGGTGAAGACGAAGACGGGGTCCTTGGAGAGGATCTCGCTGGACGGCTTGAGCGCCGAGGAGAACATCCAGTAGACGGGGAAGATGAAGAGGAGCGCCAGGAGCAGTGCGCCGAGGTTCTTGGCGACGGCGCCGGGGCGGACCGGCCGGCGGTTGCGCACCTGTGCGGGCTTCACGGACGGCGCGGACTGCGCGGGCTTCGGGGCGGTGGTGGTGGTCACTGCTCCTCCTCCTGCTTCAGGATCAGACGGAAGTAGAAGGACATGACGATCACGAGCATCAGGATCGTCAGGACGGAGATCGCCGCGGCCAGGCCGTAGTGGAACTGGCTCTGGCCCTCGACGTAGGCGAAGACCGGCAGGATCTCCGAACCGCGGTCGGGACCGCCCGCCTTCATCGCGTAGACCTGGGTGAAGGCCTTGAAGACCCAGATCACCTCGAGGAACGTGGTGACGAGGAAGAACGACTTCAGGTTCGGGAAGACGACCTTCCAGAAGGTCTGCCAGCCGTTGGCGCCGTCCATCCGGGCGGCCTCGTACAGCTCGCCGCTGACCGTGGTCAGACCGGCGTACATGTTGAGGGCGACGAAGGGGATCGAGCCCCAGACCACCAGGACCGTCACGATCACCAGGGTGGAGAAGCCGGTGCCGAACCAGTTGTGCTGCTCGTAGCCGGAGAAGCCGAGCGTGCGCATCAGCCAGTTCATGACGCCGAACTGCTCGTCGAACAGCCACTGGAAGACGGTCACGGAGGCGACGATCGGCATGGCCCAGGCCATCACCAGCGCCATCGACAGGACCAGGCGCATCCACTTGCCGAGCCTGTTCAGCAGGATGCCTATGAGGCTGCCGATGATCATGATCAGCGCGACGTTGGCCGCGGTGAAGGCGAAGCTTCGGACGACGACGGTCCAGAACTGCGAGTCGCTCAGCAGCTGGGTGTAGTTGTCGAATCCGGCGAACGGCGCCTTGCGCTGGATGAACTCGATCTTGTCGACCGTCTGGAACGACAGGATGATGTTCTTGACCAGCGGATACAGCAGGAGCACGGCCATGCTGAGCACGGCCGGCCCGACCAGAATGTAGGGCCACCACCCTGCAGGGAGCGACTTTCTGCCCCCGCGAGGAGACTTGGGCGCTGCCTTGGCTCCGGCGGGCGGCGGCGTCTTGGCCACCCCGACGGACTTCTGTGGTGCGTCCTGTGGAGCGGAGGTCGCCGCTCCCTGGGAGTGCACGGTCATGTCTGGCTTCCTCGCGGTTGACTGTGGCGACCCGCACCCGCTTCCCCGCTCGGAGCAGGCGGCGCTTACTTCTGTCAATGCGCGACCGGGGGCGCGGCGGGCGCTCGGGGCGCCCGCCGCACCCCCCGGTGCGATCCTGCTGGTCCTGCGTACTTCAGGTGATGCGGTACTTCGGCCGTGCTACTTGTTGATGCGCTTCGCGATCTCGGCGTCCGCGTCCGCGCCGGCCTTGGCCGGGTCGGTGCCGTTCAGGACCTTGGTCATGAAGTCCTTGATCGGGTTCGGCTCGGTCTCGACGTTCGCCCAGCCCGGGGTGACCGGGGTGATCTTGCCGTTGGCGCCGGCCTTGGCCATGGCCTCGGCGAAGGAGCCCGCCGGCGGGGTGAAGTTCGCGCCCACCTGGTTCGGGAGCAGCGCGCCCTTGGTCTCGGCGGCGTACTTGGTCATCTGGTCCTTGCCTGCGGCGAGGGCCAGCCACTCCTTGGCGAGGTCCTTGTTCTTGGAGCGCTCGGCGATCGCCAGGTTCGAGCCGCCGAGGAAGACGGTGCCCGGCTTGTCGGCGGTCTTGCCCGGGATCGGGAAGTAACCGAAGTCGGCTTCCTTGCCCGCGTCCTTCAGCGCCTTCTCCGCGCCGCCGGCCTCCCAGCCGAGACCGATCCAGGACGAGACGCCGCCCTTGGGAACGATGTCGGTGGACTGCTGCGGGGTCGCCTCGTCCTTGTCCTTCGGGGCGGTGGAGAAGGCCTGGAGCTTCTTGTAGAACTCGGCCGCGGAAGCGGCCTGGGGGGTGGCGAGGCCACCCTTCCACTTGTCGCCGTCCTTGACGGCGAGGTCGCCGCCCTCGTCCCAGATGAAGCCCGCGAGGACGTACCAGCTCTGGCCGGGCAGGTAGATCGGCTGCGACTTCGGGTCGGCCGCCTTCAGCTTCTCCAGACCGGCGACCCACTCGTCGCGGGTGGTCGGCGGGGTGACGCCGGCCTTCGCGTAGGCCTTCTTGTCGTAGACCACGACGCGGTTGGCCGCGTACCACGGAGCGGAGTAGAGCTTGCCGTCGATCTCGGCCGAGGCCAGCATGCCCTTCGCCCAGGCGTCCGCGCCGAGCTTGTCCTTGTCCTTGGTCAGTTCGGCGAGGCCGCCCGTGACCGCGTAACCGGCGGTCTGGGTGTTGCCGAGCTCCAGGACGTCCGGCGGGGTGTCCTCGGAGAGGGCCGTCGTGACCTTCTCCTGGATGCCCTTCCACTGCTGCGTCTCGACCTTGACCGTGACACCGGGGTGCTTGGCCGAGAACTCGGCGTTGACCGCGTCGATCCAGGCCTTCGGCGCGGAGCCATCCATCACCCAGACGGTGATCTCCTTGGGGCCCGCGTCGGCCTTGCCCTTGCCGTCGTCGCCCTTACCGCACGCCGCGAGTCCGGCCATCATGCCAACGACACTGACCGCCACGATGAGCTTGCGCTTCACGCCACCCTCCTCAGGGATGCTGCCTGCAACTTCCCTTGCCCGCCGCGGTGACTCAAAAAGCACCAAGTACTGCCCGTGGGGCCGGGATCCGATCCATATTGGTGTAGACCAGTAGCTGGAGCTTGGCCTAGACCTTTAGGGGTGTCAAGGGTCTAATGAGCGGGTGCTCGGTCCGTTATCGGACCGACACCTGGGGGAGGGAGGAGGCCCGCCCTCCCTCCCGTGTCACGATGTGACCGCACATATCGGAGGAGCCGGTGACGGCAACGAAACTGGAGTCGGGAAGGCGGGCGGCGATGGCCACCGAAGGGGCGATCACGGAGCCGGACAGCGGGGCGGCCACCCGCACGGCACGCGTTCCCAAGTACTACCGGCTCAAGCGCCACTTGCTCGATATGACCGAAACCCTTCCACCTGGCACACCGGTGCCGCCCGAGCGCACGCTCGCGGCCGAGTTCGACACCTCGCGCACCACGGTGCGACAGGCGCTCCAGGAGCTCGTCGTCGAGGGCCGGCTGGAACGGATCCAGGGCAAGGGAACCTTCGTCGCCAAGCCGAAGGTCTCCCAGCCGCTCCAACTCTCCTCGTACACCGAGGACATGAGGGCCCAGGGACTGGAGCCGACCTCCCAGCTCCTGGACATCGGCTACGTGACCGCCGACGACACCCTCGCCGGTCTCCTCAAGATCGCCACCGGCGGCCGGGTCCTGCGCATCGAGCGGCTCCGCCTGGCCAGCGGGGAGCCGATGGCCATCGAGACCACGCACCTGTCGGCCAAGCGCTTCCCCGCGCTGCGCCGTTCGCTGGTCAAGTACACCTCCCTCTACACCGCCCTCGCCGAGGTGTACGACGTGCGCCTCGCCGAAGCGGAGGAGACCATCGAGACCTCCCTGGCCACTCCCCGGGAGGCGGGGCTGCTCGGCACCGACGTCGGCCTGCCCATGCTGATGCTTTCCCGCCATTCGCTGGACGCCGACGGCGAGCCCGTCGAGTGGGTGCGTTCCGTGTACCGCGGCGATCGTTACAAGTTCGTCGCCCGACTCCAGCGTCCCGCCGTCTGATTCGTAGTTGACTCTCGTTCCGCTATACGGACGGGGGCTTACGTCCAGCGGGCGGTCCCCCGTAGATTCCCTGCGCTCGCGCAGATGATCAACGAGGGGACGAGGATCATGACGGAACCAGGACCGGAAGCGAATCGGTCTGTACGGGACGCGGCGAGTCCGGGCACCACGCCGGACTCGCCTTCTCCATCAGGGGGCATGTCCCCCAAGGCCGTGGCCGCATGGGTGCTGGTCGGGCTCGTGGGGGCCATCGGCTGGGGCGTGCTGGCCCTCTCGCGCGGCGAGGAGATCTCGGCCGCCTGGCTGCTCGCCGCCGCGCTGGGCTCGTACGCGATCGGCTACCGCTTCTACGCGCGCTTCATCGCGAACCGCGTACTGAAGGTGGACAAGACCCGCGCCACCCCCGCCGAACGCCTTGACAACGGTGTCGACTTCCACCCGACCGACCGACGGGTGCTTTTCGGCCACCACTTCGCCGCCATCGCCGGCGCCGGACCGCTCGTGGGTCCCGTACTCGCCTCGCAGATGGGCTACCTGCCCGGCACCATCTGGATCGTCGTGGGCGTGATCTTCGCGGGCGCCGTCCAGGACATGGTCACGCTCTTCTTCTCCACCCGGCGCAACGGCCGTTCGCTCGGCCAGATGGCCCGGGACGAGATCGGCCCGGTCGGCGGCGCCGCCGCGCTGATCGGTGTCTTCGCCATCATGATCATCCTGCTGGCCGTGCTGGCCCTGGTCATCGTCAACGCCCTGGCGCACTCGCCGTGGGGCGTCTTCTCCATCGGCATGACCATCCCGATCGCCCTCTTCATGGGCTTCTACCTGCGCGTCCTGCGCCCGGGCAAGGTCACCGAGGTCTCCGTCGTCGGCGTCGCGCTCCTGCTGCTCGCCATCGTCGCGGGCGGCTGGGTCGCCGAGTCCTCGCTGGCGGACTTCTTCACCCTGGAGAAGGAGACGCTGGTCCTCTGGATGATCGCCTACGGCTTCGTGGCGTCCGTCCTGCCGGTGTGGATGCTGCTCGCCCCGCGCGACTACCTCTCCACCTTCATGAAGGTCGGAACCATCGGGCTGCTGGCCGTGGGCGTGGTCATCGCCATGCCGACGCTGAAGATGCCCGCGGTCACCGAGTTCGCCTCGCGCGGCGACGGCCCGGTCTTCGCCGGCTCGATGTTCCCGTTCGTCTTCATCACCATCGCCTGCGGAGCCCTGTCCGGCTTCCACTCCCTGGTCTCCTCGGGCACCACCCCCAAGATGATCCAGAAGGAGACCCAGGTCCGGGTCATCGGCTACGGCGCGATGCTGACCGAGTCCTTCGTCGCCATCATGGCGATCATCGCGGCCTGCATCATCGACCCCGGCCTGTACTTCGCCATCAACTCCCCCGGCGGGGTCGTCGGCGCCACCGTCGAGACGGCCTCGCAGGCCGTCACGAACTTCGGCTTCGCCATCTCCCCCGACGCCCTCGCCCAGGCCGCGAAGGACGTGGAGGAGACCAGCCTGCTGTCCCGTACCGGTGGCGCACCGACCTTCGCACTCGGAATGTCGGAGATCTTCTCGGCCGTGGTCGGCGGCTCCTCGATGAAGGCGTTCTGGTACCACTTCGCGATCATGTTCGAGGCCCTGTTCATCCTGACGACCGTGGACGCCGGTACCCGCGTGGGCCGCTTCATGCTCCAGGACACCCTCGGCAACGTGCACAAGTCCTTCAAGGACGTCAGCTGGAAGCCCGGCGTCTGGTTCGCCAGCGCGATCGTCGTCGGCGGCTGGGGCTACTTCCTGTGGGTCGGCGTCAAGGACCCGCTGGGCGGCATCAACCAGCTCTTCCCGCTGTTCGGCATCGCGAACCAGCTGCTCGCGGCGGTCGCCCTGGCCGTCTGCACCACCCTGCTGATCAAGTCGGGCCGGCTCAAGTGGGCCTGGGTGACGGGCGTTCCGCTGGCCTGGGACCTGGCCGTCACGCTCACCGCCAGCTACCAGAAGATCTTCTCGGACAACCCGAAGATCGGCTTCTTCGCCCAGCGGGACGTCTACCAGGACGGGATCGACGCGGGCAAGATCCTCAAGCCCGCCAAGACCATGGACGAGATGCACACCGTGGTCACCAACGCCACGGTGGACGGCGTGCTGTCGGTGTTCTTCGCCCTGCTGATCGTCATCGTGCTCGTGGACGCGGCCCGGACCTGCCTGGGGGCCATCCGCAAGCCCGAGTCGGTCACCCTGGCCGAGGTCCCGTGGACCGAGTCCAAGCTCGTCGCCCCGGCCGGGCTCATCCCCACCGCCGAGGAGCGGGCCGAGCTCGCGGCCGCCGGGCTCGATTCGGGCGGGGGCCTCGCGAAGGACCCCGTACGCGAGCCGGCGTGATGACCCGCCTGCGCCACGTACTGGGCCGGGCCCGGTACTTCGTACGGGAGTTCTCGGGCGAGGCCGCCTACGACCGCTACGTCGCGCACGCCCGTACGCACGACCCGGACGCGCCGGTCCCGTCCCGCCGGGCCTTCGAACGGGCCCGCACGGACGCCCGTGAGGGCGACCCGCGCGAAGGGTTCCGCTGCTGCTGAACGGGCGGGTCCCGCAGGGGCCGCCGCGTCCACCGTCCACCCGACGGAACGCGGCGGCCCCTTCCCTTTCCCTGTCGCACACTCGATGCCATGGACATCATCATCAGGACGGCGGCGGCCGCCGAATACGAAGAGCTCGGCGAGATCACCGCACGGGCCTACCTCGACGACGGACTGCTGCACTTCTCCGCGGACGACCCCTACCTGAGCAGGCTGCGCGATGTCGCCGGCCGGGCCCCCGACGGCGAAGTGCTCGTCGCGGAGTACGAGGGCACGCTGCTCGGCGGTGTGACCTTCGCCCCTCCCGGCAGCCCGCTGTGCGACATCGCGGGCCCCGGCGAGGCGGAGTTCCGGATGCTGGCCGTCTCCCCGGCGGCCCGCGGCCGCGGCGCGGGCGAGGCCCTCGTACGGGCCTGCGTGAGCCGCGCCCGGGAGCTGGAGGGCGTGGGCCACCTGGTGCTGTCGACCACGGAGAAGATGCTCGGGGCGCACCGGATCTACGACCGGCTGGGCTTCGTACGGACGCCGGAGCGGGACTGGTACCCGGTTCCGGGCCTGCCCCTGCTCACCTACCGCCTGGAGCTGTAGTCACGCACCCGGCTCGGGGAGCGACACAACATGTGGGGGCTCACGCAAGGACCGGCCCCCACATGTATGCTCATGCTCGCTGTCGTCGCAGGGGAATCCGGTGGGAATCCGGAACTGTCCCGCAACGGTATGAAATGCACCGACTCGCTCGGTGCATCCGCAAGTCCGAGGACCTGTCGACAGTGCGCCCGGCTCGACCGAACCGGGTGCAGACACGTCCGGGCCTCGCGGTTGGGCCGGTGGACGCCACGTGGCGCATGCGCACAGCCCTGCCAGGCACGCGCTCCCCACGTGCGCCCCCTCGCGCCCCGCACCAAAGGTGTTCCCGGAGCCGAGCGAGGGAGAGCTCCCCCCGTGACCATCGCGCCTTCCGCACCGCGCGCCGAGTCCGACCCGTCCGCCCACGAGGGTCCGGGGGCCGCGCTCCTGCGCACGCTCACCGAGCTGACCGCCGACCTGCCCGACACCGACCCCGGCCGGGTCGCCGCCGCCGCGCTGCGCGGCCGCAGCGCCGCCGCCGACGAGGCGGAGCTCCGTACGCTCGCCACCGAGGCGGCCGCCGGGCTGATCTCCGAGGACCCGGCGTACTCCCGCCTCGCCGCCCGCCTGCTGACGCTGGCCGTCCGCGACGAGGCCGCCGGCCAGGGTTCCGGTTCCTTCTCCGAGTCCGTCGAGGTCGGCCACCGCGAGGGCCTGATCGCCGACCGCACCGCCGACTTCGTCCGCCTGCACGCGAGCCGGCTCGACGCGCTGGTCGCGCACGCGCTCGCCGAGGGCGCCGACGACCGCTTCGGCTTCTTCGGCCTGCGCACCCTGCACAGCCGTTACCTGCTGCGCCACCCGATCACCCGCCAGGTCATCGAGACCCCGCAGTACTTCATGCTGCGGGTGGCCTGCGGCCTCGCGGAGAACGAGACGGTCCAGGCCGTCGAGGAAGTGGCCTCGCTCTACCGGCTGATGAGCCGCCTCGACTACCTGCCCTCCTCCCCCACCCTCTTCAACTCCGGCACCCGGCACCCGCAGATGTCCTCCTGCTACCTGCTGGATTCCCCGCTGGACGAGCTGGACTCGATCTACGACCGCTACCACCAGGTCGCGCGCCTGTCCAAGCACGCCGGCGGCATCGGCCTGTCGTACTCCCGCATCCGCGCCCGCGGTTCGCTGATCCGCGGCACCAACGGCCACTCCAACGGCATCGTGCCGTTCCTGAAGACGCTGGACGCCTCCGTCGCCGCCGTGAACCAGGGCGGCCGCCGCAAGGGCGCCGCCGCGGTCTACCTGGAGACCTGGCACGCGGACATCGAGGAGTTCCTGGAGCTCCGCGACAACACCGGCGAGGACCAGCGCCGCACGCACAACCTGAACCTCGCGCACTGGGTGCCGGACGAGTTCATGCGCCGCGTGAACGCCGACGCCGACTGGTCGCTGTTCTCCCCCGCCGACGTCCCCGAGCTGGTCGACCTGTGGGGCGACGCGTTCGACGCCGCGTACCGCAAGGCCGAGGAGTCGGGCCTGGCCCGCAAGACCATGCCCGCCCGCGACCTGTACGGCCGGATGATGCGCACCCTCGCGCAGACCGGCCAGGGCTGGATGACCTTCAAGGACGCCTCGAACCGCACGGCGAACCAGACCGCCGAGCCGGGCACCGTCGTCCACTCCTCGAACCTGTGCACCGAGATCATCGAGGTCACCAACGACGGCGAGACGGCCGTCTGCAACCTCGGCTCGGTCAACCTCGGCGCCTTCGTCCTCGCCGAGTCCGGGGACATCGACTGGGAGCGCCTGGACGAGACCGTCCGCACCGCGGTCACCTTCCTGGACCGCGTCGTGGACATCAACTTCTACCCGACCGAGCAGGCCGGCCGCTCCAACGCCCGCTGGCGTCCGGTGGGCCTGGGCGCGATGGGCCTCCAGGACGTCTTCTTCCAGCTGAAGCTGCCCTTCGACTCCCCCGAGGCGAAGGCCCTGTCCACGAAGCTCTCCGAGCGCATCATGCTCGCGGCGTACGAGGCCTCCTGCGACCTGGCCGAGCGCAGCGGCCCGCTCCCCGCGTGGGAGCAGACCCGCACGGCCCGCGGCGTCCTGCACCCCGATCACTACGCAGTCGAGCTGAACTGGCCGGAGCGCTGGGACGCGCTGCGCGCCCGCGTCGCGACGTCCGGGATGCGCAACTCGCTCCTCCTGGCCATCGCCCCGACGGCGACCATCGCCTCCATCGCGGGCGTGTACGAGTGCATCGAGCCGCAGGTCTCCAACCTCTTCAAGCGCGAGACGCTGAGCGGTGAGTTCCTCCAGGTCAACGGCTACCTGGTGCAGGAGCTCAAGCGGCTCGGCGTCTGGGACGCCCAGACCCGCGAGGCGCTGCGCGAGTCCTCCGGCTCGGTCCAGGGCTTCGGCTGGATCCCGGCGGAGGTGCGCGACCTGTACCGCACGGCGTGGGAGATCCCGCAGCGCGGCCTGATCGACATGGCGGCGGCGCGCACCCCGTTCCTGGACCAGTCGCAGTCGCTGAACCTGTTCCTGGAGACGCCCACCATCGGCAAGCTCAGCTCGATGTACGCGTACGCCTGGAAGCAGGGGCTGAAGACCACGTACTACCTGCGCTCGCGCCCGGCGACGAAGATCGCCCGCGCCGCGTCCGGCACCGCCGTCCCGGCCGCCGCCACCCCGCTCCCGCAGGCCGTCGACGCCGACGCGCTGGCCTGCTCCCTTGAGAACCCCGAGTCCTGCGAGGCCTGCCAGTAATGAGCTCCACCGACACCACCAAGAACCTCCTGGACCCGGGCTTCGAGCTCACGCTCCGCCCCATGCGCTACCCGGACTTCTACGAGCGCTACCGGGACGCGATCAAGAACACCTGGACCGTCGAGGAGGTCGACCTCCACTCGGACGTCGCGGACCTCGCGAAGCTGACGCCCTCCGAGCAGCACATGATCGGCCGGCTGGTCGCGTTCTTCGCGACGGGCGACTCGATCGTCTCGAACAACCTGGTCCTCACGCTCTACAAGCACATCAACTCCCCGGAGGCGCGCCTGTACCTGTCGCGCCAGCTCTTCGAGGAGGCCGTGCACGTCCAGTTCTACCTGACGCTGCTCGACACCTATCTGCCCGACCCGGACGACCGCGCGGCCGCGTTCGACGCGGTCGAGGAGATCCCGTCGATCCGCGAGAAGGCGCAGTTCTGCTTCCGCTGGATGGACTCGGTCGAGAAGATCGACCGGCTGGAGACGGCCGCCGACCGGCGCCGCTTCCTGCTGAACCTGATCTGCTTCGCGGCGTGCATCGAGGGCCTGTTCTTCTACGGCGCCTTCGCCTACGTCTACTGGTTCCGCTCGCGCGGCCTGCTGCACGGCCTGGCGACGGGTACGAACTGGGTCTTCCGCGACGAAACCATGCACATGAACTTCGCGTTCGAGGTCGTGGACACGGTCCGCAAGGAGGAGCCGGAGCTCTTCGACGACGCCCTCCAGCAGCAGGTCGTCGACATGCTGAAGGAGGCCGTGGAGGCGGAGCTGCAGTTCGGCCGCGACCTGTGCGGTGACGGCCTGCCGGGCATGAACACCGAGTCGATGCGCGAGTACTTGGAGTGCGTCGCGGACCAGCGCCTGGTCCGCCTCGGCTTCGCGCCGGTCTACGGCTCGCAGAACCCGTTCTCCTTCATGGAGCTCCAGGGCGTCCAGGAACTGACGAACTTCTTCGAGCGCCGCCCGTCGGCCTACCAGGTCGCGGTCGAGGGCACGGTCGACCTGGACGAGGACTTCTAGCCCGAGGCGATCCGCCCCTTCACCAGGCTCTCCACGCGCCCGGCCGGTTCACCGGCCGGGCGCGTGGCGTACGGCGACGCGCGCCGCACGGGGGCGGGTCCGCCCGGGACGGGTCCGGGTCCGCGGGGTGCGGGGCTGCGGGGTGCGGGGCTGCTGCCCGGCCGCACGGATCTGGCGGTCGAGGCGGCGCTCGCGTGCGGCTCCGTAGAGGGCGGGGCCGAGGAGCAGGGCGGCGACGGCGAGGACGAGGAGGTAGTCGAGGAGCGTGTTCATGCCTCCACTCTCGCCAGGGCGGCCGAAACCGGACAGTGGCAGGACTGTCATGGAAGAACGAATTACTGCCACACTGGGACCATGCTGAAGAACGTCGCCGTGGCCGTGGTGAACGGGGTCACCCCCTTCGAGATGGGCATCTTCTGCGAGGTGTTCGGGATCGACCGCAGCGGCATGGGGCTGCCGACCTACGATTTCGCCCTCTGCGCCATGGAGGAGAACCCGATCACCGCCGGCGACGGCCACTACCGCCTCACGCTCCCCTTCGGGCCCGGGCGGCTGGAGGAGGCGGACCTGATCTGCCTGCCCGCCGACCGCGAGGCCGCCACCCGCGTGTACCCGGAGCCGCTCCTGGAGGCGCTGCGGCGGGCCGTGGACCGGGGTGCGCGGGTGCTGAGCGTGTGCAGCGGGGCCTTCATGCTCGGCGCGGCCGGGCTGCTGGACGGGCGGCGCTGCACCACGCACTGGATGCACGCCCCTGCCCTGGCCCGCCGCTTCCCGCGGGCCCGGGTCGACCCGGACGTGCTCTACGTGGACGAGGGCCAGGTCATCACCTCGGCCGGCACCGCCTCCGGGATCGACGCCTGCCTGCACCTCGTGCGGCAGGAGCAGGGCGCCGAGGTGGCCAACACCATCGCCCGGCGCATGGTCGTACCGCCGCACCGGGACGGCGGGCAGGCGCAGTACATCCAGCGTCCGCTGCCCCGCACCTCCTGCGACACGGTGGGCGAGGTGATCGGCTGGATGGCCCGCCATCTGGAGGAGGAGATCACGGTCGAGCAGCTCGCGGAGCGGGCCCACATGTCCGCGCGGACCTTCGCCCGCCGCTTCCTCCAGGAGACCGGCACCACCCCGTACCAGTGGGTGCTGCGCCAGCGGGTCCTGCTGGCGCAGGAGCTGCTGGAGACCACCGACGAGACGGTGGACGCGATCGCGGGGCGCTGCGGGTTCGGGACGGCGGCCGCACTGCGCCACCACTTCCTGCGGACGCTGAGCACCACCCCGAACGCCTTCCGCCGCACGTTCCGGGGCCCGGCCGCGGCGTGAGGTCCGGCCGCCGGCTCACGGGGGGCGGACTCCCCGACCTTGATCATCATCGATAGGGTTCGGAGGTTCGCACCACACAGGGGGCTCTCATGACGCGCCGCAGCGACTTCGGCTGGGACTAGACCGTTCACGCGGAAAGGCGCCCCGCTCCTGACCGGAGCGGGGCGCCTTTCGCGAGCGTACGGAACGCGGGGAACGACTAGGCGTTCGGCACCGTCTCGTAGCGCGGGGTGCCCTCTTCCATCTGCCGCAACGCGTCCTTGCGGTCCCGCTTGGAGAGCCGGTCGATGTACAGGTAGCCGTACAGGTGGTCGGTCTCGTGCTGCAGGCAGCGCGCGAAGTAGCCGGTGCCCCGCACCTTGATCGGGTTGCCCTGCGCGTCCTGGCCGGTCACCTCGGCGTAGTCCGGGCGGGCCAGCGAGGCGTAGGCGGTCGGGACCGACAGGCAGCCCTCGTTCGAGTCGTCCAGGATGCGGGCGGCGGCCGGCAGCTCGACGAGCTTCGGGTTGATCACCACGCCCGTGTGGCGGTTGCCGTCGTCGTCCGGGCAGTCGTAGACGAAGACCTTGGCGTCGACGCCGATCTGGTTCGCGGCCAGGCCCACGCCCTCGGCGGCCTTCTGGCTGGCGAACATGTCGTCGATCAGCTGGGCCAGCTCGTCGTCGAACACGGTGACGTCCTTGCACTCCCGGTGCAGGACCGGGTTGCCGACCACCGTGATCGGGCGGGCGGTACCGCGCTCGCGGTGGGCGAGCTCGCGCGCCTCACAGTCCTCGGTGTCGACGACGTACCCGTCGTTCACGCTCTCGACAACGTCGTTCTCCTGCTGCGCCATGTCCGCCGTACGCCTTCCGTAAAGTCCACCAGTCACCGATGTGCCGGTACAGACTACGGCCCCCGCTCAGCAGACCTCTTCGAGATCCCGCCACTCCCGGGTGTCCGGACTGTCCGCGACCCAGCCGTCGAGCAGCCCGCGCACCAGGCCGGCCGGCGCCGCGATCCCGCACTCCCGCTCGGGCACCCACAGCGATCCGGACCCGGCCGTACGGTGGCCCAGCGGGCCGGGGTGACCCGGTTCGCTGTGGTCGTGCGGGTCCAGGTGCTCGCCGTCGCCCTCGCCGCTCGGCATCGCGCTCTCCGAGCAGGTCCGGCACAGCAGCCGCACCGAGGAGGACCAGTCCTCGGCGGCGAAGCCCGCGTCGGAGGCCAGCTGCTCCAGGGCGTTGCGGTCGGCCTCGGTGGCCGCCTCCAGGAGCACCACCCAGGTCGGCACCGGGGAGGGCGCCCACAGCTCGATCTCGTCGAAGACGGGGTACGAGGGCCCTGCGGCGGTGACGCGCTCGCCGTGCGGGACCCCGTCGTGCAGGACGACCTCGCCCCAGCGCCGCCCCGAGGAGGGCAGCGGGATCGACAGGACCTCCATGCGGGCCGGGTCCAGCCGCCGGCCCCAGACCACCTCGGCCTCGCCCTCGGGCGACAGCCGCACGGCCGCGCTGCCGAGCCCCATGCCGACCGGTTCGCCGTTGGCGTGGGCGCCGCCCGAGCCCGCGCCGTGCGGGTCTCCGGGCACCTTCAGCCCGTACGCCTGCCAGGCGCGGCGGGCCAGCGGCCAGTCCTGCAGCGCGGTCGCGGCGATGCCGACGTTCCACCAGTCCGGGGCGCCGGTCTCCCGGTCGAGCAGGGCCACGGCGCGCAGCCCGGCGGCCCGCGCCTGCTCCCAGTCGTGGCGGAACTTGTGGAGCAGCGCCAGGTTGAACCAGGACTCGGACAGCCAGGGTTCCAGGTCCGCCGCTCTGGTCAGGAGCGCGCCCGCGTCCTCGTACCGACCGTCGCCGATCAGGGTGAACGCGCGGTCGGTGGCCTGCCGCCACGAGGCGGAGGGCCGGTGCCGTACCTTCCCGAAGATCCTCACGATTCCCGCCTGCCGGACACTCTTGCTGGGGACACTCCGCCTGCGAACACTTCTCCTGGGAACACTCTCACTGGCATCCAACCATGCCCACTCGGACGGCCGCTCATTACCCATGGGTTACCCAGGTGGGACGGGTACGACTCTGGCACGTCCGCCCCGGGCGAGCACCCGGGCGAGACACTCCACGATTTCCGGCTGGTAGTCGTGCCCGGTCCCCAGGCGCAGCCGTTCCAGGGCCTCCAGTGAGCCGCCCGGGTGACGGGCTCCGCCGGCGTGCATGCTGAGGTCCTCGTACGCGTTGACCGTGCGCACGATGCGGGCGGCGACGGGCTGGTCACGGTACGGATCCGCCTGCAGCTCCACCACCACCGCGACCTCGGCCGGGACGCCCGTCTGGCGGGCCACCTCCCCGCCGAGCCCGGCGATCCGGCGGGCCTCGGCCTCGGGCAGCTCGGCGGTGGCCCCGGCCGGGACGGGGTCGACGAGGGAGAGCTGCCCGATGTCGTGCATGAGGGCGGCGTACTCCAGGACCGTGATCTCCCGCTCCGAGAGGCCCAGCTCCCGCCCCACGGCGACGCTGAGCGCGGCGACCCGGCGCGAGTGGCCGGGCCGGGTGTAGCCGGCGATCTCGGTGGCGCGGGCGAGGGAGGTGATGGTCTGGCGGTAGGTGGTGCGGATGGCGGTGATCCGGTGGAAGGACATCTGGGTCAGGAGCAGCGGCACGCTGAAGACGGGCACCGCCCACAGACCGGCGACGGCGACGCCGAGGGCCATGACCACGCCCGTGGCGCAGATCGCGGAGCCGATGCCGAGCTGGGCGCGGAGCTCGTCGCGCAGCAGCGGGGCGAACGGCCAGCCGGTCCGGGCCCCGGCGAGGGCGGCGCCGAGGACGGCGTCGCACAGCGCGGTGAGCCCGAGGAGGAAGACCAGGAAGAGCGCGAGGTACGGGCCCTGGCCGACCCAGTGCTCCAGCTGCCCGGAGTTGTAGAGCGGCTGGAAGCAGACGGCGGCGAAGGTGACGGTGAGGACGCGGCGGGCCAGGTGGTCGAGGGCGGGGCCGTGGCCCCGGGCGATGTGCGGGACGATCCCGAGCAGGGCGGCGGTGACCACCACGGCGACGATCTGCAGGACCCCGTGGTGGGTGGGGGCTCCGGCGTTCTCCCCGAGCAGGGCGTACGCGAGCGCCCCCGCGGATCCGAGCGGCGCGGCCTGCTGGCGTGCGGCGTCGCCGCTGTCCCGGCGGGCGAGCTCGCCGATGGTGATCAGGGTCCCGAAGGCGAGGGCGATCCCGGGGTCGGTGAGGCCGATCCACACGGTGTGCCCGAGCGCGGCCACGGTCAGCAGGGCGGCGGCCCCGCGCACGAGGGCGACGGCCCAGCCCCTCACGCGCCCGCTCCCCTCGCCGGCGCGGACGGGGAACCCGGCGCCGCCTGCGCCCCCTCGGCGTCCGCTCCGGGCTCGGCGGCGGGCCCGGGCACGCAGTGGCACGGATCGCCGGAGCCGGCGGCGGGGAGCGGGCTCCCGGCCCCGCGGGCCTGGGGCGCGGCCGTGGCCGCGGCCGGGCCCGGGCCCGTGCCGGCCGGGCCCGCCTGGGCGGGCAGTCCGGTCAGCGCCGCGCCGGCGGGCACGGGCTCCCGTACGGCCCCCCGCGCTCCGGCGGCGGGGGCCTCGCCCGCGGTCGCCTCGCCGGCGCCGGCCGGGATCACCTGGAGGTCGTCGTCCGAGGTCACCTTCGGATGCCAGCCCTGCCGGCCGATCGCCTCGGCCAGCGCCCGCACCATGTCCGGGTCGAACTGGGCCCCCGCGCACCGTTCCAGCTCGGCCAGGGCGACCGTCACCGGCCGGGCTCTGCTGTAGGAGCGGGTCGAGGTCATGGCGTCGAAGGCGTCGGCGACCGCCACGACCCGGGCGAGCACCGGGATCTGTTCCCCGGTCAGCCCGTACGGATAGCCGGAGCCGTCCACCCGCTCGTGGTGGTGCAGGATCGCCGCGCGGGCCTCTCCCAGGAAGCCGATGCCGCGCACCATCTCGTGTCCGTATTCGGGGTGGAGTTCGATGATCCTGCGTTCTTCCGGGGTCAGGGGTCCGTCCTTGCGCAGCAGCCGGGTCGGGACACCGAGCTTGCCCACGTCGTGCAGGATCCCGGCGATGCGCACGACTTCGAGGCGTTCCTCGCCCATGCCCAGCTCGCGGGCGATCATCGCCGAGGCCTCGCCGACCCGCTCGCTGTGGCCGCGGGTGTAGCGGTCCTTGATGTCGACGGCCTGGACCAGGGCACGGATGGTGGCCTGGTGGGCGGCGCGCTCGCGGTGGTACTGGGCGAAGACCCAGCAGGAGATGTACATCGGCAGCATGACGAGCAGTGCGGCCGGAAGTCCGTACGGGCTGCGCCACATGACGGCCATCATCAGCCCGGCGAGGCCGTGCACGCAGTGCGGGGCGAGGGACCGGGTCACCAGGCCCCGCCAGGCGGTGGCGGCGGGCCGGCGTTCGGCGGCGGCCAGGATGCAGCCGTCGAGGGCGGTCAGCACCAGGCAGAACGCGACGGCCGCGGCGGCGGCGGGGAGCATCACGTACGGGAAGTCGGCGACCCAGGCGGCCGGTCCCGCGGACCCCACCGTCTCCACGGCCCCCGCGGGCCCCACCGCCCCCGGGCCCGACGGACCGGCCCCGCCGAAGGAGCCCGTGCCCAGTGCCCCGGGTCCGCCGAGCAGCCCGTAGACCTGTCCGGCGGTCCAGGCGGCTATGGACTGCTGCGCCCCGTGCCAGACGCGCCGCACCCCGGCGGGCCGGGCGGTCACCGTCCCGGCGAGTCCGCCGGGCAGCGCGACCAGGCCCGCCGCGGCCGGCGGCAGGAGGAAGACGGCTGCCAGCACCACCGGGAAGAAGGAGCCGAGGCCCTCGGGCACCCGGTGGCCCATGAGCGGGCACACCTTGACGAGTTCGCAGCCGAGGTAGAGCAGGGCGAGCAGTCCGATGGAGGGCCACGGCGTGGCGGAGCCGGTGACGGCCGGGGCGACGCACGCGCAGGCCGCCAGGACGGCGCACAGGACGTAGGCGCGCGCCAACGGCGGAAGCACCCGCATGGCGCTCTCCTCCCCCTGAGCCGTGCAAGTCAGGTACGAATCAAACCAGTACCGAATGGGGAGAATAAGTGGGGCCGGGGGCGAGCTGGGCCACATTTTCGCATTGCGCCATGCGGACGCCCCCGGATTAGCACGTTCGAGTGAAGGAAGTGCCCTTCCGGGGGCGGCTGTTCGAGATTGTTCAATCAGGTACTACTTCATCGGCGAACATGGCCGATTCTCGGCATTCAGCCCGTCGCGGATCCCGGCATCGGCTCGGCGGCGACGGCCGGCTCGGGCGGCGGAGCCGTAATGTCATGATCCGGCACGGCCTGGCCCGAACGGATGAGCTCGATCCGTCCCATCACCTTCGAGCGCAGGTCGGTCGGCACGTCGTCCGACCCGCAGCAGCGCTTGACCAGCTTCTTCACGGCCTGTTCCAGGCCGTACTTCTCCAGACAGGGATTGCACTCGCCGAAGTGCGCCTCGAACTTCGTGCAGTCGCTGTCCGGCATCTCCTGGTCCAGGAACTCATAAAGGTGGTCCAGGACCTCGGAGCACTCCGTCTCGTGTGCGTCTCCGCAGCTCATGAGCCCGAGCCTTTCAGGTCGTTCGACTCTCCCGCGCCGGCCGGGACGAGCCCGCGCTCACGGGCGTAGTCCTCAAGCATTCCACGGAGTTGACGGCGGCCACGGTGCAGTCGCGACATGACCGTACCGATGGGTGTACCCATGATGTCCGCGATCTCCTTGTACGCAAAGCCCTCTACGTCTGCAAGATAGACCGCGATGCGGAACTCCTCCGGAATGGCCTGGAGCGCTTCCTTCACGTCGGAATCGGGCAGGTGATCGAGCGCCTGCGACTCGGCGGAACGCAAGCCCGTCGACATGTGCGACTCGGCGCGCGCGAGCTGCCAGTCCTCGATCTCCTCGGCCGCACTGCGCTGGGGTTCGCGCTGCTTCTTGCGGTACGAGTTGATGAAGGTGTTGGTCAGAATGCGGTACAGCCACGCCTTCAGGTTGGTGCCCTCGCGGAACTGGTGGAACGACGCGTATGCCTTCGCGTACGTCTCCTGGACCAGGTCCTCGGCGTCGGCCGGATTGCGCGTCATGCGCAGCGCGGCCGAGTACATCTGGTCGAGGTAGCCGAGGGCGTCCCTCTCGAAGCGCGCATTGCGCTCCGGGGTCGTCTCCTCCGCGTGGCCTTCGTCGGTCCCAGCGACAGGACCCACCTCCTCCGACTGCGTGGCGGCTCCGAAAGCGGACCCGCTCGAATCGGAGAATAGTCGACCATCCCGGTCGCCCGCCGCCCGAACCGAACCCCGCTTGGGCGCGGGCAGCACTGTCCAGTCCAGGTCAGCGGCCTGCGGACGGTTCTGGCTGATGACCTGGGTCATGCGTTGCCTCTCCTCCGACGTCTTCCCGTACGTACCGACATCCGGGACAACAGACCGTCCGGGTGGCGCATTCCCCGGCAGGGCCCGGTTTAGCGGACCAAAGTCACCCCGGCGGCCGGACGTACGTCACACCGGCAGCCGGCCGAGCCAGTCCGCCACCGCCCCGGTGATCACCGCCAGGGCCTCCTCCTGCGGGGGACCGGTCCGCTTCGGCACGGCGAAGCCGTGGTCCCCGCCCTCCACTTCCACCAGCTCGTACGGGGCCGCGCCCGCGCCCCGCGCCGGGAACTCCTCCGGCCTCCCGAAGGCGTCGCGGCCGCCCTGGACCACCAGCGCCGGCCGCCCGGCGCCCAGCAGCTCCCCGGCCCGGGACTTCTCCGGCCGGCCCGGCGGGTGCAGCGGGAAGGCCAGCGCGAGCACCCCGGCCGCGCCCAGCTCCGCGGCGGTCCGGCAGGCCACCCGGGCCCCGGCGCTGCGGCCGCCCGCGACGACGGGCAGCCCGGACTCCGCGAAGGCGGGCCACAGGGCGTGCCAGCCCGCGTCCAGCACCTTGGGCGCGGCGGCGACCTTCTTCCCGGCGACCCGCCAGGGCTGCTCGGCCAGCGCCACGGTGATCCCCAGCGCGGGCAGGGCCCCGGCCAGGGCCTGCAGGTCCCGGGCCTCGATCCCGCCCCCGGCCCCGTGGCCCAGGGCCAGCACCAGGCGGGCTCTGGCCGCCGGGGCCGGATGCCAGGTGATGCGGGCCGCGCCCGCCGGGGTGTCGATCGTCTCGGTGCGCTCGGCGCGCGTGCTGCTCATGCCCCGATCATGCCGCTCGGCGGCGGGAGGCGGGGTGACGTCCGGGCCGTCCGGGGCGCCCGGGCCGTCCGGAGCGCCCCGGCCGTCCGCACGGCCTTCAGAAGAGCGTGCCCTCCTCCGGTCCGTCCAGCTCCTCCAGCAGCTCGGGCCCGTTGTTGCGGACGTTGCTCGCCGCCGTGGACACCGGATAGGCGCGCATCAGCCCGCCGGGCGGCGGCGCCAGCAGGGCCTGGAGCTCGTCGGGGTCCGTCCGCGCCGGGTCCAGCCAGGCGTCCCACCGGTCCGGGGTGAGCATCAGGGGCATCCGGGGATGGATGTCGGCGAGCGAGCGCGGCCCCTCGGCCGGGGCGACGCCGAGCGGGCCGGTCTCGGCCTCGGCGGTGATCACGGAGCAGGTGGCCCACCAGGCGCGCGGGTGCTCGTCGGGCAGGGTCCGGTCGCGCCAGAACTCGTATATCCCGGCCATGGCGAAGACGGAGCCGTCGGCGGGGAGGACGAAGTAGGGCTGCTTGCGCGCCCGCTTCTTCCTGCCCTCGACCTCCAGCTGCCGCTCGTCGTGGGCGGTGACCCACTCGTAGTAGCCGTCCGCCGGGACGATGCAGCGGCGCTGGGCGAAGGGGCGGCGGAAGGAGGGCTTCTCGGCGATGGTCTCGGACCGGGCGTTGATCATCCGGGCGGCGCCGTCGGGGTTCTGCGCCCAGGACGGCACCAGCCCCCATTTCAGAACCCTCAGCTGGCGAACCGGACGCTTGCTCGGAGCGTCTTTCAGGGGACGGTCGAGGACCACGTGGACCTCTTTCGTCGGAGCCACGTTCCAGTCCGGAGCCAGCACCTCCTCCGGCTCCCACCGCTCCACCCCGAAGACCTCGGCCAGCTCCTCCGGCCCACGACTCGCTGCATACCTACCGCACATGGCTGCCACACTGCCATGTCACCCGATCGCCACCACAAGGAGTCCGCCACCCCATGAACACCAGTACCGCGGCCGGCCTGTGGGACCGGCTCACCGGCATACAGGCGGCGCCCGACCAGTGGCTGGTGATCGCGACGGGGCTGGTGGCGCTCGTCGCGGTGGGCCCCCGCCCGGTGTGGCGGCTGTCGCGCAACGCGATCACCATCGCGCACGAGGGCGGCCACGGACTGCTGGCGCTGCTGACGGGCCGCAGCCTGGACGGGATCCGGCTGCACTCGGACACCAGCGGGGTCACCGTCAGCCGCGGCAAGCCCACCGGCCTCGGCATGGTCCTCACCGCCGCCGCCGGGTACACGGCGCCCTCCCTGCTCGGCCTCGGCGGGGCGGCCCTGCTCTCGGCGCACCGGATCACCCTGCTGCTGTGGGCGGCGACGGCCCTGCTGCTGGCGGTGCTGGTGATGATCCGCAACGCGTACGGGCTGCTGACGGTGGTGCTCACGGGCGCCACCTTCGTCCTGGTCTCCTGGCTGGCCCCGGCGGACGTCCAGGCGGTCTTCGCCTACGCCGTGGTGTGGTTCCTGCTCCTCGGCGGCGTCCGCCCGGTCTTCGAGCTCGGGGCCAAGCGCCGGCACGGCGGAGCGCCCGACTCCGACGCGGACCAGCTCGGACGGCTCACCCATGTGCACCCGGTGGTGTGGCTCCTGCTCTTCCACGTGGTGGCGCTGTGCTCGCTCATCGGCGGCGGCCGCTGGCTGCTGGTCCTCTGACCGATCCGGGCCGGCGCGCGTCCGCCCGCCGAGACTCCCCCGGTGATCAAGATCTGTGGCCATGGGAAGCCACTAAAGTGGTGGCCATGACCGAGACCCCCGCTCTCCCCGCCCTCTGGCCCGCCCCGCTCGCCGACACCGCCGTCCAGGCCACCGTCACCGTGCCCGGGTCCAAATCGGTCACCAACCGCGCCCTCGTGCTCGCCTCGCTGGCCTCCGAGCCGGGCTGGGTGCGCCGCCCGCTGCGTTCGCGCGACTCCCAGCTGATGTCCGACGCCCTCCGCGCGCTGGGCGTGGGCATCGAGGAGACGGTCTCCTCCAGCTCCGCCGGCGACGGCCAGGCCGGCGAGGCCTGGCGGATCATCCCGACCGCCCTGCACGGGCCGGCCACGGTCGACGTCGGCAACGCGGGCACGGTCATGCGCTTCCTGCCGCCCGTCGCCACCCTCGCCTCCGGCGACATCCGCTTCGACGGCGACCCGCGCTCCTACGAGCGCCCCCTCGGCCAGGTCATCACGGCGCTGCGCACGCTCGGCGCCCGCATCGACGACGACGGCCGCGGGGCGCTGCCGATGACCGTCCAGGGCGGCGGGGCCCTGGAAGGCGGGACCGTGGAGATCGACGCGAGCAACTCCTCGCAGTTCGTCTCGGCGCTGCTGCTCTCCGCCCCGCGCTTCAACCAGGGCGTCGAGGTCCGGCACGTGGGCACCAACCTGCCGTCCATGCCGCACATCCGGATGACCGTGGAGATGCTGCGCGCGGCGGGCGCGCAGGTCGACACCCCCGAGGCCGGCGGCGAGAAGAACGTCTGGCGGGTCGCCCCCGGCGCCCTGCTCGGCCGTGACCTGGTCGTGGAGCCCGACCTGTCCAACGCGCAGCCCTTCATGGCGGCCGCCCTCATCACCGGCGGCACGGTCACCATCCCGGACTGGCCGCGCCGCACCACGCAGCCCGGTGACGCGCTGCGCCGGATCTTCACCGAGATGGGCGGCTCCTGCGAGCTGACCGACGCGGGCCTGGTCTTCACCGGCACCGGCAAGATCCACGGCATCGACGTGGACCTGCGCGAGGTCGGCGAGCTGACCCCGGGCATCGCGGCGGTCGCGGCGCTGGCCGACTCGGAGTCGGTGCTGCGCGGGGTCGCGCACCTGCGGCTGCACGAGACGGACCGGCTGGCGGCGCTCACCAGGGAGATCAACGGGCTGGGCGGCGATGTCACGGAGACCGCGGACGGTCTGCGGATCCGGCCGCGCGCCCTGCACGGCGGCACGTTCCACACGTACGACGACCACCGGATGGCCACGGCCGGCGCGGTGATCGGCCTGGCGGTGGAGGGCGTGCTCATCGAGAACGTGGCGACGACCGCGAAGACCCTGCCGGACTTCCCGAAGATGTGGGCGGACATGCTCGCCCGGGCCGAAGCGGCTCCGGCAGGCGTGGGAGCGTAGGGCCCGTCATGCGCAGGTACGGGAAGCACACCGACGAGGACGACATCCGCCAGCGGCCCAACCCCAAGGGCAACCGGCCGCGTACGACCATCCGCCCCAAGCACGAGGACGCGGCCGAGGGCTTCGTCCTGACCGTGGACCGCGGCCGGCTCACCTGCCTGGTCGACGGCCGTCCCGTGCACGCGATGAAGGCCCGCGAGCTGGGCCGCAAGGCGGCGGTGGTCGGGGACCGGGTCTGGATCGTCGGTGACCTGTCCGGCAAGAAGGACACCCTGGCCCGCATCGTGCGGATCGAGGCGCGCAAGTCCGTCCTGCGGCGCACGGCCGACGACGACGATCCGTACGAGCGCGTCGTCGTCGCCAACGCCGACCAGCTGGCCATCGTGACGGCGCTGGCCGATCCGGAACCGCGCCCCCGGATGATCGACCGCTGTCTGGTGGCCGCGTACGACGCCGGGCTGGAACCGCTGCTGGTGCTCACGAAGTCCGATCTGACCTCCGCGGACAAGATCCTGGAGATCTATTCGACCTTCGGCCTGAACTACGTGGTCACCAACCGCGAGGAGCTGGCGGCGGGCGACGCGGCCGACCGGGTGCGCGAGCACCTGAACGGCCGGATCACCGCCTTCGTCGGCCACTCGGGCGTCGGCAAGACCACCCTGGTGAACTCGCTGGTCGCCGAGGGCCGCCAGCGCGCGACCGGCGTGGTCAACGCGGTGACCGGGCGCGGCCGGCACACCACCACCTCCGCGCTGGCGCTGCCGCTGCCGGGCGGGGACGGCTGGGTCATCGACACCCCGGGCGTACGGTCCTTCGGCCTGCACCACGTGGACCCCTCCCGGGTCATCCTGGCCTTCCCGGAGCTGGTCCCGGGGACCGAGGGGTGCCCGCGCGCGTGCAGCCACGACGAGCCGGACTGCGCGCTCGACAAGTGGGTGGAGGACGGCCACGCGGATCCGGCGCGGCTGTACTCGCTGCGGCGGCTGCTGCAGACGCGGGAGCGCCGCGAGGGCGACTGACCGGGCGGGCGGGCGGCCGATCGGGCGAGCGCCTGATCGGGCGGGCGCCTGATCGAAGGGTGAAGGACCTGCGGGGTTTGCCGTCCCCGATGTCTGGTAAATGCATAATCGCACCAAGTGACGTTCGGGCCCGGCCCGTGAGCACGTCACGTGACGCGGGGAGGCATACGCCATGGCGTGGCTGCTGGTCGTGGTCGCCGGGATCCTGGAAACGGGGTTCGCGGTCTGCCTCAAGCTCTCGCACGGCTTCACCCGGCTGTGGCCGACCATCGCCTTCGCGTGCTTCGCGCTCGGCAGCTTCGGCCTGCTGACGCTGGCCCTGAAGAAGCTGGACGTGGGGCCGGCCTACGCGGTGTGGACCGGCATCGGGGCGGCCGGTACGGCGATCTACGGGATGGTCTTCCTCGGAGATCTGGTCTCCACCCTCAAGCTCGTCTCGATCTCGCTGGTGATCCTCGGCGTCATCGGGCTCCAGCTCTCGGGCTCGTCCCACTGAGCAGCCCCAGCAGCGCCAGCAGCCCGGCCCGGCCCGCCCCCGGCGGCTCGGCCGGGGCGATCAGATAGGACAGCGCGAGCCGCACCGCGAGCTCGCACCGCTGCGCCCCCTCCTGCGCGCCGAACACGGCGCGGGCCCGCTCGCGGACCCCGCGGATCAGCTCGTCGGGCCCCAGCGCGGGCAGTCCCGGCCGGACCCCGCGGCCGGCCGGGACGGGTAAGTTGCCGTTCCAGCACCCCGTCAGCAGGGCCCGTACGAGGGGGCGCTCGCGGCCCGCGCGCACGGTCCACTCCGCGACCGCCGCCTGCCGTTCGGCCGCGGCTCCCGGGACGGACAGGGCCCGGTCCACGCCGTCGAGGTACCAGGCCGCGTCGCGCCGGACCAGGGCGTGGCCCAGGCCCGTCTTGCCCGCGAACTCGTTGTAGAGGGTCTGCCGCGAGACCCCGGCGGCGGCCGCCACGTCGGTCATCCGCACGGCCGGCCACGGGCGCGCCGCGAGGGCCGCTCCCGCCGCTTCGAGCAAGGACTCCCGGGCCGTGGGCACCGTCGCCTCCCCTTCGACACCTCCGGTCGACGTCTCCGTCAGAGTTGACGGACCGACAGATCCTGTCAAGGGTGCCCGTGCCGCACCGTGGACGCCCACCCCGCCGTCCCGGCCGCCTCGGTAGGGTTCTGGCATGCCCGAGTATGACGATGACCTGCGCCTTGCCCTCGAACTCGCCGACGCGGCGGACGCCGCCACGATGGAGCGGTTCCGCGCCCTCGACCTGAAGGTCGAGACCAAGCCCGACATGACCCCGGTGAGCGAGGCCGACACCGCCACCGAGGAGATCATCCGGGCCGGGATCGCCGCCGCGCGGCCCTCCGATGCCATCCTGGGCGAGGAGTACGGCCTCAAGGGCGACGGCCCGCGCCGCTGGGTCGTGGACCCCATCGACGGGACGAAGAACTACGTGCGCGGCGTTCCGGTGTGGGCGACGCTGATCTCCCTCATGGAGGAGCAGGCCGACGGCGCCTTCCGTCCCGTCGTCGGCGTGGTGTCCGCCCCGGCGCTGGGCCGCCGCTGGTGGGCGGCGCGCGGCCGGGGGGCCTTCACCGGCGGCGCGCTCGGCGCGACCACCGCGCTCGGCGTCTCCAAGGTCGCCACCCTCGCCGACGCCTCCTTCGCCTACTCCTCGCTGAGCGGCTGGGAGGAGCAGGGGCGGCTGGCCGGCTTCCTGGACCTGACCCGCGCGTGCTGGCGTACGCGGGGCTACGGCGACTTCTGGCCGTACATGATGGTCGCCGAGGGCTCGCTCGACCTGTGCGCCGAGCCGGAGCTGAACCTGTGGGACATGGCCGCGCTGGCGGTCGTGGTGGAGGAGGCCGGCGGCCGCTTCACCTCGCTCGACGGGGTGGACGACGTGCACGGCGGCAACGCGGCGGCCTCGAACGGCCTGCTGCACGCGCAGATGCTGGACCTGCTGCGCCCGCGCGCCTGACGGCCCCGGGACGGGCGCGCGCCGCCATGCCGGCGGCCTGCGCCCGTCCGTGCCGAAGTGACCCTCCCGCGCCTCCTTGCTGACACCGCGTGTGCATGGGAATCTGAGACTCCTCCGCTTGTGCGCTTGTGAAGGGCTTCTCTCAGTGCGGCCGTCCGCGCGCACCCCACCCAAGCGGAGGGACTCACCAGGAGGTGGCTCTCTTCATGTTCGTCCGCGACGCCATGAGCACCGTGATCCTCACCCTCGGCCCCACTCACACCCTGCGGCAGGCGGCCTGCCTGATGTCCGGCCGGCGCGTCGGCGCCGCCGTCGTCCTCGATCCCGAACACAGCGGCATCGGCATCCTGACCGAGCGCGACATCCTCAACTCGCTCGGCGCGGGCCACGACCCCGACCGGGAGTCCGTGGGCGCGCACACCACCAACAACGTGGTCTTCTGCACCCCGGACGCCACCGTGCAGGAAGCCGCCGAGGCGATGGCCCACGGCGGCTTCCGGCATCTGATCGTCCTGGAGCACGGCGGCCCGGTGGGCATCGTGTCCGTGCGCGACGTCATCCGCTGCTGGGCCCCGGCGCGGCGCACGACCGTGCCCGCCTCCGTGCCCGCGTAGGAACGGCCGACGGGCCGGCGCCCCCCTCGCGGGGTGCACCGGCCCGTCGGCCTGCTACGGCAAGGTCCCGGTCAGGCGCGGAGGGCCTGGACCGCGGCCTCGAGACGCTTGCCGAAGTCACCGTCCGCCTGGCGGAAGTTGTTGATCGCACGCTCGACGATGTCGTCGCGGGAGACCTTGGCGATGAAGCCGGAGAGGTTCTCGACCAGACGGGTCTTCTCGTCCTCCGAGTACAGGCGGTAGAGGTTGCCCGCCTGGACGAAGTCGTTGTCCTCGCTGTGGACGGGCGCGGCGTGGTTGCCCGTGCCGCCCGTCAGCGCGACCGGCTGCCACAGCGGGCGGTCGGTCTGGTGCGGGCCGCCGAAGCTGTTCGGCTCGTAGTTCTTCGCGCCCTTGTGGCGGCCGTCGTACAGGTGGCCGTCGCGGGAGTTGGTGCGCGCCTCGGTGGCGTGCGGACGGTTCACCGGCAGGTGGTCGGCGTTGATGCCGACGCGGTAGCGGTGGGCGTCGCCGTAGCCGAAGAGACGGCCCTGGAGCATCTTGTCCGGGGACGGACCGATGCCGGGGACGAAGTGCGCCGGGCTGAAGATCGACTGCTCGACCTCGGCGAAGACGTTCTCCGGGTTGCGGTTGAGCTCCAGCTTGCCGATCTCGATCGGCGGGTAGTCCTCGTGCGGCCACACCTTGGTGAGGTCGAACGGGTTGAAGCGGTACTCGGCCGCCTCGGCCGCCGGCATGATCTGGACCTGCACGGTCCAGGACGGGAACTCGCCGCGCTCGATGGACTCGCGCAGGTCGCGCTGGTGCGAGTCGGGGTCCTCACCGGCGAGCTGGTTGGCCTCGGCCTGGGTGAGGTTCTTGATGCCCTGGTCGGTCTTGAAGTGGTACTTGACCCAGAAGACCTCTCCGGCCTCGTTGTTCCACTGGAACGTGTGCGAGCCGTAGCCGTTCATGTGGCGGTAGGACGCCGGGATGCCGCGGTCACCGAACAGCCAGGTCACCTGGTGAGTGGACTCGGGCGACAGACCCCAGAAGTCCCAGACGTTGTCCGCCTCCTGCGAGCCCGTGTACGGGTCGCGCTTCTGGGTGTGGATGAAGTCGGGGAACTTGATGGCGTCCTTGATGAAGAACACCGGGGTGTTGTTGCCGACGAGGTCGTAGTTGCCCTCTTCGGTGTAGAACTTCAGCGCCCAGCCGCGGGGGTCGCGCACGGCGTCGGCGGAACCGAGGTTGCCGGCGACGGTGGAGAAGCGCAGGAAGGTCTCGGTCTCCTTGCCGACCTCGGACAGGAACTTCGCCCGGGTCCACTGGGAGACGTCACGGGTCAGCGTGAACGTGCCGTACGCACCGGCGCCACGGGCGTGCACCACGCGCTCCGGGATGCGCTCGCGGTTGAAGTGCGCGAGCTTCTCCAGCAGCAGCTGGTCCTGGACCAGAACGGGGCCGCCGATGCCGGCGGTCTCGCTGTTCTGGTTGTCAGCGACCGGAGCTCCGGCCTCCGTGGTGAGCGGTCCCTGCGTCACTATGCGCCTCCTGCGTAAATTTGCTGCAAACCTGTCCTGCGCCCTAACGTAACCGATCCTACGATGGACTTTGTCTAAGTCAAGTAAGCATCCAAGTCGAAACAGATTCGGGAGTTACACCGAATCCCCTCGCTGTTACGCTGCATGCATGAGTGACCTGCTGGAACGACTTCGCGGACGCGGATGGCGCATGACCGCACAGCGGCGCGTCGTGGCCGAGGTGCTCGACGGTGACCACGTTCACCTGACGGCCGACGAGGTGCACGCGCGCGCCGTGGACAGGCTGCCGGAGATCTCCCGCGCGACCGTCTACAACACCCTGGGCGAGCTCGTCACCCTGGGCGAGGTCCTGGAGGTCTCCACGGACCGGCGGGCCAAGCGGTACGACCCGAACGCCCACCGCCCCCACCAGCACCTGGTGTGCGCGCAGTGCGGGGCGATCCGGGACGTGCACCCGGCGGGCAACCCGCTGGCCGACCTCCCGGACACCGAGCGCTTCGGCTTCACGGTGTCGGCGGTCGAGGTCACGTACCGCGGCGTGTGCCCGAACTGCGCCGCTGCGTAACGAACCACGCACGAGAAGAAGGCCGGGAGCTCGATGAGCTCCCGGCCTTCTTCGTTCGCGTTCGCGTTCGCCCGTCGAAACGACCGAAGGCCCGGATCCAGGGGATCCGGGCCTTCGGGTCTTCAGTAGCGGGGACAGGATTTGAACCTGCGACCTCTGGGTTATGAGCCCAGC